>DAIRSI010000009.1:0-125436 GCA_036804505.1 Bacteroidaceae bacterium
GGTAAATACTGCAACTAAAAACAAATATTTTGATTACATTTGCAACGTTTATATATAGAATAAACGATAAATTGTAAATTATTCTTTATCTTTGAAGCGAATTTACGAAAGAAAAATTATGAACGAACAGATAAAACAGATAGCTGAGCGATTGCGTGGATTGCGTGATGTGCTTGACCTAACCGAACAAGAGGTTGCCGACACCTGCAAGATGTCGCTGAAGGAATATCAGGATGTGGAAAGCGGAATGGTGGACATCTCCGTGAGCATGCTGCAGAATATTTCGCACAAGTATGGAATTTCTCTGGACGTGCTTATGTTCGGGGAAGAACCCAAAATGAGTACTTATTTCCTCACACGTGCAGGAAAAGGAGTAAGTGTGGAGCGAACCAAAGCATATAAATATCAGTCTTTGGCAGTCGGCTTCCGCGGAAGAAAGGCCGATCCATTCATTGTGCTGGTGGAACCCGTTGCTGAAGGAACACCCATGCACATTAATTCACACGTAGGCCAGGAATTCAATATGGTGATTGAAGGAAGAATGCTGATAAACATCAACGGGAAGGATATGATTCTTAACGAAGGAGACAGTCTTTATTTCAATTCGGAACTGCCTCATGGTATGCAGGCATTGGATAACAAACCCGTTAGGTTTTTAGCAGTAATTATTTAAGATAGGAAACATGTTAGAAAGATTTTTAAAACAGACAAAATTTACTTCCCAGGAGGATTTTATCAAAAACTTCCATATCATTGTCCCCGAGAATTTCAATTTCGGATATGATGTGGTAGATGCATGGGCAAAGGAAGCTCCGAACAAGAACGCCTTGCTGTGGACCAACGATAAAGGCGAAAGCCATCAGTATTCGTATGCCGAACTGAAACAGCGTACGGATGAAACGGCTTCGTTCTTTCAGAGTCTGGGCATCGGCAAGGGTGATCCCGTGATGTTGATTCTGAAAAGGCGTTTCGAATTCTGGTACAGCATCATTGCTCTTCACAAACTGGGGGCTGTGGTGATTCCTGCCACTCACTTGCTTACAAAGAAGGATATCGTTTACCGCTGCAAGGCTGCCGACATCAAGGCGATTGTTGCTGCCGGTGAAGAGGTTATCATCAATCATATTCAGGATGCGGCACCGGAATGCCCTAGCTTGAAACAACTCATCAGTATCGGTCCGGATATTCCGGAAGGTTTCCATGATTTCCTGAAAGGGATAGCACAGGCAAAGCCTTTTGTACGCCCTGAGAACGTGAACGTGAACAGTGATACCATGCTGATGTATTTCACCAGCGGTACAACCGGTGAGCCTAAGATGGTGATTCATGATTTTACCTATCCTTTGGGACATATTGCCACAGGTAGTTTCTGGCACAATCTGGATGAGAACAGTCTCCATCTCACTATTGCCGATACAGGCTGGGGAAAGGCCGTGTGGGGAAAGCTCTACGGACAGATGATTGCCGGAGCAAATGTGTTCGTATATGATCATGAAAAGTTTACTCCTGCTGATATTCTTCAGAAGATTCATGATTATCATATCACATCGCTTTGCGCTCCTCCTACCATTTATCGTTTTCTGATAAAGGAGGATATCAGCAGATATGATCTTTCTTCTTTGAAATATTGTACAACGGCGGGTGAGGCTTTGAATTCTGCCGTATATCAGACTTTTAAAAAGCTGCTGGGCATTCGTTTGATGGAAGGCTTCGGACAGACTGAAACGACATTGACTCTGGCAACATTCCCATGGATGGAACCGAAACCGGGAAGCATGGGCGTGCCCAATCCTCAATATGACATCGACTTGCTGACTCATGACGGTCGCTCGGCCGAAGATGGCGAGCAGGGACAGATTGTAATCCGGACCGACAAGGGAAAGCCGCTCGGCTTGTTCAAAGAATATTATCGTAATGCCGAACTTACCAAAGAAGCTTGGCATGATGGAATATACTATACGGGTGACGTGGCTTGGCGTGACGAGGATGGTTACTATTGGTTCGTGGGACGTGCCGATGATGTAATCAAGAGTTCCGGATACCGCATAGGTCCTTTCGAAGTGGAAAGTGCCTTGATGACTCATCCTGCCGTAGTGGAATGTGCCATTACCGGTGTGCCCGATGAAATCAGAGGTCAGGTGGTCAAGGCTACGATTGTTCTTGCAAAGGATTACAAGAATCGTGCCGGTGATGCACTCAAAAAAGAATTGCAGGATCATGTGAAACGGGTCACGGCTCCTTACAAATATCCGCGTGTTGTGGAGTTTGTAGATGAATTGCCGAAGACCATCAGCGGAAAAATACGCAGAGTGGAAATCCGTGACAAAGACAATAAATAATTTACACTTTTAAAAAATTCAACTATGATGGCAAATGCAAATGGACGTTTGGTGGAAGTTTTCACCGGAGACCTTTGGGAGGCGGAAGTCATAAAGGGTCTGTTGGAAAGCGAGGGTATCATCTCTATGGTTAAAGATGAGACGCTTGGAGTTGTCACCGGCTATTACCTGAACACCGGAAAAGGGGTGAAGGTATTGGTCAACGAGGAAGACGAGCAGCGTGCGAAGTCTGTCATAGAGGAGAATCAAAAGGAAGCTTAGGTATTAACGCTAACTTTGTGAAACATGAAACGGTTCGCTTTGCTGGCAATTATCTTCGTGGCTTGTTGTGCGAGTCTTTTCGCGCAACAGGCTAAAACATATACGTGGAACAACACGCGGTTTTCTTTCCAGGTGCCGGTTCCCGTGCAAGTGAAAGAAGATACCGAAACTTCCTACGAAGTGGATGGTGACGGCTTGGCTGTAAACATACAGTTGCTGGAGGATCCGGATACAAACATTGCGGCCATTCGGAAAACAGTGAAGGATATTGCCGGAGATATAGGCATTACCGATATTTCCTCTCCTGTGAATCTGAAAATGAAGCCCGGTTTGCTAGGAGCTTTTATAGAAGGAGCGTTGGATGATGCAAATGCCAATATGGCTGTCATACTAGACTCAAAAAGCAAGACGGAAATATGTGTGACGATTGTCTTCGATGATGGAATGGAGGATGTCGCCACCCGGATTTTGTCGAGTTTTATTAAAAAATAGAATTTCATGGAGGAACGTCATTCAAAGAGAATCACGGTGAAGGTGGGAAGTAATGTGCTTACCCGTGCTGATGGTACACTGGATGTAACCCGTATGTCTGCTTTGGTGGATCAGATTGCTCTTTTGCATAAGGAAGGTTACGAAATCATTCTTGTTTCGTCCGGAGCTGTGGCTTCAGGGCGGAGCGAACTGAATTTGAAGAAAAAACTGGACAGTGTGGATCAGCGCCAACTTTTCTCGGCAGTAGGCCAGGCAAAGCTAATCAACCGCTATTATGAACTGTTCAGGGAACATCACATCGAGGTTGGCCAGGTACTCACCATGAAAGAGACTTTCGGCACCCGCCGGCATTATCTGAATCAGCGCAATTGCATGATGGTGATGCTGGAAAATGGTGTTATCCCTATTGTCAACGAGAACGATACCATTTCCGTTACAGAACTGATGTTTACGGATAATGATGAATTGTCCGGACTTATTGCCAGCATGATGGATTCGGCTGCACTGATAATTCTGAGTAACGTGGACGGCATTTATGACGGACCTCCTTCCAATCCATCTTCTAAGGTTATCCGCAAGGTAGAGCAGGGAAAGGATTTAAGTGATTATATACAGACCGAAAAATCGGGATTCGGCAGAGGAGGTATGCTGACTAAAACCAACATAGCCCGCAAGGTTGCCGATGAGGGTATCGAAGTAATTATAGCCAACGGCAAGCATGATGATATTTTGCTCGATGTTCTCCGGAGGCCCGAAGAGACCATTTGTACACGGTTTGTACCAGGTACGGAAGATGTCAGCAGTATGAAGAAATGGATTGCCCACTCGGCAGGGTTTGCCAAAGGCAAGCTTTTCCTGAATGACTGTGTCACAAAAGTATTGAAGGGCGATAAAGCCGTGAGTCTTCTCCCTATCGGAGTAACAGGTATAGAAGGTGAGTTCGAAAAAGATGACATTGTGCGGATTATTGATTGCCACGGAGATGAAATAGGTGTGGGGAGAGTGGGATTCAGTTCCGAACAGGCTGCCAAGATGATAGGGCAACGTGGCAAGAAGCCTTTGGTGCATTATGATTATTTGTATTTGGAATAAAAGTATTTAGATAGGAATGGATTTAAAACTTACTTTTGAGGCTGTTCAGGCTGCAAGCAGAGAACTTGCTTTGATGGACGATAGCAGAAAGAATGAGATTCTGAGAGCTGTTGCTGATGAGGCCGTTCGGCAAATTCCATATATATTGGAAGAGAATGCCAAGGACCTGTCTCGCATGGATGAGGCAAATCCGAAATATGACCGTTTGAAGCTCACCGATGAACGTATTCGCGGCATAGCTTCGGATACCCGAAAGGTGGCGGAGTTGCCTTCACCTTTGGGCAAAATATTGAAGGAAATTGTGCGTCCGAATGGTATCCGGCTGAAACGCGTCAGCGTTCCTTTCGGTGTGATTGGAGTTGTTTATGAAGCACGTCCGAATGTAGGCTTCGATGTTTTTTCGCTTTGTTTCAAAAGCGGGAATGCTTGTATCTTGAAAGGCGGTAGTGATGCTGATGCTTCAAACCGGGCTATTCTTTCTGTCATTCATTCCGTCCTGGAAAAGTATGGCGTGAATATCCATGTGGTGGAACTTCTTCCTGCGGGTCATGAAGCGACAGCCGAACTGCTTTCGGCAGTTGGTTATGTGGATCTTCTCATTCCGAGGGGAGGAAGCGGGCTCATCCGTTTTGTGCGTGAGAATGCCAAAGTTCCTGTGATAGAAACGGGAGCCGGTATTTGCCATACTTATTTCGATGTGAAAGGAGATGTGGAGAAAGGTGCTGCAATTGTGAACAATGCCAAGACTCGGAGAGTCAGTGTCTGCAATGCGTTGGATTGTCTCATCATTCATTCTTCACGTTTGAAGGATTTACCTGCTATCTGTGCACCATTGGAAAGAAGTCAAGTGGCCATTGAGGCTGACGAGGCTGCTTATGCCGCCTTGCGCGGATTCTATCCGGAAACTTTATTGGAACATGCCGGTGAAAAGAGCTTCGGTACGGAGTTTCTGGACTATCGGATGGCTATAAAGACGGTGGATAGCATAGAAGAGGCTTTGGAACATATTCGTAGGAACGGTTCCAAACATAGCGAATGTATTGTTACGGAGGATGTCCCGGCTGCAAGGCTTTTCCAGCAGTCGGTTGATGCTGCTTGTATCTATCACAATGTTTCAACTGCATTTACGGATGGAGCACAGTTCGGCTTGGGAGCCGAGATTGGTATCAGTACGCAGAAGCTTCACGCGCGTGGCCCTATGGCCTTAGAAGAAATATGTACCTATAAATGGATTATAGAAGGAGAAGGACAAATTAGAAATTAAAAACAAGAACAGATATGAAAAAATTTGAATCAGTACAGGATATAGGTGATTTGAAGTTGGCTTTGGAAGAAGCTATGAACATAAAGAAAGATCGTTATCAGTTCCAGACATTGGGAAAGAATAAAACGGCTATGTTGATTTTTTTCAATAACAGCCTGCGCACTCGTCTCAGTACACAAAAAGCAGCCATGAATCTCGGCATGAATGTCATTGTGCTGGATATCAATCAGGGAGCTTGGAAACTGGAGACAGAACGAGGAGTCATCATGGATGGTGACAAGAGCGAACATCTGCTGGAAGCCATTCCTGTGATGGGCTGCTACTGCGATATCATCGGCGTTCGTTCTTTTGCAAGTTTTGAGAGCCGCAAGGACGATTATGAAGAAAAAATATTGAATCAGTTCATCAAGTACAGCGGTCGTCCTGTCTTTTTCATGGAGTCAGCCACTGTACATCCGTTGCAAGCCTTTGCCGATTTAATTACTATAGAGGAGTATAAGAAGAATCAGCGTCCGAAGGTGGTGCTGTCATGGGCTCCACATCCGAAAGCTTTGCCTCAGGCAGTTCCAAATTCCTTTGCACAATGGATGAATGCAGCTGATGTGGATTTTGTGATCACTCAGCCTGAAGGTTACGAATTGGATCCGAAGTTTGTGGGTAATGCTCGTGTGGAATATGACCAGATGAAAGCTTTTGAAGGTGCTGATTTTATCTATGCCAAGAACTGGTCTTGTCCGGGAGTTACACGTCCTGATGACTATGGAAAAGTGTTGAACAGGGATATGAGTTGGACGGTAGATACGGCTCACATGGCCGTGACTAACAATGCTTATTTTATGCATTGTCTTCCTGTGCGCAGAAATATGATTGTGACGGATGATGTCATTGAAAGTCCGCAGTCATTGGTTATACCCGAAGCCGCCAATAGAGAGATATCAGCGACAGTAGTATTGAAAAGAATGCTGGAAAGTTTGTAGTACTATTTCCACATATATTACATAAAATCAGCCGGGAAGAGAATTCGATAGATTCTTTTCCCGGCTGGTCGTTTTGTAAACAAAAGGGTAATAGGAAGTTATATTTGTGAAAAAAACATATTAAAACTGATTGCCAATCAAAAAAAGTTACATAATTTTGCTTTGTTAAGAGTGATAGGGCTATTTTAAAAAGAACAAAAGACTAAGTATTGAAATGAAACGAATTTTAAAATCTTTTCTATGCTTGACACTGGGTGTCATGGCATTTTCATCTTGTACGAACAATGATGTGTATGATCCTAATTATGCGAAAGAACAATATGATAATGCATTTAAAACAAACGTTTTAGGTGGTTCCAATATTGATTCTCAACAGAATTGGAATTCTTCTGTAATGAGTACGCTTAATGTGAACATCCAATTAGACTTGTTGGAGTCCTATACATTGCGATTGTTTACTGCAAATCCTTTATATGACAGTCAGGCTACTTTGTTGGCTCAGACAACAGGAAAGACCGGTGAGACCGTTTCCATGAAATTCGCAAAACCGATGGCCTCTACGACTTTATATGTAGAAGCTATTAATAGCAAGAATCGTTATAATGTGCAAACGGTAGATATGACTGGAACAGAGGCCACGGTAGCTTTAGGTGCATCAGCAACCTCACGTACAAACATAAGTGGAATATCTACTGATCCTGCCACATATCAGAAAGCGGAATCTGCGTTTATAAGTTCATCTGTATTGGAAGGGAACGGATATTATGATGTAATAACGATACCGCAAAATCAGCTAGGAGGAATGGATATTATTAATTATAACGTTCAGCCTAATAAATTTTATTATGGCGATGGCAAGCATTATGTAGTTCCTGCCGAAAAAACAGTGAAAGCAAATCTTGGCTATTCAAAGCAGAAAGATGCTGATTGTATAATCCTTGTAAAAGGTACATGGGAAGTTCCTAATGACATACAATTTAGCAACGCTCAGATAATTGTTGTTGCAGAAGGTGGTAAGATTATTTTTGATGGAAATGCCAAGTTTGATTCTGGAGCTCGTTTTATCAATAAAGGAACTATAGAAACTGCATCAGGAACTATATCTATTGAAAATTATACTGAAGCACAAGCCGATTGTTATAATTCGGGAACAATGACACTGAACAATGGAGGCTTGTCTGTTGCCGGTAACAACTCACAGTTATATAATAAAGGTACGATGTCTATGAAGTACTTGGATGCAAGAGGAAATTGCACCTTTACAAATTTTGGAACCTTGACGGCAGAATCAACGACTAAAGGTAACTATACAACTGATGGACAAGGAACTGCAGCATCCAATTTCCGTCTTATCAACGGATGTTATACAAAAATAAATGCAATGGGTATTGTTTATTTGGTCTTATGTGATAACTCACGCGTGGATTGTTCGACTGGAATTTTTACTGGTGGAGGTAACAGTGGAAAAATCTACTTTGGTAAATATACTGAAGTAAATGCTGGAGATTGGCATGATAATGGAGGAACTTTCTATGGTGCTTCATCTTCATCGGATTATAGCGTATTCAAGTTTACTAAGTCTTTGACAATGGATAACTCGTTCAGCACTTCGGGGTATTTATATTATGATGGTGATTTTTCTACAGAAGGTAAAGGATATTCTTCTAATACAAATTGGTGGGCTTCGCAGAATGCTACAAAAATTACTCATACAACGTCAGAATCTACATCGTCTTTGTCAATCCCTAAGGGTGATTGCACCGGTGACGGATATAATCCGAAAGATGATCCTGTAGATCCTCCTGTTATAACTCCGACCACATATTATTATGCATTCGAAGATATGGGTAGTATTGGTGACTATGACTTCAATGATGTAGTCTTGAGTGTAGAATATCCGGTTTTGAATGGAACCCAGAAGGATGCAGTGATTAAGTTATGTGCAGCAGGTGGTACATTGCCTGTTTCTGTAAAATACAATAGTGAAACAATTTGCGAAGAGGTTCATACTGCATTTGGTGTCAGTACAACGACCATGGTTAATACCGGAGCTACTGCAAAAGATGCTGTAACCATAAAAACTCTTTCCAATGTAGGTGATAGCTTTGATGCTTCTTCTTTAGCTTTGTCTATAGTTGTAAGTAATAACAAAACTTCAACCGAGGTTAAGGCAAATGCACAGTCTGGAGAAGTTCCTCAGATGATTCGTGTTCCGGCTCCTTGGAAGTGGCCGAAGGAGACTGTCAATATAAGCGTTGCTTATGGTACTGAAAATCACTCTTTCGGAACATGGGGCGCAAATTACGGTTCCAATACCGATTGGTATGAATATCCGGTAACAAGTCGTACGATGGAATAATCACTATATATGATAAAAAAGCCGCATTGAAAAATGCGGCTTTTTTTGTATCCATTAAAATGTTGTTTCGTTATTTGTATGAAATATTCATTCCTTCCGAAGTTTTTAATGTCTCAGCTATTTCGTGCTTGTTGACTTCCACCTTTCCTTTAATAAATTCCGGTATGTTATATGAAACCATGAGTTCCTGATAATACTTGCGGGGATTCTTTTGGGGAAGCATGAATGGTTTATGGGCAATGCCATTCTTGTCTATATAAGTGAAGAAAGGACGGGTGTAAAGACCATCGGCACGACGGCTGCTGAAGACAAGCCAACGGCTGTTGCTGCTCCATGAATGATAACTCTCCGTGTCTTTGCTATTTGCAGCGGTGAGGGCAAAAACCTTTTTGTTGGAAAGATTCACGGCGTATAGGTCGGCTTCTTTATGCCAGATAGAGAAGTTTCCGTAGTTGTGAAGAGTGAACACTAGATATTTCCCGTCCGGTGATATTCTTGGAAATGATACGCTTTTATCTATAGATGCCGCATGGAATATAGTATCCACACGGTTGCCGAAAGTCATGTTTTCCGGGTGAAAATCGATACGGCAAAGATTATACTTCACTTTGTCGAATTTCTGCGGCATGGAATCTACGGCGACAGCAGAACAGAAATACAGGCTTTTCCCATCGGGGGAGAAGGTTGGGAATGTTTCGAAGGCTTTTTCTGATTTCAGAAAAGGACAGGAAGTAATCTGATGCTTGTTTACCTCATAAACCACAACGTCAGACGCTTGATCGAAAACTTCGATGCGGTTACGGTTGAAGTTGTGAAAACTCTGCTTGGTCTTGTTGACGGAAAAAGCTATGTATTTTCCTGATGGATGCCATGAAGGATAGACTAGTGGAGAAATGGTCTGATCGGTCTTGGTGTTGAGCTTTTCTATTTTACCATCTTTTATGACAAGAGTTCCTGCATGCTTGGCACGTGAATGGAACATCATGTCTTTTGGATTCTGCATGCAGAACGAATGACAGTTCACGCAATTTTTGTCTGTAAGTGTGTTTTTATAGATGCAACTTTCCTTGAAAGTAGTAAGATCTCTTTGGTAAATACCCATTTCGTTCCATAACTCATATCCGGGAGATATGAGGCGGTAAGCAATATATGGGTCTATAGGTTCGCGGGCAATATCCATGGTGAAAGGCTTGCAGGCAATCCATTCTGAACCTTGCTGTTCGCATACGGTGAACCGGATGCTCTTCCCCTTGTTCTTTTCCAGCATTTCTTTCCATTGATCAGTAGGAATTTCAAAGTATCCGTCTTTCTCTTCTACTTGGAAAGAACGGCTGTCATCACTGATGATGAGTTGACACACAGCATTCCCGTTGACAGAGAAATCCAAAGGGGCAATATTATAAGGGATGGTTACGTTCTTATAATCAGGAAATATAGAAACTTCTTTATCCGATTGTCGGGAAATCTCGATATTTCTTCCGCACGAGGCAAAAAGAAGCAAGGCGCATACGCCGATAAAATATAATGAAATATGTTTCATAATCTGAATCTTCTTATTGTTTGAACATCAAGTAATACCAGTAGGTGTTGCCATATTCTGCATGAAGGGCGTCGGCCGGATTCCTTCCATAATTTCGGTTCTCGATGAACTTCTGCTTGAAAGTCCTGTATCTTTCAAATGTATCATCCGTCACTCCGTGTTTTCGGCAGTATTCAGGATCATTCTCGGCATAAGAGATAACCGCTTCCTGCATGAGTGGAGGTAAGTCTTTAAGCGCTGCCGTTCCCCCGTATTTCTCAACCATGTATTTGATGCCTTTCATGTCCTTTGCCAGTAGCAGATAGGCTTCCATATATTCCACAGCATTTCTTTCCTGAGGATTGGCCTGGATGGTATGTTCGGTATCGGAGAGGAATCCATTGAGATAGATGAAGTCCGCTTTTTGAGGGATGTCTTTTCTTTTTCCTCCTAACATGGGATTATTTTCCACCGCTTTGTCATTATATAGGAATTTCCGTTGTGAACTTGCCCAATCTTTGTAGTTCCAGCTCTGTTCCAGCAAATGAATATATTTTTCGGCAACGGGATAGGCTCCCAAGATGAGATTTGTCTGTACGAGCAGTTTTATCATTTGTGGATTGTAATTGCCAAGGGCGCCTGCGTTGGATTCGAAAGCCATATTTTGTGTGGCTGTTATATTGCCTATTGTGAAATAAATCTGACTCAGCAGCTGAGTCACCTCTTTGCTTTTGTTGTTATCCACCACAAGGGAGAAGGGTCCGTTTTGAGGATAATCGAACAGATGCTTCATAAGTTCTCCCTTTCGGGCAAGAGCCAGATTCTGATAGTTGCAATAAAGGTAATTATGGGAACTTTCCTCAGCTTCCTGCAGAATTTGGTCCCATTGTTCATTGGCTTCCAAATACTGGAATTTCGCAAGTTGATAGAATTTCATATCCAAATGGGCAGCCATACCGGCAATCGTATTATAGAACAAGTAAAGAAGAATGACGACGGTCATTCCTGTTTGTATCATCTTGTTCCATTTCCGGCAGAAGACAGATAAACGTGACAGCAGAAGTATGGCTGGAAGTGAAAGCCAACTTATCAGGAGAATCTTTTCGGGAGATAGCAGCGATTCGTAATAGGCATCCGGAAGAAACGCAAATCTGAAGCCATCAATATTCGTTGTTATCACACCGATGTAGGCAAGAATACAAGCAAAGAACATAACGACGCCTTTTTCTTTCAGATGAGTGAAATCCATGCAGAACAAGCATATTCCGAAAAATAGGGCGGCAGGACCGGCAGCAAGGAATAGCAGCAAAGAGAATCCGCATCCCCACAGTATTCTGTAAAGGGGCTTCTTGAAGTTTGTCAGCGTATATAAGTAAAGGAAAAGAGAAATCAGCAGTAAAGCAATCACTCCGTCATAATGATAGTTCACGTCTGTAAGCAGGATGGCTTGGAACGTGGCTGGAAGAAAGCAAAGAGGAAATGCAAAACTGGCATGGGGCATTTTGCTCATGGTAAGCCATAGAAGGATGCTCGACAGACCAAGAATGACGGTCGTAAGAAATGCTCCGAGACGGGGAACGGAGAAAAACTGGACAATGAATTGACCTGTTATCATGGCAAATCCACCTACATGCTTCAGTTGTTCCAGAAGTATATCGTTGTTCCAAAGGAAAAGCTGTTCCTGCTCCCTGTAGAAGAATAAATAGGCTAATCTTGTTTGCAGAAAATATCCCAGCAAACAGAGTAATATTATTCCGACCAGGAAATCAATGTGTTTTTGAGTAAATTTCATGTATATTGATTTAATGAAACAAAGGTATAAAATTCTTATGACAGGCAAGCAAATAAAAGCCGGGAAATCTTTTCTGAAATTTCCCGGCTGTGTGATAACATGGTTTTCATAACCATGGATAGATATATAAACAAACCTTTATTGTCTTTTTTTTCTGCTTGCGAAAATAAGGATGATTCTTGGAATAGGAATTGTCTAATCGTAAAAAGAATTGTCTTATCAACAAAACAGCCTCATTTCATCGGCCTTTTTGGCTTTTTATCACTTTCTTTGCAAAAAGGGCTTATCGTTTTAAAAAAGAAATTATCTTTGCATCGGTAAAAAAGAATTCCATGACAGATATCTATTATAGTTATTCTCTTTTTGCAGCGTGGGTGCTGCTTTTCTTTTTCGGAATCTATCTCTTCTGGGGAAAAGTACCTGATAAAGGTTTTGATTTATATCTGAGATCACGCAAGATTTTGGGTGTTGCTTTATTTCTTTTCGCTGTTCAGGTTTTTGTGCAGTGGCTGTTTGATTTCAGGGGAAAGAATCCACAGATAGCTTCTGCACTGAATCTAACCTGTTTCTATTTGCAAGCAATTCTTTTCGGGATGTCCTTTATTTCTTTATTGGATAAAAGATATATCAATCGACGACAAATAGTCAGTGATTTCACGAAATGGATATTGTTCGTCATATACTTATGGGTTTCGGTACTCGCTGTACCTTCTCCATTAAGTCATATATTGCTTTTGCTGGCTTCGGCTTTCTTTTTTATTGATGCCACCAGGATTACTCTTATTTTTTTCCGCACCTATCGCATTGCAGTAAAAAAAGTCCAGAATTATTATTCCGAGAATGTGGATTGCTTTGTTCATTGGTTGTACAAAAGCACCTATGGCATTATTTTCTTCGGTTTGATATGTTCCGTTATGGCTTTTGCCCCGAAATGGGCGGTTACGATCTATATGTCTCTGGGCATTTTTATGTTCATCTATATCTTTGTGTGCTTCCTCAATTATATGATTAACTTTGAACAGATTGAGATTGCCGTGGAAGAATCTGAGGATGAACAGGCAAATGAGTCTGAGCCTACATCTGACATGGCTTTGGACGACACAGCCAAGCCTTTGCTTTACCAACAGATTGAAGAAAGGCTCAAAATTTGGAAAGAAGAGGAAGGATTCCGCAAGAATGGAATTACGGTGAACCAACTTGCTATCAAACTGAAGACAAACCGGACTTATCTTTCTACATATATTAATAAAGAATACGGATGCACGTTTCGCGAATGGATAGGTTCCATGAGAATTGAAATGGCAAAGCAGATACTCCAGGACCGCTCTGAAAAAACGATAGAAGAAGTTGCCGAGGAGGTGGGTTTCGCTTCGAGTTCTCATTTCGTCCGTTTCTTTTCGCAAAGGGAAAATCTTTCACCGGCTAAATGGAGAGAGAAGTTTCACCACTAAGACTGCAGAACTATGAAAAATGTATGTTTTACTTTGTTGCTTGTTGTCAGCTCGTTTCTGTTGGTATCGGTGGCATACGCTGCAGATACAAATATCTTGTTACAGATAAAAAGTAATTACAGGCAAATCCTGTTGCCGACAAAAGATAATCAGGATTCGCTAAGAACCGACCTGATTAAATTCAAGCCGGAAACGGAAATATCGGATCAGGTTGTGGAAGAGCTCCATCTGCTGTATCCGTTTGATTTAAAGAAAATCGAAGGATATATCAGTTTGCTGCAGACGGACGGCTCTTGGAAAGACATCAACTATGATGATCGGCTTAGGTCGGGATGGGCTCCTAAGAAACATGCTTCCAGAATTCTGGAACTATCGAAACTGTATAATTCCAAGGATACAAAATACTATCATTCTCCACGAATCAAGAAAGCTATTCATTCAGCATTGAACTTCTGGTTCGTGAGAAAGCCTGTTTGCCCTAACTGGTGGTACAATGAAATAGGCATTCCTAAAACTCTGGGTTGTGCATTCCTTTTACTGGAGGATCAGCTTTCCGCAAAGGAAAAGTCTTCGGCTATAGAGGTGATGAAAAACTCACGATTTGGGATGACCGGGCAAAATAAGGTGTGGTTGGCTGGTAATGTGTTGATAAGGGCTTTATTACAGAACGATTCAGTGTTGGCGAAAGCTGCCCGGGATACGATTGTTTCGGAAATTGTACTTGGTAGGAGAGAGGGAATTAAAAATGATTGGAGTTTCCATCAACATGGTCCTCAGCAACAATTCGGTAATTATGGTCTGGCGTTTGTTTCGGGAATGAGCTTCTACAATAGATTGTTCAAAGATACGGCTTTTGCTTTATCCAAAAGGCAGAAAGATATTTTGTGTTCTTTAATCAACAAGGGCTATCGATGGATTATATGGAACCGGTACATGGATGTGAGTGCTCTTGACCGTCAATTCTTCCGCAAAACGCAGATTCACAAGGCATATAGTCTGGCTTTGGCTGCGGCCGATTTAGGTATCGGAGGATTCAATGCACAAGGTAATTCGTTTATCGGGCATAAGCATTTCGATGATTCCGATTATACTCTTCACCGCACGAAGAATTGGATGGCATCCGTTAAGATGTCTTCCAACCGGGTGATTGGTACAGAATTAGTCAACGAAGATAATCTCATGGGCTATTATTTGGGGGATGGTGCTACCTATTATTATAGAAAAGGAGATGAATATTCAGATATCTTTCCATTGTGGGATTGGAGAAGGATTCCTGGGACAACTGCTTATCAGGACGTTTCTGCACTTCCAAATATTAGCAAAACGAAATCCGGGAATAACAGTGATAAAGTAGGAGGCTTGACAGTCGGGAATTTCGGAATGACTGCCATGGAGTTGAATCGCGACGGACTGAAGGGAAATAAGGCTTGGCTGTTTTCCGACAGATTTGTGTTTTGCTTGGGAGCGGATATCAAGTCTGATTCCGCTTTGGTCGTAAATACCACAATTGATCAACGATGGCTGCGCGGCGAATTCTCTTTCTTGAAGAATGATGCATGGGGCGCGCTTCAAGGTACAGAAACATTCTGCAAACCCGACTTGCGCTTTTATCATGACGGAACGGGCTACATTGTTCTTAACAGTGATTCCTGTACGGCAAAGGCAGAAGAAAGGAGCGGCCAATGGTGTGACATTATGGGTATGTATCAACCTGCTTTGGAAAAGGGAAAAGTGATGACACTGTTTCTGAATCACGGCATCCGTCCTCAAAGGAAATCCTATCAATATGTTGTTATGCCAGCTTCTTCAAAGGATGATGTAAAAACCTTTGATATTCAGGTAATTCGGATTGTTCGGAATGATTCATCTGCTCAAATTTTGTCTTGCAAGGATTGTGGGAACGGTTATTGGGCTGCCGTGTATAAACCGGCTTTGCTCGATATGGATGGATTGAGTTTCAAAGCCGAAACAGCCGGAATCTATTATCTTGAGAAAGATGCCAAGGGATTGCGTTGCACCCGGATGGCACCTTTCCGATTGACAAAATAAGTTTTTTACAGATAGCTTAATTGTATACTTTTTTCCCCGACTGCAATAATTAATTATCTTGTGTGGAAAAGTATTCTTATCACATAAGAAAGTTCCATTTTCCACAGAAAATTCATCATCCCAAGCTTTGGGATGATGGTCTCAAAGCTTGGGATGAAAAATAACCTTAGTTGTTCAAGAATTACTCAGGGAATCATTTGTTTTTATTGTCCGGTATCCAGTGAATTGTGCACGGATATTTTATATCCAGATTGATATTCTTAGAGTCTTTGTAACCGATGTAGTAGTAATCGTTTATTTGGCTCAGGCTGTCGGGCAGGAACTCAATAAATTGTGCCTCTGGATAGACTTTGTCTAATTTTGTGTTGTACAGATGAACATTAATAGGTTGTTCCCCTCGGAACTGTAGTGAACCAACATGTGTTTGGGTGAGATGAATGTCCCTTCGGGAATAGATCGACAGACTGTCTTGGCTGAGGCCTTCGATGTAAAGGTCAGTCCTACCTTGATAGTTGACGGATAGAAGCGGACCCGACACCGACAGATACCATTCGGGAGACTTAATATCATATTTGTCTGCATAGTGCAATCTGCTTTTGAAATTCCAGTTTTTGAATGGATTGCCTTTGAAATGCAGGTCCACGAAGAGTGTATCAGCCTGCACACGAAAGGAACTCGCTTCCATGATGTCAGCTGGAAGCGTAAGACTGTTTACTTGGTTGGAAGAATGCTTTATCTTGAAATCGATGCTTTTGAAATCTTTGAAAGTCATGAAACTAGCTGTCACTTCTTTGGGAAATTCCTGATGAATGACCAAATGCTTGAAAGCCGGCACAGTCTTGGTGATGCTTTGTGGCGATAAAGTAGCAACATAAGAAGGTGCGTCCTTTAGGCCGATGTGGAAGAACCAGCCCCAAACTCCTGCCAGCAGGAGCCCGACTGATAATAAGGATATGATGATGTAACTTGTCTTTTTCATTGGAATGGATGTTTATGAGTTGATATTTTGTTTTTGTTCGAATTCCCGGTAGCGCTCTTCTATCTTTTCGAAAGGAATGCCGAGAGCCTGTATCTGGTGGAAGAATTCGGGTAGTTCGGTTTTCATGAAAGCCGATTTGCGAGCGGAAAGGATACTCTTTCGAGCCCCTTTGCTGACGAAATAACCGATGCCGCGGCGGTTGTAGATTACTTCTTGTTGCTGCAACAGATCGAATGCACGCAGAGCCGTGTTCGTGTTCACCTCCACCAAGGCAGCGTATTCACGTACCGATGGGATTCGGGATTCCTCCTCGTATCGGCCTTGCAGAATCTCATCGCTGATGCGGTCGGCTATCTGTAGGTATATGGAATTGTTTTCTTTGAATTTCATGGTCTTGTATCTCTTAATATGTTATACATTGTTTCTATAGTAACCGATGTACGATATCCATCTCCCGCATTCGGAAGTAGGTCAGTATCCAGCATAGAGGGGTGAGAATGGTCAGAGCAGTGTTGACGATATCCTTCATAGTTTGCTTGTGAGTCAAGATAATATCTCTTTCTACAAGTTGACTCGTCCCTAAAGAATGGATGGCGTCCCAAAAACAACCAAATGCCAGATAAGCCAAAAATACGATGAAGATGGCAAAGCAGGTCTTCAGGAATTTCTTGTTTCGCCAGATGACGCTTCCTAACAGGAAAACGGATTGGACGAAGAGGAAAAACAGGGCAAACAGATATTTTTCATCTGTGGCTAAATTAAAGAATCTGTCCAGCTGACTATAGTTTATCTGATATATGTTGGGCAAGGCAGGGAATAAAGTCTGGCAGATAAGAGTTCTCGTCAGGTCGGCCATATAGAAAATTAGAAAATATCCCACGATGAACCCCGGGATATAGACCAGCCATCGCAACAGGTATTTCTCAAAATCTGTGGCAGGCTGACTGAGAAATGCCATGCGTTCAGGCTTTTTCTGAGTATATTCTCCGAATCCGGAAGCGAAATAGGCTGCCAGAAAGAAGAAAATAACGATACCAATACCTATTTCATCGGCATATTTTTCATTGGTGCGTTTGATGCCTTCTTCTTTCATCTCTTGGCTTATGTTTTGATAATACTTGGTATTGGCTTCTCCTATATTGTCTTGCCCTGTCTGTTTAGTTTGGGATGTTTCTATGATACTCTCGTAATCTACACACTTCCAGTAATCACGGATGGTGAAGATGGTAGTCAGTAATACAAAGCAGACGATGGCTTGCAATATCAGCGAACGCAGGTTTTCTGAAAAGAATTTTCTTGCAACAAGGTTGAATCTGTGTACTGAAAATATAGATGTATTCATGATAAAATTCTATTTAGAGGTTGTTTCTTTATTGTTTTCGAATAGACGGCTGATATTTTCCGTATTGGCAAGTATTCCATTGAACAGCATTTCGATGTTCAAACGGGTCTCTGCCTCTTCGTCATTAGGCAGCATGACAAGATTCCCTTGAGGTGACGGAGCACTATAAAGAGCATCCTTGGTAAGGCTTTCATCATCGGTTTCTTCGAATCGCAACACTTCGCAGATGTGCTCGGTACTTTCATTGAGCAAGACTTTGCTGCGATCCAGAATGACGATGTGATCCAGAAGCTGCTCCACGTCACGTACTTGGTGGGTAGAGATGATTACTATCTGTTCTTCATCAATGCCGGAAGCAATGAATTTGCGGAACTGGCTTTTCCCGGGAATGTCCAGACCGTTCGTCGGCTCATCCATCAGAAGCACCGAGGTATGAGTGGCCAGAGCAAAACTCATCAGCACCTTTTTCTTTTGTCCCATTGACAGATCCTGCAGATTGATATCGGTGCTCATTTCGAACAGTTCCAGATATCGGTTCATATCGTCTTCATTGAATTTCGGATAAAAGGGAGCGTTCAACTTAACGTACTTTCTGAGATGGATGTTGGGCAGGTCGTATTCTTCGGGAACGATATAGATATCGTTCAAGGTCTCCGGCATACGCTTGCGGACATTGATTCCGTTGAAAGTTACTTCTCCTTGTGAGGGAGTGAGTAGTCCGTCCATAAGATAAATAAGTGTGGATTTGCCTGCCCCGTTCTTTCCTAGCAGACCATAAATGCCGCCTTTGTTGAAAGAGAGATTGAATCCTTCAAAGATGTTCTGCTTCTTTCTTCCGTATTTAAACGACAGATTTTCAATTGATAAAGCTTTCATATATATTACTGTTTTAGTGTTCTATTGTAATAGTACACTGCAAATATATAATCACTCTCTTTACCTTCCAAATAAATCCAGAATAAATAAACAATGTTTAACAATTAAAGAAAGTGCAATCGTTTTATTTGTTTATTTCGAGATTTTTGACGAATATTGCATATATTTTGTTTGCCTTGTTGGAATATGAGAGTATCAAATTTCAAAAATTTCTTCTAGTATGAAAAGGTTTTTATTTATATTTGTGTACATTTTCTTTGCTACCTTATGTAGTAAGGCTCAAATAACATTCAATCATTTAACCCCTTACGAACAATTGTCAAATTATTCTGTGATTTCATTTTACCAGGATGAACGAGGATTTATTTGGATCGGAACTAGAAACGGCTTGAATTTATATGATGGAAAACACATCAAAATATTTAATGTAAACATAAGAAATAAAAGTACATTGCAAGGCAACATCATTCATAGGATAATGGGTGATCAAAGAGGGAAAATCATAGTATATACTAATTTTGGTATAGATCTAATCAACATAAAAACAGAGAAAATTACTCCCTTGGTAGGTAGGGGAGTTACGGCTGCTTGTTTTAAAAAGAATGTTCTTTTTTATGCCAAAGAAAACAAAGTTTTTTCTTTAGAACAAGGAAGTACAAAATGTCTTTGTATTTTACCTTCTAGGTTATCTGTCCATTCTATGGAACTTGATGGATATAATTTGTTGTTGGGCACAAAAGAAGATGGTTTGTTTATGTATCAGATTGATAAGAAAAAAACAATTCAACTTATTAACAGAATGTATATTGAATGTATATATGCAGACAAAAGTGGTAAATATTGGATAGGGACACAAAGGAATGGTTTTTATTGTTATAATAGCCGGATAATGATAAAAGGGCCTCAGTTGGGGAAAGATAATGATGTCAGGGCTTTTTGTGAAGATAATAACGGAAATATCTGGATTGGTACGATGAACGGTCTTTATCAAAAGGTATCAGATAATAATTTTAAAAGGTACGATTTAAATGAACAAGGGGATGGACTCGAGCATAATTCAATTTGGGCTCTAATGAAGGATAAACAAAATAACATTTGGATAGGGTCATTTTTTGGTGGGGTTGATTCTTTTAATCCGACTGTTCGTGAGTTTAAACATTATAAAACTATCGGCGATAACAGGCTTAGTTTCCCCATTGTCGGAAGAATGATTGAGGATAAGCATAATAATCTTTGGATATGTACAGATGGGGGTGGTTTGAATTGCCTGGACAGAAATACGGGTAGGATGTCGCATATAACGACAAAAGAAGGATTAGGACACAATAATGTAAAAGTTCTTTATTATGATGAGAACAACGATGTCCTATATATAGGATTACACATGGGAGGAATGGATCGATTGAATATATCGACGATGGAGATAACTCATTGTCTTACCCATCATACAGCTTTTTATTATATACCATCAAAAGTCGTTAACGACATCGTCCAGTGGAAGGATGAATTAATATTGGCAACTCATAATGGCATTTTCTATTACAATATTAAGACAAAAGAAGTAAAACCTTTGTTTTCACACAAAAAAATATCCGAGAGATTGGGCATATATGCATATCTTTTTATTGATAGTAAACATCGGTTATGGATAAATGGAGAGCAGAACGGTGTTTGTATATACAATCTAGATACGAAAAGATTGCAGAAATTTCAATCCTTTGGAAAAAAATCCAATGATGTTAAGTCAGAAACAGTAAATTCAGTATTTGAAGATAGTGGTGGACGAATCTGGATTTGTACGGGTGAGGCCGGTTTGCAATTATTCGATGAAAAAAAACAAACTTTCAAGAATGTCTCAGATTCTACAAGTATAGAAATAAGTAATTGTACTTTCTGTATGTGTGAAGTAGATAAGAATCTGTATTTGGTAGAGACAGATAAAGGCATATATCTTTATAATTACAGAAACAATCATTATATTGCGTATAATAAGCAAAATGGAATTCCGTTAGTTTCATTATTCCAAAGATCTCTTTATAAGGCATCTGATGGTACTATTTTTTTAGGAGGAATGAATGGATTAATTTCATTTGTTCTCAGAGATTTAATTGAACAAAAAGGAGATTATGATATATATCCATCAAGACTCTTGGTTAACGGGCATGAAGTTTTGCCGTATGATGGAAGTAATATAATAAAGAATGTCTTAAGTTATACAGACAATATAGAATTATCATCTTCCCAGTCAAATTTTTCTATTGAATATACTGTAGTGGATTATATTCCGAACCATCGGAAAGAGTTGGAATATATGTTGGAAGGCTACTCACAACAATGGGTTCCCATGTCTTTAGGTCATTTTGTCAATTTCAATAATCTGAAACCCGGTTATTATACATTAAAGGTTCGTTTAAAAGATCAGAGTAAATGTAGCATATTGCATATTCATATTCTTCCTCCTTTTTATTTATCATTCTGGGCCTATTGTATTTATTTTTTATTAATAGTTCTTATTATCCTTTTTCTGAATCATACATATAAGAAACGCATTAGATTGCAAGAGCAAATAAAGTATGAACAGCAGAAAGTAGATTATGTTGAAAAAGTAAATCAAGCCAAGATGCGCTTCTTTACTAATATCAGTCATGAGTTTCGTACCCCTTTGACTCTTATTGTCGGTCAAATGGAAAATCTTTTACAATCTTCTAATATCGCTCCTGTAGTTTATAACAAAATATTGACTGTTTATAAGAATAGTATATTGTTGAAAGATCTAATCACTGAATTGTTGGATTTTAGGAAGCAAGAACAGGGTATGATGAAGATTAAGGTAGCAAAGCATAATATCGTGAGTTTCCTTTACGAAAATTATTTGTTATTTCATGCTTATGCAAATAGTAAAAAAGTAAACTTGGTTTTTCAGAAGTCAGAGGATGAGATATGGGTCTGGTATGATCAGAAGCAGTTGCAAAAAGTGATTAATAATCTTCTCTCTAATGCTATTAAGAATACAAAGGAAGGGGATTCTATTTCGATATTGATAAAGAAGGAGCAAAGTAAGGCCGTCATCGAAGTGCGTGACACCGGATGTGGCATTGGTGCGAATGATATAGATAAAATATTCAACCGCTTTTATCAGACGGAAGATACAGAGGCGGATAGTATAAAGGGGGGGACGGGAATTGGACTGGCTCTGACAAAAGGTATCGTTGAATTACATCATGGGACAATAAGGGTGGAAAGCGAAATAAATAAAGGCAGTAGATTTATTGTTGAGATACCTTTAGGCAAAGACGCTTATTCGAAGGACGAAGTTTATGATGATACGAAATTAAATGAAGAAATGATAAATGCTAATCCTCAAAATTATGAACAGGAGGAAACAATTGAAATAAATCAGACTGGAATAAAAAATCGTACAGTGTCTATACTTATCGTAGAAGATAATGAAGACATACGCTCATTTCTTTGCGGATTATTTGAACCATTATACCAAGTGATGTCGGCTGTTGATGGATTAGATGCTTTAGAAGTTATTAAAGAAAAAGAACCTAATATTATTTTGAGTGATATATTAATGCCGCGTATGACCGGAATCGAGTTGTGTCGGCATATAAAGAATGATTTTGCAACATGTCATATACCTGTTGTCTTATTAACGGCCCGTACTGCCATTGAGCATAATTTGGAAGGTTTACAATCTGGGGCTGATGATTATATAACAAAACCATTCAATTCTCTTATACTTATTTCCAGATGCAATAATTTGGTTAACTCACGATTTGTATTACAAGAAAAGTTTAGCAAGTTACCAACCGCACAAGTACAGATGCTGGCAACAAACCCTATGGACAAACAATTATTGGATGAGGCTACTGCCATCATTGAAAAACATATTAGTGACGAGACTTTTAATATTAATACTTTTGCAAGAGAGATAGGAATGTCTCGGACAAATTTATTTTCAAAACTAAAGGCGGTAACAGGAAAAACTCCCAATGATTTTGTAATTTCCATTCGTCTGAAAAAGGGAGCATATCTTTTAATTCACAATCCCGAACTTAACATTACTGATATATCTGAAAGTGTGGGTTTTGCGACTGCACGATATTTTAGCAAATGTTTTAAAGATGCTTACCAGATTACTCCATTGAATTATCGTCTGGGAGGAAAAAACCCGACCGCAGACCATGATTAGAAACTGTTCTACTTTGAACCGTTTCTACCGTCTTTTCCGAATTGACGATATTTTTCAAATAAGCTTGTTCCTTCATGGTGGGGATATCCTAATTTGTGTGTCCTGAACTCTTTATCGACTTGAACTTTCAATGTAAAAAAATCATCCTTGGTTTTTTGAACATAATCATTCAATAAGGCTCTATGTTCTTTTACTATTTTTTTGTATTTGGGATTCTTGGCTAAATTTGTTTGTTCTTTTGGATCCTTTTTCATATCATACAATTCTTCTCCTTTTCCCTCAAGGTAAGAAGTGTACTTGTACCTATTTGTTCGGATCATTCTTCCAGGACTTATGGCATAATCATATTCCGTGTGCCATTCAGACGTTACATAGCGATGACTGACGGGTAATTTATTTCCTTTTAACAAAGGGCATAAACTTATACCAAGTTTTCCTTTTGGAACAGAAATTCCTGCCAGTTCACACAAGGTCGGGAGCAAGTCGGTAGTAGGCTGTACCAATTCTTCAATGGCATTTCGGCGTGCTATTACACCAGGACCTGAAATAATAAATGGTACGTTAGTGACTTCATCATAGAATGAAACCTGCTTGGTCACCATTCTATGTGCAGCGATACCATCGCCATGATCTGCCATGATTATAATAATCGTATTTTTTGCTGCCGAAGTAGATTTGAGAGCATTTATTACTTGTTCTATCTGTTTGCATACCATCTTTGTATAATGCTGATATGCTGCCAAATAATATCTGTAGTTGTCAGGGCTCCAGTGAGAAGCCTGTGTCAGACGGCGATGAGTGCAACATATATATTGTATGGGAATAGGTAGGCTTTGCCAGTTACGAACTTCAAAATTTGAAGGTAAAGGAGGTAGTTCCCCATCAAAAGGAGGATTGCTGTGCACACCGGGATAACATCCGACGAATCCACAGATGTTGTGAGGATTTTGAAAATCTGCTATGCAAATAAAGGGCTGCCGAGGGGGATTGTTTAGAAAATTGACTGCATCTTGGCAGGTACCTACATCTTTAAAGCTATCGGAGTTGACAGGAAATTGAGAATCTGTAAAAGGTTTTCCGACTGGCTCTTTATGAATAAAGCCACGTAAAGAACCCATATCATGACATTTTCCGAAATGTACGGCTAAGTATCCATTCTCAGAAAAAAGACTTCCTAATGTGGGTATTTTATCTGATATTCTTTTATTTAGAGGTTCTGCAGAGTTTGAACGGACGTTCGTTTGATGCGGCATCATCCCAGACCATAAAGCACATCTTGAAGGTTGACTCAACGGGCAACCGATATAAGCCCGTGAAAAGCGTACTCCTTGGGAGGCAATGGAATCAATAACAGGTGTAATACTTTTTGTTTGTCCGTAAGCGCCTACGACCCATTGGGCCATCTGATCACATTGGATGATTAGAATATTTGGGCGTTCTTGTGCTTGCATTGCAAGTAATGAAAATGTAGCGCCGCTAAACGTCAGTAGGGAGTGGATGTTCTTCATATTTTTTGTATTAATGGAATATCATAACTTTTTCCTTCACGACAAAGTACTTTAATAATGGTTCGATCGTTTTCTGAATTTATCACTTTTACGTCGTCAGATTCTTGTATTTGCCAACGGCCTTTCAATGTTACGGATACGGGAACCACTAATGATTCATTCTTAATCCATGGACGGGAATATATGCTCCTTTCTATTCTTTTTCCTTCATGATTATAGACATCATCGCTATTTCCACGGTAGAGTGCTAAATCGGGATTGCAAACGGTTAGCATATTCAAATCTTTATCCTGCTTGACCATTATCAGACATGCCGTATCGGTCTTTAGAACAAGGCCTTCTTGCGGTAATTGACCTGGTGTTTCAAATAATACATACGACATTATATTTTTACATTTGACTATATGTGCATATTTGTCTTGCTGAATTACTGAATAGTCTGGCTCGTTTGCTAAAGATATTAAAGTCTCTTTTTTTGTTTGTGGCAAAACGGCATATTCGTAATGTTCATTCTTTGGTGCAAATCCGTGATTGAAGGTACAAACTGTCCAATCAGCTCTTTCTGCTTCCGTTGTTTCTTCATTATGGGATTCCTGAGGAAAATTCTTTTCAAGAATAATCTTTGTATTTAATCTTTCCGGATAATAATATCCAGTGGAATGAGCATCCATTATATAGTTTTTCCCTTGTATAGGGGCAGACCAGTATCTTTTTTCATTATCTCCATTAACAAATTGCTGGAATAAAGTGGTTTCAGTAGGATATTCTGAATTGATATTTTCAATGTCTGATCCTAAGCAGACAATTTCATTATTAAAAAAATGATATGATTTTCTGGCTTTGTGTGATCCGTTATATTTATCGTGTTCGTGAAGTTTTATTCCAAAATTACCATTTGATTTCATTTGAGAAAGGCCTCCGGCAAAAGCTTCATCAGAATAAAGCATTTCTTCTATACCGGAAAAAACATCGACATTTAGGATGTGGGCTTTGAGTTGTGCAAATGGTAGTTTGATAGCAGTGGATCCTGGAATACGCCTCCAATCGAAGCCTTTTTCCTGCCAGCCGCCTGTTATTGGTGAAACATCTTGTTTGGAATTTGCCGTCATTATCTGGAGAGAGCCATACGACAAATAACGTCCATAGAGATTTTCTCCTAAATAATGTTCCGCATCCCATATGTATCTTGAAAACCCACGTGCTACAGCACTCCAGTTGTTTCTTCGTTGCACTGAAAAACAGCCATATCCTATGGAAAGATTGCCTTGTGGATCCATCTCTGCTTTATATCCTTTTTCTATCAGTAGATGGACTATTTTAGAATCTTTATCTTCCGAGGTTGGCATATATTCAGGATGTGTATTATCCGGATTCATATTGTCAGAGAGTCTCAAGTATGCTCCTGCCATTTCTTTATCTATAGAATCTTTTTTATTGGGGGAACCAGCCAAGGCCATTCGTGCGTAATGTATTGGGACAAGCTTTCCTAGTCCGTCAGGGTGACGTCCTGATAAAGCTAGCGGAAAAGACTCCTTATTGCAGTAAAATCGCATGGCCAAAAGTGCATTCTTTACGGTAGAATGAGCTAATTCATCAAGGGCAAATGATGTTTTGCTTAAGTAATACAACATTTTGGTTACTCCTTCAAGTCCGCCAACTGCATATGCAGGGTAACAATTGCAATGATGAAAAATGGCACCGTCTGACTTAAATGAGTCTCGGAGTCCGGGAGCTGGATAAATACCAATATTCAACCAACTTTGATATGCATGAAGATATTGAACTTTATCAGAATTGTCCGCCATCATCAGAATACTTATTAATCGGCCGTCTGTTGTTGTATTGAATGTATCCGTATCCATGCCGTTTACTGATGGCTTTTCAAATATTCCTTTTGTTTGTGCATACCAGTTCATTGCTTTTTCCGCACCACTCAGATAGCCTTTTTCCTGTAACACGTCTTTCATTAGGAAACAGGAGACATAATAGTTTCGGAAACTGTATCCGTAGTGGTGTATGGTGCCCAAGCAGCTTCCATAAGCAACACCTTGGTCCGTTATATGTTCATATAAAGTCAGGAACATTCTTTTAAATTCCGATTTCCATTTTGTCGTTTTATCTGCATCGAGATACGCTACGGCAATGTTTTTCATCAAGTCAAAGCACTTACGCAAATCGGAACCTGCTTGTATATACATATCTTTATTCCATGAAGGTATCATTCTTTCATAACACTCTGAGTTTCTGGTAAAGAAAAGTGATTTTCCTTTGATTACACCTTTATTATATATTATGTGATATGAATTAAATTGGTTACATAATTTTTCAATTCTCTTGTTTGTCAGTATTGAGGGAGAATAAATGTCCTGAATGAATCGTTTTTCAATAAGCTTCATTTCATTTATTTGCTGTTCAGTAATCTGAAATGTGGAGAGATTAAGCCTACGTTGTGAGTTCTTATAAATCATTAACCAATGGTTGTTCGTTTTTGCATTAACAAATGGAACTTGAAGATCTGGTGATTGTTGCCTTTGATCGGCTTTTATAGAAGTAATTAACTGATCAAAATATAAAACGCCTTTTTGGTTCGGTCCAATGATACGTATTCCATTCATTCCGATTTCTGGATTTCCTTTCATATCACGTTCATAAATGATCCAAGCAGCTCTCCAACCGTGAAAGTTTATGTTCATTGGAAAATAGCAGCATACTTTTTCGTCTTTACAGAATTGAAAAGTAATGCTGTCTTTCATAGCCTTCTCATTGTAAACCCAAATGACAAAAAGAGATTGATACAGATCTTTTCCGGTTGAATCTTTTTTTTCGAAGGAAAGATTTTTGTTTATTTTAATAATGGCATGTGGCTTAAAAGACCATTTCAAGGAAGATTCGCCATCTTTGTAATGTGCATCTGATATGGATGTTTCAGAATGTAGGCTTTGAACTGAGGAAAGTACGTCTTTTCCTTCGAATGACAACAAACGTTCGCTTTTCGTATATTGGGGATAGGCACCTATTGATAAACATAGGATAAAAATCAGGCTTGATATACGGATCATGTTGTTATTTTTCATACTTATTGATTTTATATATGCAAAATAAAGGAAAAATAATGATTCATAAGGGTAAAAAAAGTACATTATTATGAGTAAAATCGTACAATAGAGTGATGAATTCGGCTTTGTTATCTCTTTATGGAAATCTGTACTATTTTGGACAAAGTCTGTATTATTTGCGCCATTGTTTAGATTTTATAATTCATACTTTTGTTACAAAATTATTTATTATTTCAATATTAAAACATAATATATATGCGATTAAAAACCTTAAATTTATTTCTTCTTGTACTATTGTCAAGTGCATGGAATACTGTAGGAGCCCAAATAAAAATAACGGGTGTTGTTACTTCTGACAATAAAGAGACTTTGCCGGGAGTATCAATTATTGTGAAAGGTACGAATCTTGGTACTATTACTGACGTTAACGGTACATATTCTATTAATGTGCCGAATAAGAAAAGTGTTCTTGCTTTTTCTTTTATTGGATATAAATCACAGGAACATCAGATTAATAATATGAAAACAATTAATGTTGTATTAATTGAAGATAATCAGATGTTGAATGAAGTTGAAGTAGTGGCAATCGGTTATGGTGATGTGCGAAGACGTGATTTAACAGGATCTGTGGGGAAAGCAAATATAAATGATTTGATAAAAACGCCGTCTAATAATATTGCGGAAACTTTAGGCGGACGAATTGCAGGTGTTGATGTAACGTCAAAAGACGGAGGCTTAGGTGATAATTTTAATATTATTATACGCGGAGCGGGGTCTTTGACGCAAAGTACAGAACCTTTGTATGTAGTTGATGGATTTCCTCAGGAAAGTTCAGGACTGAATTTCGTCAATCCCAATGATATTGAATCCATTGATATTTTGAAAGATGCAAGTGCAACTGCAATTTATGGTGCACGAGGCTCAAATGGAGTGGTTATTATTACAACTAAGAAAGGTAAAGCAGGGAAACCTACTGTAGTCTACAACGGAAGTATGACTGTTAGTCAGGTGAAGAATTTACCGGATTTGATGAATGGGTATGAATTTGTTTCTTTGCAAAAAGAAGTAATGTCTGATGCTGATTTTACTCAATATTATTTGAAAGAGGGAATTACATTGGAAAATTATAGGAATTATAAGTCTTATGACTGGCAGAATGAGATTTTTAGAACCGCTTTTTCTCATAATCATAATGTTAATCTTAGTGGTAAAAACGGAGGGACTCGCTATTCAGCTTCACTTTCTTATGGAAAGCGGGAGGGTGTGATTATATCTTCTGATTTAACTAATTATCAAGGTCGTATCAATCTACAGCAGGATCTTTCAAAAAAGATAAAGTTGAATGCAGACGTTAATTATTCAAGTAAAGTCCTAAATGGGGCAGTTCCTTCTGAGACTACATGGTCTGCTTCCAATGCTTGGATGTATTCAGTTTGGGCATATCGACCTGTATCTCCATCAGGGAGTGACTTGTTGGCAGAACTATATGATCAGGAAATTATGGATGCGAATGATTACCGTTTTAATCCTGTGTTGTCTGCGAAAAATGAATATAGAAGAAAAACAACGAATTATCTTCAAGCTAATGCTAGTCTTGAATGGGAAATGATAAAGAATTTAAAGCTAAAAATTATGGGAGGCTATTCTTCCAATGATTATACTGCTGAAGCTTTTAATGGAAGTAAAACAAAAACAGGTAATTCGAATCCCAATAATACTCTAAGTAAGGGCATAAATGCAAGCCTGGGTGAAACAAGAACGAGAAGCTATTTGAATGAAAATACATTAAGTTATGAATATAATAAAATGAAGCATAATCTTAATGCCTTGTTGGGATTTTCCGTTCAAAGATCAACGGCTTATACAAGTTCTATCACTCAAGAATATATTACTAACGAGTCTTTTGGTATGGCGGGCTTGGGTAAAGGTGAATCGACTCCTGTCGTGACCAGTAGTAAGGGCGAAAATAAGATGATGTCATATTTTGGGCGTATTAATTACAATTATGATTCAAAATATTATTTGACATGTACGATGCGTGCAGATGGATCTTCAAAATTTGCAAAGAATAATCGGTGGGGATATTTTCCTTCCGGTTCTGTAGCATGGAGTTTTGCTCGAGAAAACTTTGTAAAAAAGAATTTATCATGGTTAGACAGTGGAAAACTTCGTCTGAGTTATGGTCAGACGGGTAATAATCGAATAGGAAATTATGACTATATGGCCCAGCTTACGACGGATTCTAATGATGACATTTCATATTATCCTTTCAATAGTTCTGTTCAAACCGGATATCTTTTGACAAGTCTGTCTAATTCTTCATTAAAGTGGGAAACATCTGAACAGATAGATTTGGGGCTTGATTTAGGCTTTTTAAATGGTAGGATTAATACCAATATTGATTATTATGTAAAAACGACGAAGGATCTTCTTCTGAATGCTGAAATATCTGCAAGTTCCGGTTATCAGTCGGGAATGATGAATGTAGGAAAAATTCAAAATAAGGGAGTTGAATTTACTTTGGAAACCGTGAACATCAAGACTAAAAAATTTACGTGGACGTCTAATTTCAATATTGCGTTTAATAGTAATAAGGTAAAGGCCTTAAATAATAACCAAACTGAGATGACAAGTTTTATCTTTTGGGATAATATTTATAATAATATGCCTGCATATATTAGCAAAATCGGAGAATCCGCAGGTAAAATGTATGGTTTTGTATATGACGGTCTGTATCAGATAAATGATTTTAATGCGAGTACAGATGCTAGCGGAAATACTGTCTATACTTTAAAAGATGGCATACCTTATTATTCATCTACATGTCAGCCAGGCGACCCAAAATATAAAAATCTTAGTGGTGATGATAATATAATCAATGATGCCGATCGTACTACAATCGGAAATGGACAGCCATTGCATACAGGTGGCTTTACAAATAATTTTATATATAAAAATTGGGATTTAAATGTTTTCTTGCAATGGAGTTACGGAAATGATCTGCTGAATGTAGATCGTCTAGTTTTCGAAAATCCTCATGGAAAGAAAAATACGAATATGTTTAAATCTTATGTAGATCATTGGACTCTTGAAAATCAAGAATCAAAAAATATGAGGGCGAATGCTGTTGGTTCCCAAGTTTATAGTTCTTTGTATGTAGAAGATGGCTCATATCTGAAATTGAAAAATGTATCATTAGGTTATACTTTCCCACAAAGTTTGATGAAAAAGATGAAAATTAGTAATTTAAGAATGTATTTGTCTGCTGATAATATTTATACTTTGACTAATTATTCAGGACCGGATCCTGAAGTATCTACCAGACAGTCTGTTTTAACGCCCGGATTTGATTGGTCATCTTATCCTCGTGCTTTTAATGCTTCTTTCGGTTTAAATATAACTTTTTAAAATAACGATTATGAAACTGATTAATAATATAAAAAACATATTGCCGGTTTTGTGTGTCTTTGCAATGTTTTCATGCAATGATTATTTTGAAGAAAAACCTTATGATTTTGTATCACCGGAAATTTTCTATAAGACGGAGAATGAATGTACACAAGCATTAACTGGTATATATTCTCGTTTGGCAACAAACAATATCTATGGGAATAGCTACTCATGCATGATTTCCAACATAGATGATTTAAGTTATTATATTCGGAATGCATCCCAAACGAGTACGAAAGTCTTTGGTAATGATCATGATTCAAGCAGTAGTGAACTTTATGAGTTTTGGTGTGATGCTTATGAAGGCATTAACAATGCAAATTCATTGTTGGAAAATATAGATAATGCAGTCATGGATGATAATGTGAGGGTACGCATTAAGGGCGAGGCAAAGTTTCTTCGTGCCTATTTTCATTTTATATTGGCCCAAGCTTTTCTTGATATTCCTTTAAGAGATAAAACATTGGAAGATATTAATTCTCATGCTTTGGCTGCTACCCCACATAAAGAAGTGATAGATTGGGTAATAAAAGAAATGGAGGAGTGTGTTGATATGGTAGATGATTCCAGTTATGATTTGCAGGTAGGGCATGTCAAGAAGAATACTGTGATGGGTATATTGGCTCGTGTATATTTATGGAGGGCTGGTTCCCCTTGCAAGGGTGGTAAGAGCGATTATGCAAAAGCGGCAGAATGGGCAAATAAGGTAAAAGAATCTAATAAGCAGAGCTTGAATCCTGATGTTTATGCCATGTGGAAAAATATCTGTTCAGATAAGATAGATACTCAGTATAATGAGTCGATATGGGAAATGGAAGCGACCGGTACTCGAACGGATGGAACATGGACAATGAGTCGTATAGGCAATACAATTGGAAATTTACAACAGAATTCCAAACTTACAGGATTAGGTTATACTTATGCTTTTTTTGCCGGTAGTTTGATTTTGTGGGATTTATATTCATCCAAAGACCTTCGCCGTGATTTGTCTATGGCTCCCTATACTTATAACAGTAGCGATAAAATGATTACTTGGGCATCCAGCAAAATAGTGGTGCGCAGATGTGGAAAATATCGTCGTGAATGGGAAACTCTTTCTCCAAAGAATAAAAACTGGACTCCTGAGAATTATCCTATCTTACGATATGCTGATGTATTGCTAATGATAGCGGAGGGTGAAAATGAATCAAATGGCAGTCCTACTAGTTTGGCATATGAATGTATTAATCTTGTTCGTAATCGTGCCGGTTTGTCAAATTTAGCAAATCTTTCCTATAGTCAGTTCCAACAAGAGGTTCGCGATGAAAGAGGAAGGGAGCTTTGTTTTGAATCACTTCGTAGATATGATTTGGTGAGATGGGGAATATATGTTGATGCGATACATAATAAGTTAGGGGTAGCTACCGCTGATTCACGCTGGGCCACTGATGATATTGCGTCAGGTTGTAAGTCCTATTGTGCACGCACCGGGGAAAAGCACCAGTTCTTTCCTATACCGGCTAAAGAATTGGCTGTAAATACATTGTTGGAACAAAATTCATATTGGAAATAAAATTCTGAGTATTGTAGGATGAAGCTGAGTGTCATCTTGGCTTCATTCTTTATTAATGATTTTTCTTTTATTTTGTAAATAAAAATTGTGTATATGATTAATATAAAGAACAGGCTGTTTTTAACTTTATGTACCTATTTCTGTCTGTCTTTTACATGTGCTCAAAACACATGTAAGATTTGGAAAGATTTCGTCGAAAAACAATCTAAAGGAGGGCAAAGTCTTTTATTGGATTTCTCTTATGCCGGATATCAGCATGGAGAGATCGGTTTTCCTAAGGTCAAATACAAGATATTTAATGTGTGTGAATTTGGTGCTATACCGGATGATATTTTATCTGACAGAGAGGCTGTCATTAAAGCAATATCAGCTGCAGAAGCAAATGGGTCCGGTGTTATTTTCTTCCCTAAAGGACGCTATTATTTGCATAAGAATGGAGAATCTTCTTCTTCAATAGTCATTAAAAAAAGTAATATTATTTTTCGAGGAGAGGGTTCTGGCGCTTTTGGAAGTGAGATTTTTATGGAGGAACCTAATATGGCCGTTAATCCTGAAGAGAAGTGGACTTCTCCTTCTTTGCTAAGTTTTTCCGGGATTTCTTCATATCATAAGTTGACTGAAATAACGAAAGATGCTTTAAAAGGGAGCTTTCGTGTTGTGGTCAAAGATGCACATAACTTAAAAGCCGGCGATTGGGTTTGTTTGCGTTTAAACAACAATAATCAGAAAGTGATTGAAGAGGAAGTTGCACCATATAAAATTGAAAATAATTGGAGTAGTTTATTGATTGATGGTGTGCAGGTTTATGACTATCACCAAATAGCATCAATAAAAAATAAGACTATTGTATTTAAGGAACCATTGATGAAACAATTGAAAGCAGATGAAGGTTGGTATATTCAAACGTATCCGAAAATAGAGGAAATAGGAGTAGAGGATTTGGCTTTTATTGGGAATTGGAAAGAGAAATTTATCCATCATAAAGACTGGATTCATGACGGAGGCTGGAAATTTATTGAATTTAAAAACGTCGTTAATTCATGGGTGACACGTTGTCGCTTTACTGATGTGAGTGAAGCCGTCACTGTTGTTTCATCCGCAAATGTATCGGTTACAGATTGTGTCGTTACAGGTAATCAAGGACATGATTGTGTTCATGCCCAAGGTTCTTCTCGCTCTTTCTTTGGGGCTATAGTCGATGAACCTTCACAATGGCATTCTGTCGGGGTAGCGAAACATTCTATGGGAACAGTTTTGTGGCGTATAGTGACTAATTCAAATTCTTGTTTTGAATCTCATGCCAGCCAGCCTCGAGCTACATTAATAGATGCTTGTGAAGGCGGCTTCATGAGAGGGCGTGCAGGGGGTGCTATACAAAACAATCCTAACCATCTTTCAGATTTAGTACTTTGGAATTATTATGAAAAGGATAAACCTACAAAGGACTTCGATTTTTGGGCAAAAGATACTCCTTATTGGCGCTTTTTACCTCCTATCATTGTTGGGTTTCACGGTCAGGGAACTACTTTCTTACAGTCGCAGGTTTTGTATGAAGAAAGTAATGGGAAGATTGTTGATCCTGAATCTTTATACGAAGCTCAACTAAAGTATCGTTTGGGCCGACTCCCCCAATGGGTCATTGATCTTAAGAAAATAGTAAAGAACAAAACGTATGCAGGAAAGATTACAAATCGAACTTCTTCAATAGTAAATTCAGTGAAGGAATTGGAGGATAGGGCACTAGATGTTCAGGCGGGTGATACAATTCTTATAAATGACGGGAAATATAACGATATCAAATTGATAGTTCATTCTTCAGGTAGTTATGCTTTACCTATCGTTTTTAGAGCACTGCATCCAGGTAAAGTATGCTTTTGTGGAGATGCTAAAGTGGAATTGAGAGGTCCTCATATTGAACTTTCGGGCATTACCTTCAAAGAAGGAGCACGTAATCCAAAAGAATGGCGAAGTCATGGTCCGGGATTAGTTGCTGTTTATGATGATTATTGTACGATTGCAAATTGTCTGTTCCAAAATTTCGATAAAGCGACTTCGGCTTATATTACGACATTTATCAATGAAAAAGGAAAGTTCCCAAGATTCTGTCATATACATCATTGTGCCTTTATCGGGAAAAAGACCTTTGATCAAGTCATTAATTTAAATAACACGAATGCAAAAGAGTTGGACGGCTCTCCCGGAATAGCCATGTATCATAGAATTAACAACTGTTATTTCAGTAATCCTCCTAAAATAGGAAATGCAGGAGCTGCCATTCGTATTGGATATTGGCGAAAAGATTATGGACGTTGTCTTGTTGATAACAATTTATTCGAACGTCAGGACTCAGAAGCTGAAATAATAACCAGTAAGTCAATGGAAAACGTGTTTTATAATAATACTTTCCTGAATTGTCGTGGAACTCTTAATTTCAGACACGGGGATAAGCAAGTCGCATTGAATAATTTTTTTATAGGGACTGACACTTTATATGAATACGGAGGAATGTTCGTTTGGGGTAGTGATCATATTATAGGTGCTAATTATTTTTCACTTCCCCATACCATAAATGAAAGAGGAAAAGCCGCCGTTTATTTTAATATTGGTCCTAAAGCTTCCGAACATGCCTTGGCATATAATTGCCTTGTAATAAATAATGACTTCATAAATAATGACAATATTTTTAATTTTACGCCCTTATATGAACGCAGAATTACTGCTTTTGGAAAAGAAAAAGTTGAATTTCCTCACGATATTCGTATAATCTGCAATAAATTTTTTACTGAAAGCTTCAATAGTACTATTTGGCACCGCAATGATACCATTGCGGGCAGACAGATATGGGACGACAATATATATAATGGTTATGATAATTCATATTCAAAGATTTCAGGTATAGAATTAAATGAATCGGCGAATTTGAATTATGATGATTCAAAGATTTATATTGAAAACATAAACAGAGGTATGGATGTTATATCATTGAAAAAAATATTGCCTTACAATAGAATCGATGGTATAGACCTTGATTTCATGGAGATAATAAAAAAGGGAGTTTCCGGCTCTCCTTTAAATAGAGATCAAGTTGGCCCTTCTTGGATAAAATTATCGTCATGGAACAATTAATAAAGTAGACATCGGGAAAACGAACCTTTTAAAGATTACTTAAGTTCTTCTTTGGTTTTCCGATATTCCATCGGAGTGCATCCCATGGTTTCTTTGAACACCTTGCTGAAGTAGCGTAAAGAACCGAATCCTACTTCCATACCGATTTCCGTGATGTTCATATCGGGGCAGTTTTCCAGAAGGGCAATAGCTTTCTTCATTCTGATGCCCGAAAGGAATTCGTGAGGTGTTTGTCCGGAAATGCTTTTCAGTTTGGCAAAGAATTTACTTCGTGAGATACAGAGTTCTGATGCGATATCTTCTATGTTGAATTCCGTGTTGCCAAGGTTCGTGTTGATATAGGCCATAACGTCTTCCATGAACTTTTTGTCTTTATTGTTCGTGATGAGAGTTTCTACAGAGGCATCTGGCTGTTTGGCGAATTTTTGTTGCAGCATGATACGGTTGCGGATGATGTTGTTGCAGCGCAATAGCAGCAGCGAGGTATTGAACGGTTTGGTGATATAATCGTCCGCACCTGTATTTAATCCCTCAAGGTTATGTTCGATGCTGACTCTGGCAGTGAGCATGACAACCGGAATGTGGCAGGTGTCGAAATTTTCCTTTATTTGTTTGCAGAGTTCTATACCGTTTTTTCTGGGCATCACCACATCCGTAAGAACCAGTTCCGGAAGTTCTTCACTTACTTTTTGCCAGCCTTCTTCTCCATCCGCAGCCAGAGTAACCTGATAATCTTTGCAGAACAAGTCTTTCAGCATCAACCTCAACTCCTCGTTGTCTTCTACAATGACAATATGGGGTTGTCCTTTATTCTCATCTAAATGCTCTTCTGTCTCAGGAAGATAGTTGATTGCAATTTCCTTCGTTTGTATTGTTTCGTCCAGCGTAGCTTCCGCATGGGATAAATTCTCCGGAGTGTACCATTCATTTCCTTTTTGGAGAGTAATTGTAAAGGTACTTCCTTTTCCTTCCGAACTGTCAACTGAAATGAAGCCGTGGTGTAGTTCTACGATGCTTTTGGTTAATGCCAGTCCGATACCTGTGCCCACAGACGAGATATCTAGTTGATAGAAACGTCTGAAGATATTATTCAGTTCGGCTTGAGGAATTCCGCATCCGGTATCTTGTACACTGATGATAATTTCATGTTCGTTTTGACGAAGTTTCATACGAATGCTATCCCCTTTATTGGTATGTTTTAAGGCATTGGATACTAAATTATTGATGACTTTCTGTATTTGCTTACAATCAATCCATGCTTCAATATCTTTGTCCACAGCATCATATGTAATATCAATACCCTTTCCTTGAGCATATTCGGCAAAGAGATAGATGCTTTCGGAAAGGAAGTGAACCATGTTGCAACGGGTCACGTGTAGTTCCATCTGTCCCTGTTCCTGTTTGCGGAAATCAAGAAGTTCGGAAATGAGCTCCTGTAGTTGGGTACTTGCCTTGAAAATACTGAGAATTTTGTTGTATATCCCGGGATTCAAGCCCGAAGTCCTTACCAGATTGTCGGCATTGCCGATGATGACTGTCAGCGGAGTGCGGAATTCATGACTTATATTGGTGAAGAATCTCATCTTCGATTGATTGATTTCTTCCACATATTCCACTCTCTTCTGTTCATATTTTACTTGTTCTTGCAGACGTATTCTTCTTTTGTAAGTTCGGTTTAGAAACAAGATGATGATGAAAGTCAGGATGACATAGATAATGTAGGCCCATACGGTGAGATAGAAAGGCGGAAGTATATGAATGTGGAGCACACTGCACTTTTGCTGTCCTTTCAGACGTACCTTCAGCGTATAATTGCCCGAATCCAAATTATTGAAGCTGACCAGATTGCCCATCGTAGCAGGCATCCAGTCCTTGGAGTAACCTTCCAGATAGTATTCCAGTTCTTTTCTGTGATTGGGAATAAAATCCATAATACTGTACTCAATGGAAAAGTTGGATTGGGATGAGTTCAATTCAATTTTGTCTGTATAACTGATGACATATTTCAAAATTCCGCTTTTGTCGTTTGGGAGTATTTCCCCACCATTGACAAGCAGGCGGGATGGATAGATATCGTAGTCTCCTTTTTGTTTGATTAATTCGTTGGGATTGAAAGAGATGAGTCCGTTAATTCCGCCTAGGAAAACAGTTCCATCGGAAACTTTATATAAAGATTCCTGAAATACTGATACAAGCGGCAATTCATTTTGATTTGTGTAACTTAGGTATCGGTTGGTTTTATGGTTATAAATATAAAAACCTTTATCGGTTTCCACGACATAGAGATCATCGCCAATTTCGCACATGCTGAATGTGCAGTTGCTCACAATGAAATGTTCCGGATTGGGAAGATTTTGGAACGTCTCATCTTTGTCATTGAAAATCTGTAGTCCCGCTTCACCTGTGCACATCCACATTCTGTCCTTGCTGTCTTCGAAAATGTAGTTTACATTGTTTGAGTTGAGACTGCCTTTTTCTCTTTTTTTATAACTGTAATTATGGAAGCTGTTATCTTTAAGGTCGAGTATATAAATTCCATCTTCTCCACCAGAGCTCCAAAGTCGCCCTTTTTTGTCAACATAAATAAAGCGAGGACCTCCAAGTTTTTTAAAGATGGTTTCATTATTGGTAATCGGACTTACTATGCCACTGTTGATGTCATATCTGAAGATGCCGTCTCGGGACGCTAATATCAGCTGGTCTTTCCATTGTGCAATATTGTTCACTACTTTGGAGGGAATGTACTTCACCGCCGACGGGCTAGTGAGACAATGTTTGAGTTGCCTGTTGCTGATGTTGAGACAGTCCATCCCTCCCATGTGCATACCTATATATAACAGGTCATTTTTAGTATCGTACCAAAGTGAACGAACATTGTTGTGCCCAAGACCGTTAGCTGTACTGATATTGGAAAAGACACCGGTATAGCGGTTCAAGCAATTCAAACCATTGCCATCTGTGCTTATCCATAGATTCTGATGCTTGTCTTCAACCATTTCGCCTACTACGGGCTGAGTTGTAGTGTTCCCTACAATATTTTTATAATGCTTGAACAGGTGATTCTCTGGGTTGAAAAAATCTATTCCTCCAAAGTAGGACCCTACCCAGATGTTGCCTTGTTTGTCTTTCAGCAATGACCATACTGAATTGTGTGACAGTCCGTCCTTTTGTCCGTTGGCTGTATATACGTGCAGTTCTCCTTGTTTGTCCCGTTGGTACAATCCGTTCATTGTGCCAATCCACATATTTCCGACATTGTCTTCACAGAAAACACGGACATCATTGTCCTTTCCTAATGTGGTACCTTGTACCAGTTTATCATTACTATAGATATAATAGCCGTGCCGTTGGGTGCCTATCCATATACTTCCCTTTTTGTCGATATAAATTGTTTCTATAAAGAGTCCGTTCAACAAATGTCGGGATTGTTTGTATTTTGTGTCATATAGAAAAAGTCCGTCTTTGTCTGTTCCTATGATAATTCGATTTTCACCGATGGTCAGCGAGTGTGCAGAAAGGGTGGAAGGTAATGTATATATGAGCTTTATCTTTTTACTTTTGTCCAGGGTAAAGATGCGATTCCCAATGGCATAGTATAGAATCCCGTTAACAAAGGCCATAGCAGAGGTTGGGCCGCTTACAAGTTGTGTTATTTGTTCCGTCCGTATATCAATTTTATCTATGCCGTTTGCCGAAAATGCAAAAACATGTCCTTTACCATCGCCGGACACTTTTGTAATGATATTGTCGTGGATGGAATTCTTGGAATCCACTTTTACCGTGAATGTCTTGATGTATCTTCCGTCATAGAGGTTGAGCCCGCGCTGGGTCCCTATCCAGAGAAACCCTCGTTCATCTTGATAGATAGACATAACGGAATAGTTGGATAACTGATCGGGGGAAGACAAATGATTGAATATGATTTGTGCATGTATGCACATGCAGCAAAGCAATCCGATTAAAATCAGTAGTCTTTTCCTCATCATGGATTTTCCGGTTTAACTGTTATTGAAAACAAAAGTACAAATAAAAAACTTTACATTAAAAATACATAGGGATATTTATTAAATTCTTGACTATTTTTCCCCCTTATTCATTTATCGTATCAAAAAACGTATTTTATTCGTTTTTTGTACGTTTGGAATATATTTTTTGTACGAAAAGTGCTTATAGATGGAGAATCTTCCTTTTATTTTTGTTCCATCATTTCTTGATGACTAAATGGAATGGTTTAACCTTAATATATATAATAATATGAAGAAATTTTTTCTCTGTTGTGTTTTACTATCGTCTATTCTGACATCATGCGCAAAAGAAGAAGAACAAGGTCAGAATACCGGCAGTTTGATGACTTTCTCAGATGAATTTACAGGAAATACTCTGGATACAAATAAATGGATGTATAGGGAATTGGGTAAATTAAGAAATGATGCATGGTACGTGAAGGATGCCGTTACACTGGAGAACGGCAATCTGAAGATATCTGTTTACAGTACGAAGGAAAGTGACGGGACGTACAAGCATTATACCGGAATGATAGCTACGCAAGGTCTTTTTCTGCAAAAACACGGTTATTTTGAATCCAAAATTAAATTTGTTACCCAACCTGGTGAATGGGGAGCCTTTTGGCTCCAAAGTCCCACTATGGGAAAAACCGGCATGACTGATGAAGAGGCCGGTGAAGAGATTGACATAGTGGAACATCGTGTTGTTGATCAAAACAAAAAGGATGTGTCCAATCTTCTTATTCAAACTATCCATTGGGGTGGCTATGGAGCCAATCACAAGTCAAGCAGTTTCCAGAGGAACAATACAGGAATCAATACAGGCTATCATATATATGCATTGGAATGGACTGAAAATGCTTATATCATGTATCTGGACGGAGTGGAGACTCATCGTTGGGACAGGACAGGTAATGTTCCTGTCTCTCAGACGAAAGAATACATCATATTGAGTTGTGAGGCTCGTAATGGTTCTTGGGCCGGAAGTATACCCGATGAAGGATATAAGAAAGATGAGTGCTATATGCTGGTAGACTATGTGAGAGTATATTCCGAGAATCCATATAAATAGAACAATAACCTGATAAGTCGGAATGTGACCTATTCGTCCAAAAAACATGCAGAATCCGTATAAAATACATTTAGTGTATATTTTTTGGACAAATAGTGCCTGTTCGATGCATAAGAAGCTTATAAATTTGTTACACTAATTTTTTAACAATATATTATGAATGCACATGAATTAATGAAAAGAACAAGAATGGCATCGCTACTGGCGGTACTTCTTGGAATTCCGTTTCCTCTTATGGCAACCAATCCTAATCAGAGTAGTAGAGATGTGACTTTAGTGGCACCGCAATCCAATAAAATAAGCGGTACGATTAAGGACTCTCAAGGAGAACCTATTATTGGTGCTTCCATCGTGGAGGTTGGTACAACCAATGGAACTATTACCGATTATGATGGTAATTTTACCCTCACAACATCGGGGAAAGATCTTCGAATCTCTTATATAGGATACATCACACAGACTATTAAGACCCATGGTTCCGGTAAATATGATATTGTTTTGAAGGAAGATGCTAAAACCTTGGATGAAGTGGTAGTCGTAGGTTACGGTACTCAGAAAAAAGTAAACCTTTCCGGTTCCGTATCATCAGTGGATGTAGGCAAGTTGACTGAAAGCCGTCCTATCACCAATGTATCTCAGGCTTTGGCCGGTATGGCAGCCGGTGTGCAGGTAACGTCAGGCAACAACCGCCCGGGTGATGATAATGCTTCTATTCTGGTTCGCGGTCAAGGAACCTTGAACACATCTTCACCTCTTATTATTATAGATGGTGTGGAAGCTGGTATTAATACAGTAAATCCTCAGGATATAGCGTCCATGTCTGTTTTGAAGGATGCGGCTTCTGCTTCCATTTACGGTTCCAGAGCTGCCAACGGTGTCATCTTGATTACGACAAAGAAAGGAGAAGCAGGTTCCTTGAAGATTGATTACAACGGATATGTATCTTTTGAGTCTATCCGCAAGACATTGACTCCTGTATCCAACTATGCAGATTATATGGGATTGGTCAATGAAGGTCTGTCCAATTCAGGATTGAGTACGGTTTTTAGTCAGACATCCATTGATGCCTGGAAAAATGACGCAGGAAAGAATCCTGTTCTTTATCCGAATACTGATTGGATTGATGCAACTTTCAAAAACTCTACATCAACCAATCATATTGTCTCTTTGAGTGGAGGTACTGATAAGATTAAGGTATATGGTTCTTTTGGATACATGAACAATCCTGGAGTTATGGAAAACACAAGTTCCAATAAATATAACGGACGTTTTAATATGGAAGCTAATGTTAAACCATGGTTGACAGTAGGAATGCAGTTAAGCGGTTATATCTCTAATAGTGATTTGGGAGATACTGAAAATGTTTTTACTTATGCATCAGCAACGACTCCGGGTATGGTATTCCGTGCTCCTGACGGACGTTACGGCGCCATGAATAATTTGGAAGATGCAGCACAGTCTGCCAATAACAACCCGCTTAAAACATTGAATAGCATCTCAGGAAATAACCGTAAAGATAATGTGAGAGCACGTTTCACAGGAACATTTAAACCATTCAAAAACTTTTCGATCAATGCATCCTATTCTTACGAAGGTTTGAATCAACTTAAGGAATCTAAACCGGTCTTTATTGACCAATGGGATTTTCAAAATGAGACCATTACCAAATCTGGTGTTTCAAAGAGCAGTTATTACGACTATAATTATAAACTTGAGCGTGACTTTTGGGATGTTACAGCCAATTATGAAAACCGTTTCTTTCAAAAGAATTTGGGAGTGAAAGCTATGGTAGGTGCCAGTGCTGAACAGTATTGGACAAAAAATTTTGATGCAAGAAAATATGATATGATTGATATTAGTCTGGATGCTATTGATGCTGCAACAGGTGATGCTGCTGCATCAGGTAGCAAAACAGATTGGGCTATGAATTCTTATTTCGGACGCGTGAATCTGGATTGGAATAACAAATATTTGCTGGAATTTAATCTCCGTACCGATGGTTCTTCTCGTTTTGCCAAAGGCAATCGTTGGGGCTGGTTCCCATCTTTCTCTGCAGCATGGAGAATCGATCAGGAGGCTTTCATGAAGAGCTTGGTGGAGAAAGGTTTGAGCAACTTGAAACTTCGCGCTTCCTATGGTACTTTGGGTAACAATTCAGTGGCTAACTATGCTGCCATTTCGGTCTACGGACAATCCAATTACGTTCTGAACAACGCCTTGGCAACAGGGTTGGCACAGTTGGCTTTGGCGAATCGTAATCTTTCATGGGAAAGCACTTATGTTGCAGATGCCGGTGTTGACTTCGGTTTCTTGAATGGCAAGCTGACAGGTACATTCGATTATTTCAACAAGAAGACTAAGGATATTTTGATTAACCTTCCGGCACCTGATGTACACGGAACTGCAACAATTCCAACTCAAAATAGTGCTCAGGTAACCAACAAAGGTTTTGAACTGTCGTTGGGATGGAATGACAAGATAGGAGATTTCTCTTACTCAGTAAGCGGAAACTTCACGTATGTGACTAACAATGTAGATAAATATAAAGGTAAGGATGTTAGCGGACGTACCATTAGCGGTTCCACATTGATTTGGGAAGGTCATCCGATCAATGCGCATTATGTTTTGGTCGTTGACCGCATTCTACAGACGGACAAAGATATGGAATTGGTACAGAATATGATTGCCAATGCACCCGTAGATGCTACAACAGGAAAACAGGTTAATCCGTTCTCTGCTTTCGGTACACCCAAGAAAGGTGATTATTTATATAAGGATACCAATGGTGACGGAGTTGTCAATTCGGATGACCGTGTCATCAGCAGTGACGGTACGAATCCCAAGTTCTATTATGGTGTGAATATTTCTGCAGCATGGAAAGGCATTGACTTTTCAGCATTGATTCAAGGTGTGGGAGATGTTAAGACATATTGGCAACAGCCCGCTTATAATACTCCGACAGTTCGCTATGGATATCAGATTAATAAAGATATTGCCGACGGACGTTGGTACGAAGGACGTACGGATGCCAAATATCCTCGTTTGCTGAATTATTCAGATACTCGAAATACGCAGAACAGTACTGCTTATCTACAGAGTAAGGCATATATGAAGATTCGTAACATCCAATTAGGTTATACTCTTCCAAGATCCATAACGAATATGATGCAGATTGACAGACTTCGTATTTACGGCAGTTTGGAGAACTTCTTTACATTCACCAGTTACAAGGGATTTGACCCTGAGGTTTCCGGATTGGATTATCCAACTATGAAACAAGCTGTTGTAGGTATCAATGTAACATTTTAATATGAATTCAATATGAAAAAGAATATAATATATATAGCTTTAGGTGCAGCCACTCTATTCTCGATGAGCAGCTGTTATGATTTGGATAGATACCCTGCTGATAAGTTGAGCGCAGGAACTTTTTGGAAAACGCAGACTCATGCAGATCAGGCCATGATGGGTGTCTATTCTGAACTCCAGAATGATGATGTTTATGGCATCTATTTTGGATTGGATTGTTTAGGTAATGTAGGAATGGGATATGATCCAGCTTCTTATCAACCAATTGCGAGAGGTACAACGGATGCTAGAACATCTTTTTATAGTAATAAATGGAAAGCGCTGTATGATGGCGTTGCCCGTGCCAATACTGTTATTCAGAACGTACCTAATATCAGCATGACAGATGAACTGAAAGCACGTTACATTGGTGAAGCTAAATTCATGCGTGCCTTGTTCTATTTCAATCTGTTGGATTTCTATGGAGGTGTGCCTTTGTATGATGAAAAAACTGTAATTGAAACAGATTTTAATAACATGACCAAACCTCGTAGTACTGTAGAAGAAACCCGTTCATTTATTTTGAGTGATCTGGATGCTGCCGTTGCGGTATTACCTGATTCATGGGAATCATCCAATGCTGGTCGTGCAACGAAAGATGCAGCTATTGCATTGAAAGGAAAGGTATTGCTTTATGCAAAGAAATATTCAGAGGCTGCCACTGAATTCGAAAAAGTTGTCAGTGGCAATCGCCACCAGCTTTATTCCGACTATACTAATTTGTTCAAACCGGGAGGTGATGAGAGCAGTGAAATGATTTTTGCCGTACAGAATTTGGGTGGAGTTGGTCAGGATTATGGCATGCCGATGACCTTCTATATGGGCACTCGTTCTTCCTTTGGAAGTGATTGGAACAACGTGATGCTTTCTACTGATTTTGTAGATTCATACGAATGGAAAGATGGTCGTTCCTTTAATTGGGAGGAAGTTATACCTGGGTTTACAACCAATCAGAAGATTAAGGATGCTACATTCCGTGCTACTCTGACGAGTGACAAGACAAAAGTTTCTAAATATCCGGAAGCCAAAGACAAGCTTTTGGCTATGTATGACCAGCGTGACCCTCGTATGCAGGCAACAGTTATTCTTCCATATACATGGTATAAAGGTTGGGTTAATAATGCCCGCAAGGATTGTGAGTATGTGGTTGGTCCAACTGGTGCAGCCAATGAGAAAAATGGTATGATTCGTATTAATCAGAATTATGAAACGTATGTATATAGAAAGTTTGTTGCCGAATATGATATGAATGGAGCTATCAACAATCGTGCGGATACTCCTATCAATTTCCCGATTATCCGTTATGCAGACGTATTGCTGATGTTGGCGGAATGTGATAATGAATTAGGCAAGCTTGATGATGCTGTGGCGCTGATTAATAAAGTTCGTAGTCGTGTAGGGATGCCGGGCATCAATAGTGGTGCCACTTGGTTGGAAGCTCGTACGAAAGATGCTGTTTTTAGCCGTATTCGTCATGAGCGTACTGTGGAATTGGCAGGTGAAGGTCTTAGTTACAGTGACTTGCGTCGCTGGGGATTACTGATGAGTTTGAATGGAAAAGGTGAGTCCGGTTTTACAGGTACAAAAACATATTATACTCGCACCGTACAGGATCGCGACTATTTGTGGCCTATTCCGGGAGGGGAAATTGATAAGAATTCAGCTTTGACTCAAAATCCCGGATGGAATTAATTTTGAAATATTTAATCTCTCTTTATAAGTTTCCCTCCCTCACAGATGAGGAGGGAGGGAAACTTCCTTTATCACAACTACTATGAATATCTATAAAGATTCTCTTTTTATATGCCTTTCAATGACGATTGTTCCTTGTCTGGCAAAACCACATGAGGCAGGAAAAGTTCAAAGGCCAAATATACTTTATGTATTCCCTGACCAAATGCGTAATTGCGCTATGGGTTTCTGGAGGGAATCTCCATATAGAGATTCTGTAAATTTCCTTGGAGACCCGGTTTATACTCCTAATCTTAACCAATTCGCCAAAGAATCCGTTGTACTCACATCTGCTTATAGCAATTGTCCATTAAGCAGTCCTCACCGTGGCTCTTTATTGACCGGAATGTTTCCTGAGAACAGTGGGGTCTCATTGAACTGTAGATCCGATAATTCTGTCAGTAATATTCGTTGCGATGTGAAGTGCATTAGTGATGTATTGAAGGAAGCCGGTTACAACTGTGGTTACATAGGGAAATTGCATGTAGATCATCCAACACCTAATGATCCGCAACACCCCGGAAAATATGTAGAAGACCGAATACCTGCATGGGATGCTTATACTCCGAAAGAACGTCGTCACGGATTTGATTATTGGTATTCTTATGGAACATTCGATGTTCATAAGCATCCTCATTATTGGGATACAGACGGAAACCGTCATGACATCAACGAGTGGTCGCCCAATCATGAAACTGATAAGGCTATCGCTTATTTACAAAACAAGAAACATGAAAGAGATGGCAACAAACCGTTTTTCTTGGTAGTAAGTTATAATCCACCTCATTCTCCTTACGCTTCTTTGAATGATTGCATGGAAGAAGATTTCAATCTGTATAAAGACAAACCTTTGGACAGTTTGCTGGTTCGTCCCAATGCTGACAAGACTATGGAAAAAGCAAGGTGTGTCCCTTATTATTTTGCATCGGTGTCGGGTATCGATAGAAATTTTGGAAGACTGTTGCGAGAACTTAAAAAACTAGGACTTGACAAGAATACACTTGTGATATTCTCTTCTGATCATGGCGAGACTATGTGCAGTCAAGGTGTTGAGGATCCTAAAAATTCACCTTATACAGAAAGTTTCAATGTCCCTTTCATTGTGCATTTTCCTCAAAAGCTTAAGCCTAGGGTCGAGACAAAATTGATTCTTTCTTCCCCTGATATTATGCCGACAATTCTGGGACTTTGCGGACAAGGCCGAAATATTCCCAAAAATGTTGAAGGACGTGATTTTTCAGGTTGGCTTTGTAATTATTCACAAAAGGTGCCGTTGCGTAAAGGAGCACTTTATATAAAGAATACTGCAGGAGATAAGGATGCTAAAGGAAATGTCATTACTTATTTCCCGGTTTCAAGGGGTATTAGAACAGATAGATATACAATGGTTTTTACCATCGATAAGCAGACAATGAGAATGCAGTCCGGATTATTGTATGATGACAAAAATGATCCTTACCAAATGCATCCGCTTTCTTTGGAAAATAATGGGTCTTTGATGAATCAGCTTTGCAAGGAAATGGTACCTTTGTTGAAAGAGGCAAATGATCCGTGGTATAAACGAAAAATATTAAATGACATAATTCCTTATCAATGAAGTTATGAATATATATAAGAAATTAACCGTAGTAGGTTTGTTATTGGCGATTTGTATGACGAGTTCAGCTTATACTGAACGGAATTTGTTGCAACATGCAGCAAATAAACAGAGCTTACAGGCAGCGTTGGTCATGAACCAGTCGTGGGTGCCTTATCCGGCTTATGCCGACCGCGCTTCATGGGACAAATTGTTGGGCGACAGTAAGGATGCTTGCATAGCAAGAGGTGAGAAATATTTGAAATATGAATGGAAAGTCATCAAGGCTACGGATTATATCGAATATGAGAAGAGCGGAGATCGTAATATCATGCAGAATCCCAACAGCGCAAATAATAACGCCATATCTGCTTTGATGTTGGCCGAACTCGCAGAAGGAAAAGGACGGTTTATTCCGCAGCTAGTCAATGGAGCTTTTTTTACCTGCGAAAAGACTTCTTGGGTCTTATCTGCTCATTTGGCAAGTTACCAGCTGTCACATAAGGCATTGCCGGACTATGATGATGTAGTGATAGACTTGGGTAGTGGTGAAACAGGAGCAATGCTTTCGTGGGCTTATTATTTTTTTCATGAAGAGTTCGATAAAGTGACTCCTCAGATCAGCAAGAGACTGAAGTATGAAATACTGAAACGTCAGATGGATGCATATATGAACACAAACCGCTATTGGTGGATGGCAATCGACTATAAGCCGGGTATGATGATCAACAATTGGAATCCTTGGTGTAACTGCAATGTTTTGCAGAGTTTTCTTCTACTTGAGAATGATCCGCAAAAACTTGCTGATGCAGTATACCGAACGATGATGTCCGTTGATAAGTATTTGAATTACGTGAAAGCTGACGGAGGTTGTGAGGAAGGTCCTTCTTATTGGGATGCTGCTCCAGGCCAACTTTTGGATTATCTGCAGCTGCTTTCTATGGCAACTGGTGGAAAAGTATCAATTTTCAATGATCCAATGGTGAAAAGAATGGGAGAGTATATTGCTCGTTCTTACGTTGGCAATGATTGGGTTGTCAACTTTGCCGATGCTTCAGCTAAAGGAGGAGGAAATGCACCGCTTATTTACCGTTACGGAAAAGCTGTAAATAGTCCGTTAATGACGGGATTTGCCACTTATTTGGATAAGAGAAACGATAAAACGGAAAAGGATGGAAAGTATTTGTCAAACGGGACGGCCGTATTCAGAATGTTACAGACATTATCTGTTAAGAATGAATTGATGCAATCTCAGCAGAAATTCGAATCCCCGCTTTATTCCTGGTATCCTGAGACACAGTTTTGTTATATGTCAAATAAGTCCGGCCTTTTTGTGGCAACGAAAGGAGGCAACAATAATGAGAGTCATAATCACAATGATGTAGGTACATTTTCAGTTTATTTGAATACTATTCCCATTCTGATCGATGCCGGTGTGGGTACCTATACTCGCCAGACATTCAGCTCGGAACGCTACAATATATGGACCATGCAGAGCAATTACCATAATTTGCCGATGATAAACGGAATACCCCAGAATTTCGGTGGAGAATATAAAGCCTCGGGTGCCAACTTCAGTCCTTCGTCCATGACTTATTCAGCTAACATAGCAACGGCCTATCCTAAAGAGGCTGAAGTATCGAGTTGGGTTCGCTCTTGTGTACTGAAAAAAGGAGAAGTGGTTGTGAAAGATGTCTTTACACTAAAATCCGCTAAGAAGTACAATCAAGTGAATTTCCTTACTTGGGGTGATGTGGATATTTCCAGACCGGGAGTTGTCATCATTTCAGTTCAGGGGCAAAAAGCAAGTCTTCAATATGAAAAAGATAAATTTGAAATTCACAAAGAAACCGTTAAATTAACAGATCCGCGGCTCTCAAATGTTTGGGGCAGCGAAGTGTACAGAGTGGTCCTTACATCAAGACAATTGGATACAAACGGTTCTTATACCTATATTATTAAGTCAGTTAAATGAATGTTATGAAAAAAATTGCAATTCTGGTTCTTTCTCTTTTGACTTTTGTCCAGTATGGAAATGCAGGAAATAAAAGAGATAACTTTATAGAGAATAATGTGACATTTGCCACAAAACAGATAGGCAAAGAAATCTCTATTATAGAAAAAAAAGGGAAATTTATCAATCCGGTCACTTTGGATAAAAAAGGAAAAGTTTTTTATTGTGATTATGCCGACTGGCGGAGCGGCTTCTTCCCGGGAAGTATCTGGTATCTGTATGAGCTGACGGGGAATCCGAAATATAGTGCGTTGGCCGACAAATATATCTGGAACATAGAGTCTGCCAAGAATCTGACATGGCATCATGATATCGGGTTTATCATTAATTGTAGTTTCGGAAATGGTTATCAACTGACTAAGAATGAGGCCTACAAGGATGTTATTGTTACAGCTGCTAAATCTTTATCGACCCGTTTCAGAGAGCATGCCGGTGTCATCCAGTCTTGGAATGTCACAGGAAACAGTTGGCAGGCGACAAAAGGATGGCAGTGTCCTGTCATCATAGACAATATGATGAATCTGGAGTTGCTTTTCAAGGCAACGGAATTTACCGGAGACTCTACATTTTACAAGATTGCGGTGTCTCATGCCGACAGAACTTTGAAAGAGCATTTCAGGCCTGATGGGAGCTGCTATCATGTCGTGGATTATGACTTGAAAACCGGAGAGGTGCGCCATCGCCAGACGGCACAGGGTTATGCGGATGAATCAGTCTGGAGTCGTGGTCAGGCATGGGCAGTGTATGGATTTGCCATGTGCTATGAAAAAACAGGACAAAAGAAATATTTAGACCAAGCTCTGAAAACTTTCAATTTCATGAAGAATCATGTCCGCATGCCGGCAGATTGTATCCCTTATTGGGATATGGATGCTCCACAAATACCGAATGAACCTCGGGATGTGTCAACAGCCAGTTGCATGGCTGCAGCCCTTTATCGTATCTACCAGCTTGATTTGCCTGATGGCTTGCAATATAAGGAGTATGCCGATAAGATTATGAAGTCTTTGTCCACTCCTGCTTATCGTGCCAAATTAGGAACGAACGGGAACTTTTTGCTGATGCATTCTGTAGGCAGCATTCCTCACCATTCGGAAGTGGATGTTCCGTTGAATTATGCCGATTACTACTTTTTGGAAGCATTGACTTTAAAGAAAAAAATAGAAAATAAATAGTTCTTCAATAGCCATGAAATACATCATATTAACAAGTTTACTGGTTGTCAGTACAGCTCTTTTTGCTCAGAAGACGGATCCTCGGATACCATCTTCAAAAGATTTGGTTACCTATAAGCATCCCAAAAATGTCATTTATCACAAGGGATGGATAGATTTTAACAAAAACGGAAAGATGGACGTTTATGAAAATCCTAAAGCAGAGATAAATGACAGGATAGATGATTTGTTGAGTCAGATGACTTTGGAAGAAAAAACCTGTCAGATGGTAACTCTGTATGGTTATAAAAGAATTCTGAAAGACGATCTTCCCACTCCTGAATGGAAGAAAGCTCTTTGGAAAGATGGAGTAGGAGCTATTGACGAACATCTTAACGGATTCATTCAATGGGGTGAAAAGCCTTCGGATAATCCTTTTGTGTGGCCGGCTTCACGTCATGCGTGGGCATTGAATGAAGTTCAGCGTTTCTTTATTGAACAGACTCGATTAGGTATTCCTACTGATTTTACAAATGAAGGAATCAGGGGGATTGAAAGCTATAAAGCTACCAATTTTCCTACCCAGTTGGGACTTGGGCATACATGGAACCGTTCTCTCATCCATAAAGTGGGAGAGATAACCGGACATGAAGCTCGTTTATTGGGATATACAAATGTCTATGCTCCTATTTTGGATGTAGGGCGTGACCAGAGATGGGGACGTTACGAAGAAGTTTACGGTGAAAGTCCGTATCTGGTAGCCGAACTGGGAATACAAATGGCAAAGGGTTTGCAGAAGGATCATCAGGTAGCATCTACGGCCAAGCATTTTGTTGCTTACAGTAATAATAAAGGAGCCAGGGAAGGTATGGCCCGAGATGATCCGCAAATGTCACCTCGTGAAGTGGAAAATATTCATGTTTATCCTTTTAAGAGAGTGATTGGTGAAGCCGGTATTCTTGGTGTCATGGCATCCTATAATGATTATGATGGTTTCCCTATAGCCGGCAGTTATTACTGGCTTACGGAACGTCTTCGCAAAGAATTCGGCTTTTTGGGTTATGTGGTGTCCGATAGTGATGCTGTGGAATATCTGTTTTCCAAGCATGCTACGGCAGAGGATATGAAAGAGGCTGTCCGCCAGTGTGTGGAAGCAGGCTTGAATGTGCGTTGCACTTTCCGTTCTCCAGATTCTTATGTATTGCCTTTGAGGGAATTAATCAAAGAGGGCAAGTTAGATATGAAAACTGTTGACAGTCGCGTTCGTGATATTCTTCGGGTGAAGTTTCTTGTAGGTCTGTTCGATTCTCCCTATCAGACTCAGTTGCAGGAAGCAGATAAAGTGGTTAACGATGAGGAAAACCAGAAAGTAGCACTTCAGGCCTCCCGTGAAGCTATCGTATTGCTCAAGAACCAGAATAATCTTCTTCCGTTGGATTTCTCAAAATTGAAGAGAATTGCCGTTTGTGGTCCTAATGCAGACGAAAAGTCTTTTGCTCTTACCCATTACGGACCTTTGGCAGTAGACGTTACTACTGTATATCAGGGTATACGTGAGAAAGCGGGAGCTGCAACGGACGTTGTTTATACAAAGGGATGTAATTTGGTCGATGAACATTGGCCTGAATCCGAAATTATGGATTATCCTTTGACATCCGATGAACAGGCTGAAATAAACAAGGCCGTTGAAAATGTATCCAAAAGTGATGTAGCTGTAGTTGTATTGGGCGGTGGTATCAGGACTTGCGGTGAAAACAAATCTCGTTCCAGCCTTAATCTTCCCGGCCGTCAGTTGGATTTATTAAAAGCCGTCTATGCTACAGGTAAGCCGGTTATTCTTGTCTTGATTAACGGGCGTCCTTTGTCAATCAATTGGGCGGATAAGTTTGTACCGGCTATTGTAGAAGCATGGTACCCGGGCTCACAAGGAGGAAAAGCCATCGCAGATGTGCTTGGCGGAGACTATAATCCGGGAGGAAAGCTCACTGTTACTTTCCCTAAATCCGTAGGACAAATACCTTTTAATTTTCCTGCGAAACCTTATTCTCAGGTAGACGGAGGAATTCATGCCGGGGCGAAAGGGGATATGACCAGAGTAAACGGTCCGCTATATCCGTTTGGTTATGGTTTGAGTTATACTACTTTTGAATATGCCGATTTAAATGTCACTCCTTCCAAAATGTTAGGACAACAGCCTGTCAATGTCAGCTTCGTTGTTAAAAATACAGGAACTCGTGAAGGAGATGAAGTCGTTCAGCTATATATTCGTGATGTAGTCAGTTCGGTAACCACCTATGAAAAACGTTTGGTGGGTTTTGAGAGGATTCATCTCAAGGCAGGTGAATCGAAACAAATTGAATTGACTGTTAATCCCCGTGATATGCAACTGCTGAATGCACAAAATAAATGGGTAATAGAACCGGGCATGTTTCATGTGATGGTAGGGGCTTCTTCCGAGGATATTCGCTTGAAAGGACAGTTCGAAGCTATTAATTAATTGGTTATGACAAGATCGAGAATATTTTTCTTTATTGTTTTTTGTCTGTTCTTTTCAGTTTCATGTTCTTCCTCCAATGAAGAGTCGAAAGTGAAAAAAGTGACAATTGAAAATATTGTACTGCCCGATCATCCACGTTTGCTGTTCCCAAAGAGTGAAGAAAAAGCACTTTTCACTCTGATAAAGAAAGATGAAATAGCCGGGGGATTATCTGATTTACTGAGGAAACAGGCTGATGCTTTATTGGCTACAGAACAGATACCTTTCAGTAAAATGCAACTCTCAACATCCCGTGAATATGTGTATAGATTGTTCACTTTGTCTTTGGCATTTCGTATTTACGGAGATAAGAAATATGCTGATAAAGTGAATGAAACATTACTATGGGTATGCAGTTATCCAAATTGGAACCAAAGCCATTATTTGGATACAGCCGAAATGACGACTGCCGTGGCCATTGCCTATGATTGGCTGTTTGATGTCCTTCCGCAGTCTGCAAAAGATATGGTAAAGAAAAGTATTCGTGATCAGGCTCTTCTTCCTGTGAGCGATGAATATGATAAAGGCAATTCGGAGAGTTGGGCAAAAAGAGAAACCAATTGGAATGTAGTCTGCAATTCAGGAATGGTTCTTGGAGCTTTGGCGGTAGCCGAGGATTATCCGGTATTGACCGCCAAGATTATTGCCAATGCGCCTAAGTATATGCCTAATTGCCTCAAGCATTTTGCTCCGGATGGAGTTTGTTATGAGGGTCCGGGTTATTGGGGGTATACCAATATATATCTGGCCATGTATATAAAGGTTATGGATGACTTGTTCGGAAATGATAAAGGTATTTCTTCCATGTCCGGAATTGGCAAAACGGCTTCCTATTATGTCCATAGTCTGAGTCCTTCCGGTAAAATATTCAACTTTGCCGATGCCGGTAATTATCATGCCGATCTTCAGGCTTTGCCGTGCCTTCTGCTTTTTGGGGAAAAATATAATCAGGCAGATGTCACTACATGGTGCAGAGCACAGTTGAAAGAAATCATCCGTAACGGTTCAGCTCCGCGTTGGCATTTCTTCTTGTCGTTGCCTTGGTTGGGCAAGGCTGTAGCAGAAACGAGTTATGATTATCCGTTACTGGAAACATATCATGGAATCAATGACATTCTCGTATTCAACGGTAAAAGAAATATAAGTAAGTCGCTCTTTCTCATCGCTAAAGGAGCCGATCCGGATATGGCACACCAACAACTGGATGGAGGGACTTTCATTATCGAGTCAGAAGGCATTCGTTGGACGGAAGATTTGGGATCGGATAATTATTCTCTCCCCGGTTTTTGGGATTATCGTCCTGATGGTCAGCGGTGGAATTATTTTCTGAATACCAATCTTTCTCATAATACAATCAACATAGACGGAAAGATACAATACTCCGGAGGAACGGCTCATTTGGTTGAGGAGCAGAAAAATAGCAGTCAGCCTTACGCCTGTTTGGATATGAGCAGCCTGTATAAGAACCAGGCGACGAAAGTGATTCGCCGGTTTCAATTATTGAATGATGCAACAATGGAAATCCAAGATGAAGTTTCTTTGAACGATTCTTCTTCGCAACTTTATTGGCAGGTACTGACTAAAGCAACTGTGACTTTGAGTGGCAGTGTGGCTCAACTATCCACGAATGGCAAGAGTATCTACTTTAAAATAAAACAGCCTGTCAATGCGGTCTTTTCCGTGAAACCCGCTCTCTCCAATTCTGATGGAGAAAAACAACTGAGCGGGATAACGATCTTGCAATGCCATGTCAATCCAAATACTGTGGACAACAGAATCACAATACGAGTCAGCAGTGATAGGAATAATTTATAAAAGCACTTACAATAAAGCATTTTAGGTAAAGAAGATTGGTGGGATGATACTGGAAGCGGACTATTTTTCTAACTGATGTCCGCTTTCAGTCCAACCTTTAATACCTTTGTCCAGATTGTAAACACGAAAACCCATTTGGACGAGTTTATATGCTGCGATTTTGCTTCTTCTTCCGCTTTTGCAATAAACGGCTACAGCCTTGTCTTTTGACAAAAACTCTTTGGAAATAGAATCAAACTTTTCATTGAGGACATTGATATTCAAAGCACCGTGAATATGGCCTTCCGAATATTCCAGCTCTGTGCGGGTATCTACGACCTGTACGGAATCGCTGCTGATTATTTTGTTGAATTCATCGGATGTGACAGTCGTAAATTCTTTTTTTTGTTGGCATGCCAGCAGACAAAGAATATTCAATGCAAGAATAAAGCTAAAAATGGTTCTCATAATTTTATTTGTGGTAGTAGGGTTAATAATCTAAGTAGTATGATTTTATTTCGGTGCCAGTATTCACATCGAATTTGATTCGGTCTCCTTCGGACAACACTCCTTTATATTTATTAAGGGGAATAGAAAGATAAACATCTTCTGTCCATCCTTCCACATCGTTCTGCCGGTTATGATAAAGCAGGATGTTCTCTGTTTTGGTACCGTCGGAATTCAGTGTGAATCCTTTGTCAATGAAATGATAGGTATGTGCGGCATCGCCATGGACCATGACGCTGAGGACTATGTTGATATAGTTCCCGCCTCTCCAGATGCTTTTTACGGCGACAGGGTCTGTCTTGATTTCTGCCGTGAAGTAACGGATATTGATTGGGTTCGGAGAAAGTATTAGTTTCAAGGTATAAACCTTTGCCGCAGTTATGTTCTCTTCGCTTATTTCATATTTGCAATAGGCTCTGTAAGTACTGTCCGGAGTCAGGTTTTTCCCTTGAATGGTATTCGAAAGTGTATAGACCGAGCCTTTGTCCGTCTTGATTTTTTCAATGGTGGAAGACACATTGGTTTGTGCATCAACGAATTCGGTAACGACTGATGGGTATACGTATCCGTCACCCTTGCCGCATGAGGAAAACAGCAGTAAAAGCCCTAGCCCCCAACAAACTGATGTTGCAAACCGTATTTTTGTCATTTTTCTTTCGTAGCTGCCAGATAATTGATCAGCGGATTGGCATACATGATGAGCATCTTTTCCATCAGGAAAGTTTCATCTTTTTGTTCCAGATCTATTTTATCCAATTGTCCTTTGAGATATTTCTTGAAACCGGCTTCTTCCTCTTTTGTATATTTGTCAGAAAAGCGGTTTTCCTTTTTCAAGAGGTCATAGGCTATGTAATTATTGGGATATATTTTGTAATTCTTATGTATCCCCTTATCAATTAAAGCCGATATTTGTGTGAACAGTTCCTGTTTGGGCTGTTTTATGTCCAGTTGCATGAGCTTTGTGTCCAGACATTCATCTGTCTGGAAATGAACAAAACCTTTGTAACCCATTAGTCCCGTTTGCATGTTCAGCAAATCGTCCGCAGTGGTTTTCTTGTAGTCAGGAATATCACGCTTCAGTTGGAATTCCTTTGCTTTCAGATAGTCGCAGGGATCGTATTCGTAGCTGATGGCCAGCGGAACGATGTGCAGACCTACAAGGCGGTCGATGATATTTCCTTCTCCTCCCATGGTCATCATCTTGAGAATGCTGTCTTGGGTGCGGTCATTGGAATCTTTTGCACGACCTTCCCGCTGTGCAATCCAGATATTTTCATGCTTTTCTTGGATGGCATAATGCATATATCTGGAAAGACGTGCCGAGGATTCAAGCATCTGCCTCATGGTTAAGGCACGTTGCACGATAAAGGATTTGTTTATCCTCACGAGTTTCTTGATCCAGGGATAAATCAGCAGATTGTCTCCGATGGCTATTTCCACGGTATTGCGGCCTTCGTCCAGCAGCAGTACCGATAAGAAGCCTGAGTCGAGAATGATGTCCCGATGATTGGATATGAATGTAAACTTCTGCTGTTTGTCATCACCAAGTACTTTGCAATTGATTGTGACACCTTTGCTGCACTTTTGCTCAATGTCCTTTATCAGGTTATAGCTGAATGCCTTTTGAAACTCAAAGCTTGTCTTGCATTGGCGCATTTTGTTGGCAATGACTTCAAAAGGAGCAGACGGGAAGATATAATGTATTATCTTTTGGAAATTCGGGTCTGCAATCAGTTCTTCAAAGACTTGTGGCAATTCTTCCGGTGAGTACGGACGGATTTCATCAAATTCAGCTGGAATATTACTCATGTCGTTCTTTGTTTTGGTTTAAGACAAAGATAGGAAATCGTTTTCAGATTTCCTATCTTCCTGTTATAATTTATTTTTAATTAAATTTGTTTTCAATAATATCAGTCAGGACATCCTTGATGTCGAGTCCGGCGGCACGTACTTGCTGGGGGATAAAGCTTGTTGCCGTCATTCCCGGAGTCGTATTGATTTCAAGCAAATTGATCTTTCCGCCTTCGGTGATGATATAGTCTATGCGGATAATTCCGTTGCATCCCAGAATGTCATAGATGACCGAAGTCAGCTTGCTCACTCTTTCTGCCGTTTCCTCAGGCAAACGGGCAGGAGTTATTTCCTGTACCTGGCCGTTGTATTTGGCATCATAGTCGAAGAATTCATTGGAGGTTACCACTTCGGTAATCGGGAATACCACTTCGCTCTTTTTTGTCTTGTAGCATCCGCAAGTGATTTCCGTACCCTTCATGAAAGCCTCGATCATTACGTCTCCGCCTTCGTCCATAGCTTTTTTGATTGCCGGCTGTATCTGCTCTTTAGTTTTTACTTTGGTGACACCGAAGCTGGATCCGTCGGCATTGGGCTTGATGAAACAAGGCAGTCCCACTTTTTCAACCACATCTTCATCGCTCACCTTCTGGCCATGGCGAATCAGCATGGATTCTGCAATTCTGATTCCGAATCCCTTCAGATATTGATTCAGAGTGAATTTGTTGAATGTCAAAGCGCTTACCAATACATTGCAGGAAGAGTACGGCATTCCGATCAGGTCGAAATAACCTTGCAGGATACCGTTTTCACCGGGAGTTCCGTGGATGGTTATATAGGCAAAGTCCACCCGGACTTTGTTCCCTTTGTCAATAAAACTGAAGTCATTGCGGTCTATGGGAGTTTTGCTTCCATCCGCCAAAACGGCTTCCCATCTATGTCCTTCGATTTCTACAATGTAGAGATTGTATTTCTCTTTGTCCATAAAGGAGTAAAGCCCTTGCGCACTGCGTAAGGAAACGGGGAGCTCGGAAGAGTCTCCACCGGCAACAATTGCAATGGTTCTTTTCATTTTCTTTGTATTTTATATGATTTCTCTGTTACTTATATATATGCGCCATTTCTCCAGAAGCTTTGTCATATCCTCGGGTAATTCGGATGTAAAAAACATTTCTTCGTGTGTCCGTGGATGAACGAATCCCAGAGTCTTGGCATGCAAGGCTTGGCGGGGACAAATGTCGAAGCAGTTGTTTACGAACTGCTTGTATTTGCTGGAAGGAACTCCCTTCAGTATTTCATGTCCGCCATATCTCTCATCGTTGAAGAGCACATGTCCTATATGTTTCATGTGTACTCTTATCTGGTGTGTCCTCCCTGTTTCGAGAACGCACTTGACGAATGTGACATAGCCGATTCTTTCCAGAACCTGATAGTGAGTTACGGCGTGTTTCCCGATGGTTGGATCACTGAATACAGCCATCTGCATCCTGTCTTTCGGGTTCCGGGTAATGTTACCCTCTATCCGTCCTTCGTCTTCTTGAATAATGCCCCATACCAATGCATTGTATTCACGCTTGGTGGTTTTGTTGAAGAACTGGATTCCCAGACTTGTCTTTGCATCGGGAGTCTTGGCCACAACCAGTAGTCCGGACGTGTCCTTGTCTATTCTGTGCACGAGTCCCACTTGAGGGTCGTTGGGGTCATAATTCGGATTGTCCTTCAGATGCCAGGCGATGGCATTGACCAGCGTACCCGTGTAGTTTCCGCATCCCGGATGAACGACAAGGCCAGCCGGTTTGTTGATAACCATGAGATCCTTGTCTTCATAGACGATATCGAGAGGAATATCTTCAGGAATAATATCATTTTCGTAGCGCGGACGGTCCATCATCACTGTGATTGCTTCACCGCCCTTGACTTTATAGCTGCTTTTGACAGGCTTGTCATTAACCATTACGAATCCGGCATCGGCAGCTTTCTGAATTCTGTTTCGTGAAGAATTAACGATTCTCTCGAACAGATACTTGTCTATGCGTACCGGCGATTGTCCTTTATCGACAACCACTCTGAAATGTTCATAAAGCTCAGTCGGATTGCCGACAGGCTCAATATCATCCAGGGTGTCATTCTGATCAAACTCTTCTGTCAAATCTTTCATATTCAAATAATGGTGAACGGGCTAAAACCAGGAATCATCAACTACAGTCTTTTCGGGTGCTTTGGTAGGTTTTGCAGTTGTGGAGTCAGGCTCGGTCATATCCATTTCTCCTCCTTCGCCAATGATTCCGGTACCGCTTCCTACTTGCAGTACAATGGGGTCATCGGCATTGACCTTGTCTCCTCCGAATACCTGTACGCCCCTGCATTTTACTCCGTAAACCCAGTCTTTTTCACCGGGCACCACTTCCGGTTGTCCTAAAATGAATCCGGCAGCCAGCAGTTTGGCTTCCGCTTCGCGAACGGAACTGTTGTCGGCAATGTCGGGCAGTGTCAGGACCGGAGAGGCTCCGGCGTTGATGGTTAGATAGATTGCTCTTCCACCTTTAACGTTGGACCCGCTGGCAGGATTCTGTTCTACGATGATGCCGGCAGGTTTGTTCTTGTTATACACTGAGTCCACCACCATCCCATTTAGATTGTGATTGTTCAAGAGAACTTCGGCTTCATCCACTTTCATTCCGATAAGATTGGGAACAATGGTCCCTTTTCCATGTGATGTGTAGAAGTCCAGTCCTTTCAAGGCTACCAGAACCAACACAATACAGAAAATGAACATACCCAAAATGTTGTACCAGAAAAAATGGGCTTTATCTCCGCTAAAGAAATCTTTCAGGCTCATATTGCATTTGTTTTGGTGCAAAGATACTATAAAAACAAAAAGAAGTAAAGATTTTATCTCAAAACCTTTACTTCTTTTGTTATATTCGTACTATTCAAAAAATTACTTTCCGTTGAATTCATCGGAGATAGTCAATTTTTTGCGGCCTTTAGCGCGGCGTGAAGCCAAAACTCTACGACCATTGGCAGTTGCCATTCTTTCACGGAAACCGTGCTTGTTTTTTCTCTTTCTGTTAGAGGGTTGAAATGTTCTTTTCATTTTTCTTATATTTTATGTTCTTATTTTTCGATGATTGGGCTGCAAAATTAGGAACTTTTTTTAAATAAAACAAGGATTCGGTCATTTTTGCTCAAAAGTTTTGCGTTTTTTATTGGTTTTCATTAATTTTGCACCCGAATTGAGAACAGCAGTCGTAAGTATAACATATAAAGTATATTAGAGTATGATTAATTCACAAGACATTAAAAACGGAACTTGCATCCGCCTGGACGGTAAATTGTATTTTTGCATCGAGTTCTTGCATGTAAAACCAGGTAAAGGTAACACAATTATGCGTACCAAGTTGAAGGATGTAGTTAGCGGACGAGTATTGGAACGTCGTTTCAATATCGGTGAGAAATTGGAAGATGTTCGCGTTGAACGTCGCCCGTATCAGTTCCTTTATAAAGAAGGAGAGGAATTCATTTTCATGAATCAGGAGACTTATGAACAAATTCCTATCATGCATGATTTGATTACCGGTGCTGACTATATGAAGGAAGGCGATGTGGTAGATGTTGTTTCCGATGCATCCACTGAAACTGTCCTTTTTGCTGAAATGCCTGTTAAGACAACCATGAAGATCACTTATACCGAACCGGGTTTGAAGGGTGATACAGCTACAAATGCAACTAAACCTGCTACAGTTGAATCGGGTGCTACGGTTCGTGTACCGTTGTTTGTCAACGAAGGTGAGGTGATTGAAATAGATACTCGTGATGGTTCTTATGTAGGTCGTGTCAAGTAATTATTCAATTTATTTCAGATAATAATAAAAAGAGCGCATGAAATTTTCATGGTGCTCTTTTTTTTTGTTTCTTTGTATGTTCTAAAACCAGACGATATGTATTATTCATTCATCATACCCGTTTTCAACCGCCCCGATGAGGTGAGAGAGCTCTTGGAGAGTCTCACTGTTCAGACATATTCATTTTTTGAAGTGATTATTGTGGAGGATGGTTCTTCTATTCCTTGCAAGGAGGTGGTAGAGCAGTATGAAGACCGGCTGAATATACATTATTTCGAGAAACCTAATTCCGGGCCCGGACAGACCCGTAATTACGGTGCTGAAAAGGCAAAGGGAGATTATCTGCTTATCGTGGATTCGGATGTGATTCTTCCACCGGATTATCTGAGTGAAGTGGAAAAGGATTTACAGACATTACCTGCCGATGCGTTTGGCGGTCCTGACAGAGCTCACCCTTCTTTTACCGATTTGCAGAAGGCTATCAATTATTCCATGACTTCATTCTTTACCACCGGTGGCATTCGCGGGGGAAAGAAAAAGCTGGACAAGTTCTATCCCCGCAGTTTCAATATGGGAGTGAGGAGGGAAGTATATCAGGAATTGGGAGGATTCTCCAACATGCGTTTTGGAGAAGATATCGATTTCAGTATCCGCATTTTCAAAGCCGGTTATGTGTGTCGTCTGTTTCCTGAAGCATGGGTATGGCACAAACGTCGCACTGATTTCGAGAAATTCTTCAAGCAAGTTCATAATTCGGGCATTGCACGTATCAATCTTTATAAGAAATATCCGGAATCTCTGAAGGCAGTTCATTTGTTGCCGGCTGTTTTCACTTTGGGTGCAGGCTTCTTTTTGCTTTGCGCGCTTTTCTATGGGGTTGGCTTGCTGCCGCTACTGCTGTACGCCTTTCTGGTCTTTGCCGATTCCACGAATAAAAACAGAAGTCTTCGCATCGGTTTTCTTTCAGCCATAGCTGCCTACATACAGTTGATTGGCTACGGGAGCGGATTCCTTTATGCCTGGTGGCAGCGCTGTGTCTTGGGAAAGGACGAATTCACCGCTTTTAACAAGAGCTTTTACAAGTAATCAATGACTACAACAAAACTGAATATCAACCAGTGGGCGGAAGAAGACCGTCCGCGCGAGAAAATGATGCTTCACGGGACCTCTGCCTTGAGTGATGCCGAATTATTGGCTATTCTCATCGGTTCCGGAAATTGTGATGAGAGTGCCGTGGAACTGATGCGGCGGGTGATGAATGATTGCCGGAATAATCTGAACGAATTGGGTAAACTCACAGTAGACGACTTGTGCAGGTATAAAGGAATAGGTTCGGCCAAGGCTATCACGATTCTGGCGGCATCGGAATTGGGAAAACGTAGAAAAGCAACGGATCCTCAGGAACGCCTGCAAATCCGTTGTTCTAAAGATATTTACCACCATTTCCATCCAATCCTCTGTGATTCATCCGTGGAAGAATGTTGGGCTTTGATGCTCAATCAAGCCAATAAGGTCATCAGTACTTTCAAGGTGAGTACCGGAGGATTGAGCAGCGCTTTGGTGGATGTGCGCTGCCTGCTTCGCGAGGCTTTGTTGAGGAAAGCCACGACCATAGCCGTGTGTCACAACCATCCTTCGGGCAATACCCGTCCCAGTATGGATGATGACCGCCTTACTGACAAAATCCAAAAGGCCTGCCTGATGATGGATATCCGTCTGCTGGATCATCTGGTCCTCACGGACGGTGCGTTCTATAGTTATGCCGATGAAGGAAAGTTGTAACATTTATTGCTTGCTTAGAAGACATAGCCGATGCCTGCATTGAACCAGTTTTCATTCAGTGCGGAATCGTGAGCGTTGTGGCGCCATTGATAATCCACTTTAAAGGCTACGTTTTCTGTTGGATAAAAGCCGATACCGGCACAGATCTCATCGAATTGGTAAGCGGAATTTTTTGTGATTCCCGATACTTTGTGGTGAGTATCGTAACTTTCATATCTTATGAACGGAACGAGTTTTTTCTTGCCTAGGTAATGTGTACTGAGCAAGTCGTAGGAGGCTTCCAGATACCATCCCATCATTTGCGAACCCAAATCATTTTTCTTGCCGTTGAAGGAATTGTATTGTTCGGTGTTCCCTATGAAAGTATGTATGTATTCTCCTCGAAATTCCCATCCTTTCACTTTATATTGTGCATCAATGCCAATCATGGCAATGTTGACAGTGGTAGAGTCGGCTTTGGTTCTTTTCTCTGAAGCTGATTTGTCGAGTTTGTCGAACATTTTTGACTGGCTTTTTCCAAAATATCCTGCAATCCCTACGTTTAGATTGTTTATCCCTCCATAATTGATTTTTGCTGCGAGGTTGGGAGAGGTTATGTAGCTGTTCAGAGCCTTTTGCCGTCCTTTTCTGAATCCGTCTTTTCCAGTAAGTCGGGTTTGTGTGTCGTAACCATTGAATCCGTTGAATATATATACCTGATAATCGATGGCGGATTCGTTGTCCTTTCCACGAAGACCGATACCTAATTCTCTCCAGGTAGTTGGAATCAGAAGATTGTCGATGGACGGTCTTTTCACTCCATTGAATCGGGTAGGCTCGTGCGACTCATTGATAAGCCCCATGGGAATGAGCATGACACCTCCCCGCAATTGAAAATTCTTGTTGACCTTGTATTTCAGATAAGTCTGTTCCACATAGAACTCGTTGCCATGTTCAACTTCGAATTCACTTACTAGATGAATAGTTGGAGAGAACTGATATCCTATGAAAAGTACAACCCTGTGTGGATCCAGTTTCCCGGCATACTGAGTCTGAGATGAAAATTGTTGGTTATACTCCAGTTGTCCGTAACCGCCGATTCTTAAATTGTTTTCACTCTTTTTTCCCGTCTCTACCGCAGCAACTTCTGCTGCCTGTGTATAAGTGCCTATTGAGCATCCCATCAACAAAGATGCAAGGACTAGTTTGTTAATTAATGTACCCATATTTTCTAATTGAATTTATGGGTGCAAAATTACTATGGTGAGAATGTCCGCACAATCCCATAAAATAGGTATTTTGGGAAATTCTTGATACCTATTTTTGAGTATCGGTTATCTTTCCACTTCGAAATGATAATGTCCTGAACCGACTTTCACTAGCAGTTCACCGTTTACGGTTTCTATTTTCTCAAGACCTTTTGCCTGTGACAGAGGCATTCCGTATTCACTCGCTTTGGCTGCATCCGCTGTAGGCAGATGTACAATGGCATTGCTGTTGGCCGGAATCGTTACTTCCAGAATGTAGAGGTTCTCCGTCTGTCTCCAGTTACAGGTTATTACACCATAAGGGGATTCGAAGGAGGTGTCGGCATGATTCACGCTGTTTACTCTTTGCGGATTGATGCAGACTTCTTTCCATGCAATGGAGGAATCTGTCTGACTGATGCCGCCTATACCGTTGAACAGCCATTCCATCAAGTGCCCCAGCATCAGATGGTTATTCGATACAAATCCGTAGGCTTGCCAGGATTCCGTCAGGGCGGTGGCTCCATGTGCCAATTGCCATCCGTAACCGGGTACATCGTAGCGGCTGTTCATGTCATTGATGACTTGAGAATATCCGTTGTCTTTCAATGCCTGTATCACGTATCTGTAACCCACATCGCCGGCTGTCAAGGCATTGCCCCGTGAACGGATGTCCTGAACCAGATGTTGGAGAACGGATTCTTTCTTGTCTTGGGGAGCAAGTCCCATGAATAGTGCCATGGCATTGGCCGTCTGACTGTTGCGGTCGTAGTAGCCTTCAGCATTCAGATAACGTTTGTTGAATGCCGCTTTGATGCTTTCGGCTTTTGTCGTGTAGCTTTCAAAGTCACTTTGTTTGCCTAGTAACTTGGCGGCATCGGCCATAATTCGGGTATCGTAATAGTAGATGGCAGTAGCAGTCACGCCGTTGGATGTGAGTTGCGCCACTCCCGGACGTTCCGGACCTATATCGAACCAGTCGCCCAGACCGTAAGCCACAATACCGTCTTTGTCTTCCCTCGACTCCAGATATTTTATCATCTTTTGCATAGCGGGATAATGTTTTTCGAGCAGACTCTTGTCGCCATACCATTTATATATATACCAAGGGGAGATGATGAAGGTGCTTCCCCATTCGGGAGTGTCTTCAAAACCGTTGGCAAAGTGTACATATTCGGGAGCTATTGTAGGAATGTTTCCGTTACTTGCCTGCGAAGCCTCCATATCGTCCGTAATTTTCTTGTAGAGCAGATACATGTCATATCGGTATTGAATGGAGTATTGCATCAAATGTGCTTCTTCCAGCCAGCCTAATTTCTCTCTGTGGGGGCAATCCGTGAGCAGGCTTGCCATATTACTCCGGATGGCCCAGTCAATCAGTTCATACGTTTTGTTGAAGAGCTGGTTGGAACAAGTGAAAGTTCCCGTCTCTGAAGTAGAGCTGCATGTGTGCAGACCTTCCAATTCTTCCACAACAGGCAAATTATTCGGGTTGGAAACTCCTTGAGGTACTGCATTCCCCAGCTGCACGTAGCGGAATCCGTAGTAGCTGAACCGGGGTTGCCATTCTTCACTGCTGCCTTCACCTTTCAGTGTATAGGTGAATGTATAATCGCCTGTTGCACTTTGGTTCACTGTGCTGTCGGGGTTCAATAGTTCGGCAGGGCGGAATGTGATGCATTGGTTTCTTGCTCCTTTCATCTTTACTTGGATAATACCCGAGAAATTCTGTCCCAAGTCATACACCCATTCTCCTTTGGCATTCTTGAATTTTCGTTTCACTACGATTTTATCACGAACCTTTATTGGCGGATTCAGTTGAGATTTCAGTTTGCCGGGATAAGAAGTTACAACGGCTTTTTGCCAAGGCATCTGTTCTTTGGTGGCATCATAATCTTCTCCGCTGTAGATACTCGAACGGGTAATGGCCGAGGAAGCGGCTTCCCAAGTTTTATTGGTCACGATGAATTCCGTCTTTCCGTCTTCATATTGCAGCCGGAGCAGCATCTTTAGTTTCGGGGCCCCGAAGGAACCTAACAGTTTGAAATAACTTCTCCTTGGAATGTTATAGAAACCGTTTCCCAGCATTACATCTATTTCGTTCATGCCGGTGCGGATTTTGTCAGTCACGTCGAAAGTGACATAGAGAGCTTCCTTATCATATTTTGTCCATCCGGGATCAAGAAAATCATTTCCGACTTTTGTCCCGTTGAGGCTGAAGTCGAATTGCCCCAATCCGCAAACGAAAGCCAGGGCCTTGCTTATCTTTTTCTTTACGTTGAAAGTCTTTCTGAATTTCGGCAACAGATAAGTTCCGAAGTCTTTGTCCTTGATTTTATCCTTGACATGCGGAAAATGAATGGCAGGAACCACATACCAGTCGGCCCGGTCTTTTTGCAAAGCAATCCAGCCGGCACCCTGCCAGTCTTTTTCAGTTGTAAGTCCTGTGGTGAATGTTCTTTCTTTACTCCATTCCGAAGCAATGCCATAGGCCGACCATACGCGGACTTTCCATGAATAGGAGGTAGCCGCTTCCAATGCCTTGCCGTTATAGGGTATCAAGACCGATTCAGAACTTTGTGTTTTTCCGCTATTCCAAACCGTCACGTTTTTATCCGACAAGATGATTTGGTAGGCCGATTGGTGGAAACCTCTTTGCGTGGAATTAATTTTCCAACTGAAAGCCAGTGGTTGATTCAAGTCGGTACCCATTTCAACATTGTTGATGCTCGTGTCGAATACGGAAGGTTGTTCCTGTGCCTGGAGGGTGTTGAGCCCAAATGAGCATGCCAGAATAGTAATAAACAGTTTTGTTACATAATTGTTTTTCATTGTTCCTTTTTTTTACTGTAGTTTTAACTACAATATTCCCAAATTTTCATTATTCCGGGAGTATTTGATTAAGTATTGTTTTTACACATGCGAAGATACGAATTAGTTGGCAAATGAGAGCTACTAATTCCCGGTTTCTATTACAAAAAGTTTGCCTTGGGTACCCTACACCGGAAAGTGCTGAGTATCAGGAAACTCTGGTGACAGGACGAAATTGGGGCACCCTCTCGATCGAAAACTCATCTGCCGCATAGCGGATAATCATCTGCCTACCACCGTACAATTGTCTGCTATGCACCAGATAATTATTCGGTCAGCACCGTATATGAAAAGTGTACTTGGATTTCTTAAAGACAGTTTGACCGACAGAAACCACGTCAATTGGCTATCGTACTTTCGTTAGTTAGCTATGCTAATCAACGTAGTTAGGTGGTGTAACTGACCCCTTGCCGGAATTTGCTTCAAATCCTTGGAGGATTGACTATTTATCCATATCCAATATACTATCTTTCTTATACGAAAAGGCCATCAATTTGCAGGAGAATTTCTTCCATTTAAATAGGTGAAAGTACCCTTCACCACTGCGCCAATTTCGTCCTGTCACCAGAGTTTCCTGATACTCAGCACTTTCTGGTGTAGGGTACCCAAGGCAAACTTTTTGTATTGGAAATAAAGGTACAGCCCTTCATCCGTCAGCCCTTTGCAATATTTTTTGTTACTTCTTCGTTACTTCCGAATTCATTAATATTTTCCCTTCCGTGTCGATGACTTTCAGATGAATTTTGCCGTCGTGTAATTCCAATCGTGTTGCGCAGACGGCCCCTTCTTCCAATATGGGAAATGTGTTGCCTTCGGATCCGGATTTATGATAGGCAAAGCGATGGGTGTGACCGGATACAAGCAAATCCACATTGGCGTTGTTCAGGACGGGCAGGAATTTGCGGATGGCATCTTCCCAACCGGACCATGTCTTTTCGCTTTTGTACTTCTCGTCCATGATCAATGGAAAATGTGAAACGACGATGCGGTATTTGGCTTTCTTGTATTCTTTGGTCTTTATCAAGGCTTTGAGCCATTCAACCTGTTCCGTACGGTAGGAATCAAAGTCTGTCAGTCCTGCATAGACTTTATGGTTATCTGCTTTGTCTTCACCACTGTCCAGCATCACAATCATAACATCACCTAACAGATAGGAACCGTAAATCTTTCCGTCTTGCTTTGGAAAGTAGCTGGGATAATTGCGTGCCAGACATCCGCGCGTTTCATGATTTCCTCTCACTCCTTCAAAAGGAATGGAGGAGGCAAACAGTTTCACGCTAGTGTCGATGAAGGCATGGAAAGGTTCTTCGGCATTGTCTATGTAGCTCAACATGTCACCGGCGTAAAGAAAGACATCACATGTTTTATAATCCGCGAGATTCAGCAGTTTTTCCAGTTTCCCCGAATCATTGTGCATGTCACTGGTAATGAAGATGGATGCACCTTTCTTTTGTGGGGATACGGTAGAGAATGTGTACCACTGTGATGTTATACTGTCTCCGTAAATGATTTTATAGGGTTGGAAGGACAGCATCTCTTTCGAGACGATTCGGTAATCGTATCGGTTTCCGGGGGTGAGGTTCTCCAATCTTATGGCATTGAATGTATTAAAAGCCTCTTTCAATCCGTTTTTGGTCGAATAGCAGCTTACGGCCAGGTTGTCATCGGCCCCATGTGGCTTCAGTTGCACACAGGAAAAAGAATTTCCGGAGGTAAGGAACACTACAGTAGCGCCATCACCCGTTACTTCCTGTAAATAAGGACCATGCGAAAGGTGGAATTCCTTTTGAGCAGCCATGCTCCATGCAAAGCAGCTCAGAAAAATAAATAATAAAAGTTTCTTCATAATTTTACAAAGATATAAAAATAAAAAATGATAACTTTGTTATAATATAAATAATTGTCATTATGAATATAGAAGCTGTCAGAGAATTTGCCTTGGCATTGGAACATGTCACGGAAGACTTGTTTGCAGAGAATTGGATTACTTTTCGTGTGGAAGGAAAGTGGTTCCTGATGATGCAGTTGGATGCTCCCGAACCTCGCATCGCAGTGAAGCTGTCTCCTGAGAGGGGAGCATCGCTCAGAGAGCAATATGAGGGAGTGCGTCCTGCTTATCACATGAATAAAATCCACTGGAACGATCTTTATCTGGAACAGCTCGACGCTTCTTTGGTGCAACAGTGCATCACAGAGTCCTATAGTCTTGTGGTGGCAGGATTACCGAAGGTCCTGCGGAAGAAGTACAGCCAATCTTTTGAAAGAAACGATTAACTTCTACGGGCGTTCAAGTCCTGCTTCGCATGATTTAATGTGTTTCTGCACTTGTGCTTTCGTATAATCACTGTATATGCCTTGTCGGCGGTTGGCGAGATGTTCCTCAAGACATTGTTTGGCTTTAGTGAATTCTCCGAGTTGTTCCAGAGCAAGACCTTTTAAGAAACGGGAATCGTTCTTAATGGATTTTGCATACCTCATACCTTCGCCGTGTTCATCGTAAGCTATTTGTTCAAGAGGTCTTTCCAATATTTCATCGAGGAGAGGGATGGTTTCTTTAGAGTATTCCTTTCCTATCAGTGCCAAGCAATATTTACGTTTCACCCAAACATCATCGGATGCCATGAGATAGGCTTTCTTGGATACCTCCAGAGCTTTGTCAGGCATATCCAGATTATTGTAAACCGGAGTGAGTTCTGACAAAAAGAAATATTCATCGGGATAGTCTTTCACGCATTTTTCCAAAAAAATTCGCAGTTGTTTCAAGCTCCCATTTTGCTTCAGGTAATCGAGTCTTTTCTGAATTCTTTCTTCTTTATTCATTTTTGTATTCTCCCATAAAAAAACCATGCACTACAAAGATAGGGCTTTATTCCCTATGATTGCAGTGCATGGAAGAGATTTATCTATTATTTATTTGAATGCATCCAGTGCGATGGTAGCGCGACCGTCTTTAAAGGATCCCAATTCGTATCCGCTTTCACATTCAGGTTCCCAATATAGAACTCCTTTGCAATGAGGATTGGCTTTGGCTTCTTTCATCAGATTCATCATGAAGGCTTTACTGCTTTCCGGGGTATCTACTTGAGTGCCGGTTTCTACAATCATACATTCTTTCTTGTATTTTTTATATAACGCAGTGATGTTGTTCATGCAGTCTTTCAGAATCTTGTCGGCAGTGAGCATCGGGTCGGATTTTGCTGCCCAATAGGGGTAGAGTGACATACCGATGAGATCATACTTGCCTCCGTATTGCTTCATGCCGTCGAATACGCGGTTATAAAGTTGTGCATCAAAGCCATTGTCCAAATGCACAATGCAGATGGTGCGTGGAAAGACAGACTTAACTGCATCATAACCTGCATTGTTGAGGCCCACATACTGTTCCATATTCTTGTGGTTGTTTCCCATATCCCAAAGCATTCCGTGGGAGGTTTCATTGCCCACTTGAACCCAAGTGGGGTAAATGTTATTGTCCTTCAGCAGTTGCAGGGTTTCACGAGTGTGCTTGGCAACGGCTTCCTTCATTTGTTCATAGCTGTAGTCTTTCCAGGCAGCGGGAATGATTTGTTTGCCCGGATCGGCCCAATTGTCGGAGTAGTGGAAGTCCACCATTACGCCCATGCCCAGAGCATCGGCTCTTTTGGCAAGTGTCAGCATATCCTCCTTACTGCTCCAGTAATCCTTCGGGTTCACCCATACGCGCAGGCGGATGGTGTTCATTCTCAGTTCCTGCATCAGGGCCGTACATTCTTTTTGTTCGCCTTTTTCATTGTAGAACTTACGGCCTTCCTGTTCATATTGGGTAGTCCAACTGATATCGGCTCCTTTGGCAAAGGAAATGTTTTTGGGTGCCATCACTTTCAGTTCAATCTTATTCAGATAAGTGATTTGTGCACTGACATCCTTTATCATGCTTGGCTGGCCGTTCATATCGAACTGGAATTCCTTCTGGATATAAATAGGTGCATCTTTTTGTAAGGGGAGAATCTTAAGACTCAATTCCTTGGTAGAGGATGGAAGCCGATTCAAGTCATACAAGAACGGGCGGCCGTTGTAGAAATTATCGTCCAGAAACTTGTTACCGTCATAAAGACGAGCTACATCTCCTTTATAGTTCACGGTGAGCAGTGCGCGCTGGTTTGCAGCCTGTGTTTTGGGCATATCGAATGTCCATACGGCTGCCTGGTCGAAATCTTCGTCTTTGGGTTCTTCGGCAGCTTTGGCAATGCCCAGAGTGATTGTTCTTAAAGAGCCGGCGTCTTGTTTCTTTGTCAAAGCAACATTACTTGTTACAGGTAATCCTGTGGCAATGTGATAATGACTGAAAATCCCGTTTTTCTGTGCTTTTATGGCTGTTCCATTATAAGAAATTTCCTGAGGTGCAGGGAATACAGATATGTCGAAATCAGATGTGTTATCTTCAACGGCAAGGCTGTTGTGGTCGTAAGTGAGACTGCCTTTGCTGAGGAAGATACGCTCTTCTCCTGCCCAATTTCCTTTCCAACAGTTGAGAGCTGTCTGTTCATCCAGCAGAATGATTTGTGTTTTCTTGTTTACAGCGAAAGCAATTCCTGTTCCGGCTTTTAAAGTTTTGACGGATGAGTCGAAAGCGAATTCGGCGGGTATTCCTTTCAATTGCTTGAAGAAGTAAATAGTGACGCCGTTGCTTTCTATTTTAGTCAGTGGCTGTGCCAAGGCATATTTCAGATTTGTACCATTCAAATTCATATTGAACGGGATGAAAAAGCTTTCACCTGAAGGGATCGTTATTTTCTTTGATGGGAAAGATAAGTCCTTGCCATCTATTGGTACTGTGAAGGTAACGTTCGTCTTGTCCGTAAGAGTTTTCATTCGCTGATAGTTGTTCACGAAGATGAAGCCGCTGTGACCGTTGCTTCGGTAGTTCCAGCGAAGACCTCCGTCCCAGTCATAATTGGGAGCTTCCGCTACGGGGAATGATGGGTTCATCGTTGCAAGTTCTTCACCGAAATCCTGTAGAAACATGTGCAGATTGCGGAGCATGTGGTATTGTTCGTTCAGTTGTCCGAATTCACCGATGGGTGCCTGAAAATCGTAGGTCTTCATCGGCAGGTCATTGTAGTTGGTTACCAAAGTGCGCTGCATCTCGTTGAGAGTCGTCAGTTTTCCTTCGGGGTTGGTTCCGCCGTGATACATGTAGTATCCGGGCAAGTTGCTGCCGTTGCCTACTTTCACGAGTGCTGTGGCATAGATATCCATCGGATGGATATAGATGCGACGATGATAACTTGTCATCATGCCGCCACCCAGTTCGCATGTCAGGAACGGATAAGAGAGTTCACCCTTGGCATCTTCCTTCTTTTGTCCTTTCAGTTGTTCGGTTGCTATTACCGTAGAGCCGCGATAGGATTTAAAGAAATAACAGTTGCGATAATCCCCTGGCATATCGGTAAGTTCACGGTTCCAAAAGCCGTCGCTGTAATCTCCGTACAAGGGTATTATTTCGCCGTAGGCAGCCGGTGTGCTTAGCAGTGGCCATCCGGTGCGAGTGTAAATGGGTGTGTCGAGACCGATTTCCCGGGCGATGTTTTTGAGGGTCATCAAGTAATTCCATGGACCGCTGAATTCATTGTCCAATTGAATGCCGATGACGGGACCGCCGTCTTTCCATAGCATACCTTGCACTTGGGTATAAACTTGCCGGTACCAGTTTTCTACTTTAGCCAGAAAATGTGGCTCTGTGGTGCGGATTTTATAGTTTTGTTGGATTACCCATTCCGGTATGCCTCCGTTACGAACTTCTCCATGGCAGAAGGGGCCTATACGGAGAATAACAGGAAGATTAAGTTCCTTGCAGAGTGAAACAAACTTATGCAGATTGCGGTTGCCGCTCCAGTCGTATTGGTTCTCCAGTTCCTCATGGTGAATCCAGAACACATAGTTGGCAATCACATTCACACCCCCTGCTTTCATGCGTAGCAGTTCCGTGCGCCATTGGCTTTCCGGAACGCGGGTATAGTGAATTTCACCCATTACAGGGATGATTCGTTTTCCGTTGTGTAATAAACTTTGAGCATCGAGTGTCCAAGTGCTTCCGTCGGGAGACTTGGATGTACCCATTTTGAAATCAGAGCTTTGTGCACTGAGGGTGAGGCTCAATGCTGTAGCAATACCTAGTAGAATTGTTCTTTTCATAAATAGTTTGATAATTTAGTAAGTGCGAAGATATAAAAAAGGGTACTCTCCAAACGATTGGAGAGTACCCAACAATCATTTTACCTTGACACTAAATATATGATTACTTAGTTGGTCCGTCGTAATTGGATGTATAGAAATACTGATCCAGAGTGCTTCCGGCAGCAGTTGCCTGGTCGATTGCATAGTTCGGAATCGGGAAGTATTCACTGGATGGAGTACGTCCATAAGCCTTCATTGTAGTATAGTATTTGCCGAAACGAATCAAGTCGACCTTACGGCATCCTTCGTACATCAATTCATGTCCGCGTTCTGCAAGGATGGCATCCAGGAAGTTACTCGTGGAGGACGTCTTGTCCGATGTAAGTTTGGCAAGTCCGGCACGGGCACGTACTTGGTTCACACAATCAATGGCAGTGGCGTTTACAGAATTGCCTGCACGTGTCAGAGCCTCTGCATAGAGCAACAGGACATCTGCCCAACGAGCCAACGGGAAGTCTGTTCCCTGGAAGCTGGTAGCTGTTTCAATCGGATATTTGTTCACGATATATCCATCCCACAAATTTCCTATGTCACTTGGACCGACAAGCTTATTTTGGGTGTTATAATAAGAGGTCAGTATGGTTTCTCTGCGTAAGTCACCGTCTTCGAATGTCTTGTAGTATTGTGGATCAATATTGAAGCATTGTCCCCAACCGCCACCTTGGTAATAAAATGGTGTAGGATTGCCGTTCGGATCTACTTTGCTGGCTTTCGGAACAAAATACCATGACCAAGGGTTAAAATTACCTTGAGTACCTGTACCTGTTGCCCCTGTGCTGCATGATACAGCCATAATGACTTCACAATTGAACTTATGTGCAATTTTAAATTGGTCGGCGTAAGGGTTCGTTCCATCAGTATAAAGCTTGTATCCTCCCGTGAATTTACTGAAAAGATCAGCTGCTTTCTGGTAATAACCATTCATGTGGTAACCTTCATTTAAATAGTGACGCATGAGGCAGAAACGTGCATAGTCGGCTGTGTAACGACCTTTTTGAGACTGCTTTTCTGGAACGTTATTGGCAGCAAATTCAAAGTCATCAGTGATATACTGAGTATAGGCATCGAGAGTAGGACGTGTAAGATTCTTTTCACTTTCTTCATCGCCAACTTTGGCTGGGTCTACAATAACGGGAACTGGGCCGAAGTACTGCATCAGGTAGTACATCATCAAGCCACGGCATAAACGTGCTTCACCTAAGAATTGAGCCTTTTTGGCTGCACTCAGTTTTGACTCCGGAGCATTTTCCAAGACTCCGATGATTTTGGTCATGACAGTTACGTCACGGGTTTTCCCAAAATCCTCAGGATAACCGCTATAAGCACGTGTGTAGTACTTCATATCTTCAAAAGAGCCTGAGGTAAGCTTTTTCCAGCTGTCACCCCAAGAACCTCCTAATACCCAAGGTGCGCAGTAGTCGGATGTTCCATCTAAAAGACGGACAATACTGCCTTCGGGAACATAGAAGTTATGAGTCTGAGAAGAAAGAGTGTATGTCCATTTGATGCAATAAGGAACATAGCAGTCCATCATGTAGTTTTCGTAATCGCTTTCCGAAGACGGGAAGTTTGTTGTGGACAAGCTTCCGTATATCTTCGCATTAAAATCGTTTTCGCAGCTGCTCAACATCAGACCGGCAACGGCCAAGGCAGCAAAAATTATATTTCTTTTCATGGTGTGTCAATAATTTTAGATTAGAACGTGAATTTTAATCCTAAAGAATAGGAACGTGTCATAGGATACTCAGCCTTGCCACCTTTGTAATTGCCGCCGGTGTAGACCTCTGGGTCGTAGCAAGTGAACGGAGTGATCAAGAACGGATTCTGTACATCGGCATATAAGCGGACAGAATTAACATATTTGGCTAAGGAACCGAGATTCTTCTGATTGAAAGTATAGCCTAATGTAATGTTACGGACACGGATGAACCATGCGTTTTCATAACCGACATCAGTTCCTGCATTTCCCGGCAAACTGACATTTGCCATATAATAAGCAATACCCGGTTTGGTTCCTGTAGGATTTGATGTTGAGAATACATCACTTACGTACTTGGATTCGTTGGAGGTCTGGTTAGCCAGTTCCGATGGGGATATCCAGCTGTTGATGTAATTGTATTTTTTCAATCCGAGCTGTGAATACATGAAGATATCCAAGTCCCAGTTCTTATAGGTGAAGTTGTTGTCCAAGCCCCAGTAGAGAGATGGTACTACATTCACACAATCCACATCGGCAACAGTTATCTTTCCGTCTCCGTTCAAGTCCTTAAGAATTGGACATCCCGGCTGTTGATAGGCTGCAGGCTGATAGGATGGCATATTGCTCTTGTCGGCATTTACCAATCCTCCTGTACGGTAGAAATAAAGGGCTGCATAAGGCTCGTCTTTTTGTTTCTGATATTCCGTGTAGTCATATCCCGGCATTCTTTCTTTCCAGATGGAATTGTAATGTGACAGGGTCAGAGTGGAGTTCCAGGTAAATTCCTTGGATACGATGTTCTTTGTTGTAATGCTGGCATCCCAACCGTAACGACGAAGGTGGGCTCCGTTGATAGGATAGGTAGCAAACATGGACAAACCGTTGGAATTGGCATATCCCAGCATGTTGGTGATATCATTCCAGAAATAGTCGAAGCTGCCGCTGATGCGATCCTTGAATATAGAGAAGTCAAGACCGATATTCTTCATAACTGTCTTCTCCCATGTTACATTCGGATAATCTTCGCCTTCCAATTTAATAGGAACGTACTTGTTTGTATTGTTACTGAATTCTACATAATTATTATAAGCACCGTAAGCACCATAAAGTGATGTACCTAAGTTATCGTTGCCGGTTACACCGTAAGATGCACGGAGTTTCAGCATATTCACCCAAGTGATGTTCTTCATGAAGTCTTCGTTGAAGATCTTCCATGCCAGAGATACGGATGGGAACCACGCATATTTCTTGCTTTTGAAGAATTTATCTGTACCATCACGACGAAGGGTTCCGGCGATGACGTATTTGTCGAGGAAGTCGGCACTGAAACGTGCAAATTGTGAACGTTTCTCATCCGAAGTCTTGTAGGAAGACGGGGAAATTGTTCCCGTTGCTGCACTCAAGTCTGTATAATTGATGATATCGTTGATATCTGTATAAGTGACTCCTATTCCGTTTGAATGGTTTACGTAACGTCCCATTCCGATTACGGCATCCAAATTCATCAGTTCGCCAAATCCTTTGTTGAACATCAGCATGCCTTCCAAGGTACTGTTGTCACGGAATGCGTGCTGCGTACTACCACGGCTTTGACCCATGATCTGGTCATAGTAAGTTGTAGTTGGAATGTAAACGTAACGGTCGGATGTTTCACGGTTATAACCGAAAAGTCCTCTAGCCTTCAACATATTTTTAATGATGTCGATATCCAATGTGAAGTTCATATTGAAACCTTCGCCTAATGTCTTATCTGTCATATCCAGCATGCCGATTGGGTTAGGTACTGTCAGGAAACAGGTGTAAGCGCCGGTTGAATCATAAATAGGAAGAGTCGGCAAATAGGTCATTGCGGCAGCCAGAGAACCGTCGGCCTGTGAACCACGTCCATTGGAGGAACCACCTACAGAACCGTTGTGGTTCGTGTTCTTGTTGTAGTTGAGGGTGGTGGTCAGTTTGGCAAAGCTGGTGAGCTGTGAAGCCACGTTGCTGCGGAGAGTGAAACGCTCCATGGCAGAGTTTTGTACGGAACCTTTCTGATAATAATAGTTACCGGACAGATAATATTGCAGTTTGGGAGTACCACCCTGAATGGTAATGTTGTGACTGGAAGTGCTTCCGTCACGGAGAATCATGTCGCGCCAGTTGGTTGTAGTGGCTGCTGAGATTTCTGAGGCTGAATAGGCATCGGCACTTCCGTTGTCATAGGTCTTGCCTCCATAGATACCCATACCATTCTTGTACATGTAAAGCTCTTTCTTGAATGTATTGGCATAATTCATATAATCCTGTGAGTCGAGCATATCCAGATACTTATAGTTCGTGGTATAACTCATCGCACCGTCATAAGTGACTTTCAAGTTGCCCTCTTTACCTTTTTTGGTAGTGATGAGAACTACACCGTTGGCAGCTCCATAACCATAGATGGATGCAGATGCATCTTTCAACACCTCGATAGATTCTATATCATCGGGGTTCAAACCAGCCAGACCGGAACGGTTTACACTGGATGGCATGACGGTTGTGGTACCTCCTGATGCACTTTCTAATGAGGATGAAGGCATGACAACGCCATCCACTACATAGATAGGATCGCCACCGCCACGGATGGTAACATTGATACCGCCACCCGGCTGTGCACTCGACATGGTTGCCTGCAGACCGGCTGCACGTCCCATCAACATTTGCGACATATTGGAGGTCGCTGTCTTGATGACGTCGTCAGCTTTTACTTTGGCAATAGATGTAGTCAAGTTCTTTTTGGATACTGAACCGTATCCTGTAACGATGACTTCATTTAGTGTGCGTACATCTTCACGCATCGTGATGTTAATCTTTTTCTGTCCTCTTACAGCTACTTTCATGGGCTGGTATCCTACATATGAGAACTCCAATGTTGCATTGGCATTCACTTCGAGAGAATACTTGCCGTCTACGTCGGTAATTGTACCCGTTGCCTGTCCGGCAACTTTGACAGCCGCACCAATGATTGGTTCGGATTGTTCGTCGAGTACTACACCGCTAACGTTGATTTGTTGTGCAAATCCTAATGTCGTACTTAACAAGAACATGAGTAATAGGAAAGTTTTGGAGATAATCTGCGTGCTGTTTGTTCGTGCAGATTGTGGTCCACTCTGTGAACCTGGAAATTCTTTTTTGTCCATCTTCATTAAATTTAAAGTTAAAAACAACATTACAAAATTATGTGTTTCAATTTTAAAATGGCGAAATAAAATGGACATTAGCTATCACAAAAAAGACAAAATAACTTTGTGGAATCCCCGTTTCTACGAGGATTCTGAATTCTTGTTCTTTTGTGCGTATTCAGTGGGAGTGGTTCCGAATTCCGATAGAAAACATTTAGAGAAATAAGCCTGGTTGTTGAAGCCCACCATGTACATGATTTCGGATACGGTGAACTTGTTTTGCTCCAATAGAGAGGCAGCTTTTCTCAAACGTATCTGGCGGATGAAGTTGACGGGAGTGACACCCATCAGTGCTTTCAGCTTGCGGTAGAGTTGCTTTTGGTCTATAGCCATTGCACTGCTTAGTTGGGTGACATTGAAGTCCGGGTCGGTAATCTGGTCCTCCACTATCTTGGAAAGCTTGGCCAGGAATTTTTCATCATAGGACAGTTCTTCGGATTTCTTCTGAGTGATGGGTGCCGTGGTTTGTTCCAATCGAATCATCTTGTTCACTTTTTCATGGGCATTAATCAGCTGTTTTACTTTGATGATGAGCTTGTCCACATCAAAAGGCTTTGCCACGAACGCATCAACACCTATTTCAATACTTTGGAGTTCGGTCTCACGCTCGTCCTTGGCAGTCAGCATGATGAGCGACATGAGATTCAGTTTGCTGTCTTCCTTAATCAGGCGGCAGAGTTCCAGGCCACTCATCACCGGCATCATTTCATCAATGATGGCAAGGTCGGGTATTTCTCTGGTGGCCATGTCATAGCCTTCCTTTCCGTTGGAAGCTTTCAGGCAAATGAAATCTTTGGAGAATGTCTGTGCCAGAAAGGATAGAATTTCCTCATTGTCATCCACAATGAGAAGCTTGGGGTAGGTGACGGATTTGGTTCGGGCCTTTTCCTGCTGTTCAGCGCTGTCTTTTTTCTCTATGGCATTTTCTCCTGTCAAGGGGATACTGACTGTGAATGTAGTTCCTTTGTTTATTTCGCTTTCCATGTTGATGGAGCCTTGATGAAGATCGGCATATTTCTTTACCAGATAAAGTCCTATTCCGCTGCCTTCTCTTTTCTTTTTGTTGTCGGCAGCTTGATAGAATCGGAGAAATACGAAATTCTTTTCATGGTTTTGGATGCCGCATCCGTTGTCTTGCACGGTGATTACCACATTGTCTGCTTCTTTCTTTAGAGTTACTTCTATCTTTCCATTTGCTTTGTTGACAAATCTTGCAGCGTTGGAAATCAGGTTGGTGACAATGGAATGAATCTTCAGGTAATCCAGATTTGCCCAAAGAGTATCTTCCTTGGACAGGAACATAAATTGTATTTTATCATATTGCATGGATTCGGAATAGGACAGTACAATTTTCCGGATAAAGGATACCAGTTCAATATGTGAACGAATGAGCACGTCGTTTTCGTTGTATTCCATTCGCTTGAAGTCGAGAATCTTGTGGATGAGGATATTCAGGTTCATGGCATTCTCGTTGATCAGTGAGAGTTGGGCTTTTATCTTTTCGTCCTTGCAATCGGGCAGCAGGCGGCTTAGTGGCGCAATGATAAGCGTGAGCGGTGTCTTGAGCTCGTGGGCTATGTTTGTGAAGAAATCCATCTTCATTTGTGACAGTTCCAAGGATTGTTTTTGTTTCAGCTTTTCCAGCTTCCGCTCGTTCTTTTTGTGTATGTAATAAAATATGTAGAACACGCATCCCAGGAACAGCAACATATAAAGGGCATAAGCCCATCCTGTCAGATACCAGGGGGATTCCATCTCTATGATGTATTCCGTGATACTTGCATCTTTATTGTCACCGTTGCGCAGCTGGAGAGTGTAGCTTCCATAACCCAGTTGGTGGAGGTCGATACGGTTTTCTCCAGCATTGAGTTTTGTCCATTTGCGGTCGTTCAATTCGAGTATGCGGTAGGAATAGCGGTTGATATCGGGACTGTAAGTGAGGTCGGACAGTTCGATGATTACGTTCTGCTTGTCGGGCCCGAGTACGATATGTTTCATGAATCTGGAACTGCAGCCTTTGAAGTCTTCCTCAGGTTGTAGTCTCTTGTTGTCATTATAGATGGCTGTGATATATATTCGGTTCTGTCTTGTTGAATTCTGATAGAACAGTTGCGGGTTAATGAAAGTCAGCACATCGTTGCCACCTAGAATTACCGTATTCTTGTCGGTCACACACAGGAGGGACTGGTACTGGATGTTCGAGTTGGAAATGCTGTTGAAGTGCAATGATTGGCAATCCATGGAATAGATGGAATTGCTTGTCGAAAACCAGAGATGGCCGTTTTCATAACCGAAAGCGTCCACTGATTCATTGGATATCTGGGAGTCTTTCAGAATCATTACTTTCAGACTCCGGCGGTCCACCCGTCCGATTTTTTGTCCGGCAGAGAACCAGACATCTCCTTTTGCATCGAACAGCATGTGTTCCATTCGTGTGGGATTGTCACGCATCTGTGCGAAGATATCTATATAGGTAATGGCAAAAGTGCGGGTGTTAATCCGGCACATTCCTCTTCCGTTGTTCGCGCTTGCCCATATATAGCCTTCGTTGTCTTCCAGAGCAAAGTAGACATTGTCACCCCCGTTGGGATTGCGGCTGCTGTTTGGCGACAGGTGCTTTTTTGCTTTGTAAGTTTTGGAAGGACCGTTTGCAAGAAGGTCTTTTTTGTTCACGATGAACAGTCCGCCCGAATAGGTGGGAATCCACAGGTTTCCGAAGCGGTCTTCATCTACTCCGTAGGCCCAGTTGGCATTGTACTTGCCGGTCATGTCGGTGATGGTGTAGTGTTCCAGACGTTCTTGCTGTTCGTTATAGCGTAGGATGCTTCCATCAGTAGCTACCCAGATTGCTCCGTCCCGATCTTCATATATATATCTGACTCGGTTATGGGAAATCCATTTGTCTTTTTTACTGCTTTGGAACCAGATATCTCCATAGAATTCGTTCCCTTTGTTTTTAAGAAGGATGAGTCCGTTCACTCCGCCCAGCCAAAAGCGGTCCTTTCTGTCCTTATAAATGAAAGTGAAAAGATTTCCGTCGTTTTGTTTGGTAAAGGAAGATATGCGTATGTCCGTTGAGACAGAGTTGTGTGGCTTGTAGGTTACTCCTCTGTCGGTACCCATCCATATATTGTCTTTCGAATCTTTGAACAAGCCCCATACGATATTGCTTGCCAGCGAATTGCTGTTTCGTGAATCGTGCAGGATCAGTGAATGTGTCCTTTGTTCCGGATTGTAGATGATGAGTCCGTTGTCGGTTCCAAGAAGCAGGTCGTCCTTATCCTTTACAATGGTTTTGTAGGTAGTTTCCGGAACTCCGCTTATGCGTTCCACAACTCCTGATGTCAAGTGATAACAACACAGAGATCCTTCCAAACCTATCCAGATACAGTTTAACTTGGCATCATAGTACAGGATATTGATGAACAGCTTTTTGTCGAGAACCGGCATCTTCAGGTTGGAAAGCTTGCGGTTGCTGATGTTCCAGACGGCTACTCCTGTGGATGTGGAAATGTAGAGGTTGTCGCCCACGCCCAGAATATTGTAAACGGTTTCCTTTAGTGAAGGTAATTCCACATGGACTTTCTGTGTAGAGGGGGTCCAGTTGGCTAGTCCGAGTTTATTGGTACAGAACCAGACTTTGCCTTGGTAGCTCGCAAGATAGCGGGTTTCACCGACTTTCAGATTTGTAAGGTTGTCAATCAGCTTTTCCTTTTTGATATCGAATACTGAGATGCCTTCGTCATTCCCTAGTACCAGGTTGTCTCCTTCCAGACATGAGGTAAAGAGAAAGCCAAGTTTCTGTGTCGTCGGATAAGACTGTACATGATAACCGTCGTAGCTGAACAGCCCGTTGTCGGCCGTCACCCATATCATGCCGGTCTTGTCCTCCAGTATGTGCGATACCAGAAAGGCATGGCTGCCCAGATTGATATTTCTCAGATTGCCCCAATAGTTTTGACCGAAGAGTTCGGCAATGCTTTGATTTGCTGCCAGCGATTTTGTGACTGTTGTCAGCAGCAAAAGAAACAGGAGGCAGATATGCCTGGTTTGTCGATGGTGTACGGTCGTTCTTTTCATTTTGTGAGTTCTACTTTTTGAATTTCAAAACTGGTATTCTGTTTGTCCGGTTGCAACAGGACGAACAGAGTGATTGCTTCGTTCAGACTGACGGATTTTCCGTTTGCGATGCAGTGGCATTCGGGAAAGGCGAAAGGCGGATAAGAAGGCCGGACAGGTTGGTACTCTGTTTCTTTCATGGCTGATGCAGGAATTTCATAGACCTGTTCATCCCCCAATGTAAGGGAGATTTCCCACAGACTGCCGTTCTTGTCGGCTGCCTGTACTTTTACTGTCGTTCCTTTCTGCGGATGGAGAAATTGAATTCTTATCTTGCTGAAAGATGAGCCGTCGGCAGCTCGGCAGTCAATTTTGTCTTGAGCCAGGAGCAGCAGACCGGCCGGGTCTTCCTTGGTATCTTTCTGTGCGGCAGTGCTCACCCGGATGCATTCCGGCAAATAGCTGATGACGGAATGAAGCTGTTCGCGTGCTTCTACCTTGTCGAAACCTTTGGCGGCATTGAATATTTCCAGTGGAGCATCGGCAGATACGATGGAAGTGGTGTACCGGGCTTTGCTATAGAAATTCCAGACTTGAGGGTCGGCAGAAATTTGTGAAGGGAAGGTCGTGGAACCCTGACGGGTGTGCACTACGATGGAATATTCCAGTATTCCTTCTTCCATTATCTTTCCCGGGATGGTGGCCTCATAGTCAAAACCTATTCCGGTGCTGCGCATAGGAAAGCGGAAGGTCTGCTTGTTTTTCAGTCCGCCTACCCATGTCACGGAGTCTATGTCGCTTGGAGCGATGACGGATGCCGTGAGCAGCAGGTCCTTGCCTGTTTCGTGCGATTCGGGAACGTTCATCACCACTTGTGCCTCCTTTACGTTGGAGGGACACTCGTAGTATTCACTGACCTCATAACCGTTCATCCGGCGGACTTTAGAAACGGAAATGTCTTTTTTGCCGGGATGGCGGAGTATCCATACGCCGGGACGTACGCTTATCTTGCCGTCGGTTGCGATGCCGCTCTGTCCGTCATTCAGCGTGCAGGCTTCGTAGAGATAATCCTTGCCGAGCTCGGGCAGACTTATCTGCATGTTCCTCCGGTTGGCTTGGATTTCGGCAACGTCACGGTCAGGTGAAGGGGTGCCGAAGGGGTCGTTGAGCCAAAGTACATCGGGGTAGATTTCCAGACGCCAGATACCCGGTTCGATGCGGTCGAGCAGATAGGTACCTGTGCCGTCATAGCTGACTACTGAAGAACTTCCGTGCCCCATGATGTGGCGGAGCGCTTCCGGTTTTATGGCTAAATGCTCGTTCAGTATGTTGTTGCTGTAGGCCAGCAGGGTATCGGAGTTCATCACACTGAGGTCTTTCTTGAAGTCCACCGTGACGGGGCCGAACGTGTTGTTCGCAGGATAGTCACCGTAACCTTTGCCCAGAGGGAGGTTGCGGAAGGATTCTGCCGCGATGCGATAGGAAACTGCCTTGGCCGGGGTGTAGATGAGATTCAGATAGTGGGTCTGATAATCTGTGTTGCTGTTTGCCATCCAGAAGGGATCGTAGGCAAACTGAGTGACCCACTGGAATCCGGCTTCGCGGAAGGCGCGGGCAATGGCGGGATAGAGATAGCTTCCACCCACATCGGCACCGTCGAATTCATACACCCAGCGTGCTTTCTGCAGGAAGTTCTTCTCTTTCAGAAACGGAATGGTGTAGTGGCTCACCAACGGCAGGATGTTTTCCTGACGGGCATGTCCGCTCACCAGACCGGAGGGGTACCATTGGAAGGCTACTCCGTCGATAGGTGCTGCCATGTAGCTCTTTATCATCTTGTAGCTTTCTGATACGTTGTAGATGACGGGTTTCTTGCATCCCGTGGAGCGGATGGCTTTGGCCAGACGGGTGACGTAACTTGCTACCTGGGGCACTTTGTCGGGGTCGTTCTGCTTGGGCTCGTTGATGATTTCGAATCCCACGATGTCCGGGTCGTCCTTGTAGAGGCGGTGGTTGTAGGGATTCACATGGTTCAGCAACTGCTTCAGGTAACGTGCCTGCTGGCGGATACTCTGTTCGTTGTACGTGCATTTGAACTTGTCGCAGTTCATGGCAAAGCCTTTCAGTCCGGGTGTGTTCCCGTCGGGATATCCGTCGCCGCCGTAAGCCATGCAGGTGAGGGTGAGTTTGATGCCCCGGCGTTCCATCTGGTCGAGCATGTAGTCGAAGAGATCGAGATGATCGTTCTGTACGAGGTTGCCGATGGAGTCACTGATTTCCACATCCCAGATGTGTACGCGGTAGGCGTTGGAACCCATGCGAACCATGTGGTAAACGTCACGGGCAATGGATTCCTTTTGGTCCAGTCCGCGCATCTTGTGCATACGGTAGCAATGGGCAAAAGGTGCGGTGTAGTTGGAGCCGAAGAAGGATACTTCGTGGCCCTGTGCATCCAGCAGACGTCCGCGATTGGCATCTACTTTGTAACTTTGAGCGACGGCCTGCGTGGAGATGGCGAGTAGCAGGAAGCCGATGTAATATCCGATTGTTTTCATGATTCTTTTATTTTATTTGGGGAACCTGCAGCGAGTTCACTGCCGATTTCAATAGATTCGTATAAGGTTTTTGCGTTCCGTCATGCACTTTGTACATGTCTTTGGCGGTGGTAGTGATGGCTTTCACCATGTAGGGGTATGGGCGGTCGGTCACATCTACGAGGCCGATGTTGTAGTTCTCGCCGTCGCGTCGGCCCAGAATTTCCTGGTCATTCCACTGAAACCACGAGATGCCCACCATATTGGGGCAGGCAAAGGCTTGCTCGGAATAGTGACGGTAGGCAATGCCGCGCTCCGCCTGGTTGCGCACCTGGATGAGCGACATACTCAGGCCGCGGTCGATGGTGCCGAAATGGTACTCTCCGATGATGATGGGGAGATCCAGTTTGCGGGTGATGTCGGCAATATAGGCGCGGGGCGGTTCAAGGCCGTAGGAATTGAAACTGTAGATGTCGAAATACTTTTTGCACACGCGGAGAATAGGCTCCTCGGGACAGTCGGCGGCGAAACGCATACCTAGAACAAGATGATGCTTGTCCACCGAACGGAGATTCTTTATGGTGATGGCGATGAACTTCTCGAAGGAATCGAAGACAAAGGCTTTGCGTGATTGCGGGGTGTCACCGTTCTTGGCGAGATAGGCTTTGAGGGCCTGTTTCAGCGGCGTGGAGTCATCTTTGCTGAGGATGACCTGGCACAGATGGAGTTCATCGCGACTCCAGGAGGGCTCGTTGCCGACGAAGTAGCCCACCAGCATTTTGCTGTCCTTGTATTTTCCGGCTGTGGCTTGGATGCCTTGCAGATTACGTGCTTCGAAATCAGGGGCATAGACATCGGGCATACCCAGAATGCTGTTCTCGATGCCGATGCCGTGCAGGGTGGTAAAGAAAGGCATGCGGCCGAGGTCACAGATGCGGAGGTCGGACCAGTTGCCGATGGTGTTCATGCCCCAAGATGCCATGCGGTCCACGGTCTTTTGCCAGGAGGCTTTCATGTCTGTGCCGTAGTGCAGGTAGTTGTTCCAGAAACCGTAGGGGATGCCGTCTTTCAGATAGGGTGGCAAGGTGCTGTCATCGAAACCTGCAGGTTTGACAGTTTCGTACACACCGGGTATGTTTTGCAGGGCGTTGCCGGCAGCGGTGCTCACACAGTTGGAACTGATGGAGAGGAAGAGTTCGCCGTCGGGGGTGACGAGCCACCAGCGTCCGTCCTTCTTCTCGGTGCGGAAGTAACCTGTGGCGCGTTCGCTCTTGAGGCCGTTGCCGCCGTAGATGGAAGTCTTGTGCTTGAGGGCTGTTTTCAACGATGCATCTTCGCGGGCCCACTCAGTACGGAGTTCGGCTTCGCTGTGGGCTTTGCCTTCGAAGTCGGCAAGGGCATATTGCCCGAATCGGTCGACTGCAGGTGTGGTGCCCAGATAGAGGTCGCCGGGATCATTGGCCGAAAGTGTGGCGGACCGTATTTCGAAGGTAGTGTCGTGTGCAGGACGTAACATGTAGAATCCGATGGAATCCACGCCTTCTACGGGGTAGCGCTTGCTGCCGCCTCGGTTGATGAAAGCGAGCGGCCGTTTGCTGCTCCAGGTGGAGGCCATGTCGATGCCTGAGCTGGGCTGGGAGCGGAAGTATTCCAGCGGCATGGCACAGCGAATCCATGCGCCGGGACAATAGAAGATGCAGCGCAGCTGGTTGTAGCCGGCAGGAGTGTGAAGGCCCACCCACACGTTTTGCGGGGAAGTGCAGCGCAGTTCCAGCACGAGGTAGTTATAGGCGCTCCAGTCAGGTGTATAGTTGGATATGAGTTCGCGGGCGGCGATTTTTCCTCCGGCGTTTGTGTCGGTGGCGGAGATTGTTATTTTATGGATAGCTCCCAGTGCCGTACTTGGAACGGTGGGGGGGTGCAATTCATTAGCGGAGGCATGGGTGGTTCCCGTTTGTCGGTTTGAAATCCGTGCACCGAGTGACAAGGTCAGGGCGGCGGCTAGGGTCAGCAGGATTATTCTTTTCATGATGATGATGTTTTTCATATCGTTAGTTGTGACAAAGTTAGTAATATTTGCCAAACGCGCGTAACGATTTTCGGAGGAATGCTATCACGTTTCCGACAAAATCAATCACAAATCGGACAAAGCTCTACATTTCCCGGTCCAGAATGAGGGGGAGTGCTCCTACGTAATAGAAAGGGATGTTTATGAGTTTGAAGGTTTTTCCGTTGGGCGTAGTGACTGAGTTTACCGAATACTTTTCACTCCAGATGCGCACAGCAGTGGTGCCTTGGGACAAATCCATGAATGATTGCAAGGAACGCAAGTGGGCGTTGTTACCCGATTTGACTTCTATGGGAATAATTTCTGTACCCCGTTGCCATACGAAATCCACTTCTGCGGAAGAGCCTTTCTTGTCGCGAATCCAGAAATTGAGATTTTCCACGTATGAGTTATTGAGCAATATGCGCAATTCTTGCGCTACGATTTGTTCGGCAACATTCCCTTGCCATGAATCGAGAATATCTTTTTTGCCCAATAAATCAGTCTGGATGTTGGCTGCAAAGTTGACGAGCCCGGTATCCACCCAGCATAGTTTCGGTGCCCGACGCAAGGATGATTCCATGGGTGCCCGGACGCTGGTGACCGGATAGACAAGTTCCAGCAGAAATGCTTTTTCCATGATAGTGAAGGCTTCTCTCACATCTTTCGACTGGTAGTTTGAATCTCCGAAGTTTGTCAGCGTGATGGTTTGTCCGGCTTTGCTCCATCCTGTGCTGAGAATATGGCGGATGATGTGTGTTTGTTTTTGCGTAGGTGCGTATTTTTCCACATCTTCATTGTAACCTCTCAGCAGGGTGTCATAGATGGGCCTCAGTCGGGTGAGATCCCTGTTGCGGGCATATTCGGCCACCACTTCGGGCATTCCGCCGATGGTGGCATACATGTTGAACCGTTTCACGGCTTCGCTATGAAGAGCGTCGGGCAAGGCGGCCTGTTCCACTGCGGCTTTGTATTGCGTATCACCCACGGCGTCCAGGTATTCTCCGAAGGAGCAGGGCGTGAGTTGCAGGTATTCCACACGGCCTACGGGGAACGATATCCGTTCCTTCAGCAAAGATTGCAATCGGGAGCCGGCAGCTATCACGTAGAGTTGGGGAAGGTCTTCGTAGAAATAACGCAGTAGGGCAACTGCTTTGGGCTCGTTCTGGATTTCGTCGATGAACAGCAGGGTGCGGCCTTTTTCCATGGATATGTTCTGGCGGAAACAGAGCACTTGTATGATTTCTGTTGCAGAATGATTGCCGGAGAATATTGCTGCATCTTCGGATCTTTCAAGATTCAGATGGATGTAATTATCGAATTCATGGCTGAACTCATCCACCAGTGTGGTCTTGCCCACTTGTCTTGCTCCCCGCAGGATGAGGGGCTTGTGCTTGGTTTCGGAAGCCCATTGTTTCAAGCGTCCGTAGGTGTTGCGGTATATCATACTTTGCTTTTTTACTTTCGGCAAATATAATGTTATTTCCTGAATTCATAGGCAAAATTTGATAAAAAGTTCCCGAATTCATAGGCAAGTTGTGATGTTTTGTACTAAATTCATAGGCAAACGGGAGAGGGAAAATTGTTTGAAGTTATGTGCAAAGGCTGTTAGGACCTTCCGAAAGCTGGGACGGAGCAAGCTTGGTAAGGGGTTGCAGACTTGGGTAGGGACGGAGCGTTTGGTAGGGATGGTGCGTTTGGTAGGGATGGTGCGTTTGGTAGGGACGGAGCAGGTTGGGTAGAGTGGCGCAGATTTGGGAATGCGGTGCAGACTTCATAGGGTGGTGCAGACGTTGAAAGAAGAAAATGAGCTGGTTTAATAAAGGTAAAACTACGTGAACGCAGGACAAATCATCCCGACAAAGTATCCTCGTTCCGGCCAATCGCCGTAACTTTGTTCTCGCTCTGAAAAATACGAGTGATTACTTATTATTAAAAAAACTATATGATGATTACAGGTAAATCTAATCTTATCAATGCTTTCATGCTCTGCCTGGCTGTCATGTTCATGGCGGGCTGCAGTAAGGAAGAGGGGGTTAAGGAATTGAAGCTTTCCACTATGGAAAGCACGGTGCAGACCGACAGCATTGCTTATGCTTTTGATATTGTGTCGGGTAATGGCGGTTATCAGGTTGAGGTGAATACCGACAACAAGGAAGAACCCGTGGCAAAGGCTACGGTGACGGGCAACCACGTGAGTGTGGATTTGCTCAAGCCGTACACGCGGCTGACGGTGGCGGATGCTGCCGGACAGGCGGTGCAACTCACGATTGAGTCGACCAACCGCACGCTCCAGGTGGAGAGTCAGATGGTGATGGTTTCCTACGGAAGCTACTTGCGCTCCAAACTGTCGTGGGGCAACGGCGGATATTACGTGCTGAAGCATTCACAGGACGATTGCGCGGAGGTTACTTTTGAAAGGGACGGATCCTTTATGGTGAAGGCGGTCCATCCGGGTACCATGCATCTGGTTGTTTCGGACAGCCGGGGCACGACGAACGAGTTTGATGTAAGTGTCGGGCCGGGATGTGATATCACGGGGTCTTCGCTTACCTACTCTCTTACCCGACAGGAGGCATCTTACGGACCTTACACGTTCCCTATCAAGTATGGTGTGGGAGAATGGAAAATAGTTTCCAGTCCGGAGGCTCTTCACACACCGTTCAATCTGGTGGTGCCAAAGGATAAAGTGCGCGAACAGGATTTCCTGCAGGTGTACATACCGAAGGATACGGTGGGCACACTCCCTATCATGCTCGAGGACAAGGCAGGGAACAAGGTGACTGTGACTATTGAAATCAAATAACCGGGGAGAAAGAATGTTTCTGACGACAGACGTGGAATTTGCGTTGTCGTGTGCAGGCGGTTGAGTTTGGCAGGTAGCGTAGTGGTTGAGGCCTAAAGTCTGCGCAATGACTTGTTGCTCCATTTCATACGAAGGGGGAATTTCCACAAGCAGAACATCAGCGTGGAGAGGACGCCGACGATGCTTCCCACCAACACGTCTTCCGGAAAATGCTGGGAAAGATATATTCTGGAGAATCCGCCTAAAAGCGCAATCAGATAGCAAGTGAACTTTACCGGTTGCTTGGTGGATATCACGGAGAGGCAAAAAAACAAGGCGAAGAATCTTTTGTCGGATGTCTGTCAGTGTTTTCTTTTGCTCAGCATTATTACCAGAATGATGAGTGCGATGAACGCTGTGAGGATGCCTATCATGGGCCAGCGGTATCGGTCGGGATATATCCAGATTTCTTTCATCAGCCCCCAGCGGCCTACCACTTCAACGGCTGTCCAGAATACTACAACGGTGGCGATGGAATAGCGTATGGCATATCCCCAAGTTTTCACCTTGAGCAGATGGCGCATCATGAAGAAGGATGCAAACAGGCAGCCGAAAGCTACGAGTGCCGTTACGGGGTGGCGGTCGCCCAGAAAATTATCGTCGTAGCAGAACAGAAGGACCAGATAGCTTGTCCAGGTAATGACGTTGAATTCCATGAATGTGACGATTGATGTGTGCCGCACCATCGGACGCAATTCTGCCTCCGAATCTATTCGTTTCAATAATTTTTTCTGCAGGAAGTTCATCACGTCGCATCCTGTCTTCACGGAGAAGAAATAGAGCATGGTGAACATTACCCAGAAGCCGAATGAAGCGGGCAAAATGAGATATTCGGGTTTGGTCATCACTCCGTATGCGTCGGCCACGGGTTGCATTCCATATCGGTGGGTGTAATATACGAAGAGAAATTCCACCCAGCCTGTCCAGAACAACAGTCCGCCGATGAGTCCGAACATTGACTGGAGTGTGTCTCCTTTCAGAAATACGCCTGTTATCACGATGATGAATCCCACGGCTCCGAGGGCGAAACCTGCTACGTGCAGCGTTCCGGGCTCCATGAATTTTTCCATCAGAATCATTGATGCATGTCCTAGCGGCATGAGCAGAAGCACTACGATGAATGCCACGACGCCCATCATCACACTCTTTGCTGTATAGCTTGTTTTCGTTGTATCCATGGTTTTATTTATTAAGGTTTGTAATATGTTTGTTGTGATTACAAATATACTTTTTTATTTTTTCAAAATCAAATGGCTGAGGGATTTTGGCGTGTTTTTTGGACTCGGGAAGTAGGGGAAGGGACGGCAGGCCGTCATTTCTTGTTCGTTTACAAAGGTAGCACCTTTTTCCGGAACGGCAAACTTTGTATGTTTAATTCGGAAAAAAGTTTCATCAGAGTACAGAGATTGTTGTGCTTGTGTCCGTTTGTCATTCCGTATGGAGGTGCTGCCTTATGTGGTGTTCATGCTGTCGGGCAAGGCGTGGGGATGGGTAAAACCCTATTCTGTTCCTCCTCCCAGTGCATGATATAGTGAGATAATACCTTCAATTTCGTCGAGTCGGTCGCTCACGGCGGTGAGTCGGGCCGAAAGCAATGTCTGCCGTGCGGTGAGCACGTCCAGATAGTTCGTGGAGCCATTGCTCATGAGCAGCGTGATGTTGCGTTCGGCAGCTGTGAGTTTCTCAATCTGTTGCCGGTCGTTTTGTTGCTTGGCCAGAGCTGTCTGCCACTGTTTCAGTGCGTTGTTTACCTCGGCACCGGCATCCAGAATGCTCTGCGTGTAGCCGAGCAGAGCCTCTTGATACTGCGCCTTGGCAATCTTCAGCCCGGCCTCGTTCAGGCCTTTACTGAAAAGGGGCTGCGTGAGCGAACCTACTGCAGTGAGCAGCAGTTTGCCGGGGTTCACGATGATTGCCCCGGTACTATTCGTCCACCCCGCAGTCCCACTCAGAGTGATGGAAGGATAAAAAGCCGAACGGGCTTTGTTCACACCGTAGAACGCTTTCTTCAGCATGTACTCGGCCTGCATCACATCGGGCCTCTTGCCGAGCAGGGAGAGGGGTACTCCCACAGCCAGCGATGTGGGGAACTGCTGCTCCTTCAGAGTGCTCCGTCTTATGGCTTGCGGCGTGCGCCCGATGAGAGTGGACAGTGAGTTCTCCTGTTCGCTTATCTGTTGTTTCAGCTTGAGGGCCGAGTGCTGGGCGCCCAGGCAGTTGGCCTCCGCCTGGTTCACCTCGGCTTCCGTTGCCCGTCCGGCTTCTTTCATGGCCGTCTTCGCCTTCACGTCCTCCTGCCACGAGTCGATGGTTTGCTCCGTGATTTCCAGCTGGCGGTCCAGCATCAGGAGCGAGTAATATCCGTCGGCAATCGTGGCGATGAGTTTCGTGCGCACAGCCAGTGCGTAGGCTTCTGTCTGTTGCAGGGCAGCCTTCTTCTGCAGCGCGTTGTTGCGCAGCGAGCCGAAGGCATCCACTTCCCAGCTCGACGAAGCACCCAGAGAGTAGGTCTTCGTGGTCTTCGAGCCGTCCAGACTGCTCAGCTCCCCCTGCGGAGTGAGTGAGAGCGATGGCAGAAAAGCGGCATGGGACTGCCTTAAGGTGGCCTGAGCCTCCTCCGTCTGCAGCAAAGCCTTCTGCAAATCGGTATTCCGGCTCAGTCCCTCCTCAATGAGAGAGGTCAGTTCGGGGTCGGTGAACAGTTGTTTCCACGACAAAGTGACTATCGAAGTCGTGTCGTTCCTTCCGAGCGAATCCCTGTAAAGCCCCTCTACTGGCAGATTCCCCGGCCGCTTGTAGTGCGTGTAGATGCCGCAGCCGCTCAGCAGCACAATCATCATCGGCATCAGCAATAATCCGTGTATATATCTTTTCATCATCAGTTTTCTTTAAGTTCGTTATCATGAGTTCTTTTCGGCATCACGCGTTCCTCGATGGTCTGGAATACGATGAAGAGTACCGGCTCCACCACCAGCAGCGTGACCGTTCCCAGCAGCATGCCGCCTGCCACGCACACACCCAGCGAGATGTTGCCGTTGGCGCCCGCACCCGTGGAGAACACAAGCGGCATCATGCCGATAATCATGCACAGGGCCGTCATCAGGATAGGGCGGAAACGTGCCGATGCGGCCGAGAGGGCGGCTTCGGCAATGCTCATTCCTTTGTGGCGTCGGGTCGAAGCATATTCGGTGAGCAGGATGGAGGTTTTTGCAAGCAGTCCGATGAGCATGATAAGCCCCGTCTGCATGTAGATGTTGTTCTCCACCCCGAACATTTTGGCGAAGAGGAAGCTGCCCAACAATCCGAAGGGGATGGAGAGCATCACCGCAACGGGTATGAACAGGCTTTCGTAAAGACAGCACAGAATGACGTAGACGAATACCAGACAAATCATGAAGATGAGCACTGTAGTGGAGCCCGATGAAGCCTCGTCGCGCGACAGACCACTGAACTCATATCCGTAGCCCGACGGCAAAGTCTCCTTGGCCACTTCCTGCACCGCTTTGATGGCATCGCCCGAGCTGTATCCGTCGGCTGCCGATGCGCTCACCATGATGGAACTGAAGAGGTTGAAACGAGTAAGGCTTTCCGGTCCGTACACTTTTTTCAGTGTCACGAAATTGCTCACCGACTGCATCTTTCCGTCCGACGAGCGCACGAACATATTGTTGAGCGACTCCACATTGAGGCGAAATTCCGGACTGGCCTGAATCATCACTCGGTAGAGTTTCGAAAACCGGTTGATGTTCGAAGCATAATTGCCGCCCAGATAGGACGACATTACGCTCAGCACGTCCGACGGCTCCACGTTCTGCCTCTTGCATTTGGCGGCATCCACATCTACCATGTACTGCGGAAACCGCGAGTCGAACGAAGTCATTGCGCTCTGAATCTCCGGTCTCTTGGCCAGTGCCGCGATGAATTGGTTGGTATGTTTCTGCAGATTCTCCACCGTGCCGCCTTGCCGGTCCTGCACGTATATTTCAAGTCCGTTGCTCACTCCGTAACCCATCACCATAGGCGGAGCGAAGGCAAAAACTTTGGCTTCTTTGATGTCTGCCGTCAGAGCGAAAATCTGTCCGATGACAGCATCCTTGCTGTCCTCGCGCCGTTTGCGCTCGCTCCAGTTGTTCAGTCTCACGATGAACGAGCCGCCCGACTGGGTCATGCTTCCGCTCATCATGTTGTAGCCCGTGATCTTGGAATAGAGATATATCTGTGGCAGCTTCTCCAGGCGTTTCTCCACACGGTCCATCGTCTTTTGCGTCTGGGCGATGGAGCTGCCCGGCGATGTGGTGACCGAAACGAAGATGGTGCCTGTGTCCTCATCGGGAATCAGTCCGGTCTTGGTAGTCTCCAACAATACGAATAGAGCCACCGCAGCCACGGCAATCGATGCTCCCACCATCCATTTCCTCTTGAAGAAGAACGAGAGCACCCGTTTGTACTTTTCGCCTATTTTGTGGAACGAAGCATCGAAAGCGATGTGGAAGCGCGAAGAGAAACTCAGTTTCCCACCGTCCTCGGCCGTTTTGTGCGGTGTCATGATGAGAGCGCAGAGAGCCGGACTCAGCGTGAGTGCATTCACTGCCGATATGGCCACAGCCACAGCCATGGTCACTCCGAACTGGGTGTAGAAGGTTCCCGAAGTTCCGCCCATGAAGCACACAGGTACGAACACCGCCATGAACACAAGACTCGTGGTGATGATGGCCGAGGTGATGCCGCCCATGGCATCCACGGTAGCCTTGTAGCGCGACTTGTATCCATCATCGAACTTCGCCTGCACGGCTTCCACCACCACTATGGCATCGTCCACCACCGTTCCTATCACGAGAACGAGAGCAAACAGCGTGAGCAGATTGATGCTGAACCCTGCCAGATAGATGAAGGCGAAAGTGCCAATCAGCGACACGATGATGGAAACGGAAGGTATGATGGTCGAGCGCACGCTCTGCAGGAAAATATAAACCACCACGATGACCAGCAGAATGGCTTCAATCAGTGTTTCGAGCACATTGGCAATGGAAGCGTCCAGAAAGTCTTTCGTGCTCATCAAGTCCTTAAGCACGATACCTTTGGGCAGTTGCGAATTGATTTCCTTCGTTAGTTTGTCTATTTGGGTGATGATTTCATTGGCATTGGAGCCGGCTGTCTGCATCACCATGCACATGGCAGCCGGATGCCCTTTCGCCTCGCAGTTGTTGTCGTATGACACTGCTCCCAGTTCCACGCGTGCCACATCTCTGATGCGCAGTACCTCGCCGTTGGATAACGACTTTACCACCAGGTTGCCGTATTCTTCTGCATTCTCGTAGCGTCCTCTGTACTTCAGCGTGTACTGGAAGGTGTTCTTTGATTCCGAACCTACCGACCCCACCGGCGATTCTATATTTTCCTGTCCCAGCACATTGGCGATGTCCGACGGCATAAGTCCGTACTGTGCCATCTTCGATGGGTCCAGCCAGATGCGCATGGAGTAGTCTCCGCCGATGATATTCACTTCGCCCACACCCGTTATTCGCTGGATGCGCGGAACAATGTTAATCTTGAAATAGTTGATGAGGAAGGTCTTGTCGTAGCTGTCGTCGGGACTGTAGAGCGTCATGATTTTCAGCTGACTGGTTTGTCTCTTCTCGGTAGTCACGCCTATTTTCGTAACCTCGGCAGGCAGCTGTCCGGTCACCTTCGACACACGGTTCTGCACGTTCACCGCAGCCATGTCGGAGTTTGTTCCCTGCTTGAAATAGATGGAGATGGTGGCCGTTCCCGAGTTGGTAGCGGTGGATGTCATGTAAATCATGTTCTCCACTCCGTTGATGGATTCCTCCAGCGGTACGATGACACTCTTTTGCAGCGTTTCGGCACTGGCACCCGTGTATGTAGCGCTCACCATCACAGTAGGTGGAGCGATGTCGGGATACTGTTCCATAGGCAGATTGGTGAGTCCGATGATGCCTATCATCACGAACAGCACGGAGATGCAGACCGAGAGAATGGGCCGGTCTATGAATAATTTCGTTGTCATATTCCGTTCCTCCCGTTATTTCTTGTTCTTTGTAGTACCCACAGTAATGCCGTCCTGCAACAGTCCGGCGCCGTCGGATATAACCATATCACCTTCTTTCAGACCGCTTTCCACAATGTATTCTGTGCCGTCATTGATGGGCAGCACCGTAATCTTAGTGGATTGTGTCTTTCCGTTCACAACCTTATACGTAAACACCTTGTCCTGAATTTCGTAGGTAGCCGCTTGCGGAATCACTATGCAATTGTGGCTTGTCGTAGGCAAAATGATATTGCCCGTGTTTCCACTCCGCAGCAGATGGTCGGGGTTGGCAAACGAGGCTCTCACACTTACTGCTCCGGTGCTCTTGTCGACTATGCCGCTGATGGCGTCAATATTCCCTTTTATGTTATATTTGCTGCCGTCGCTCAGAGTCAGTTCCACTGCCGGCATCCCTGCAATGCTGGATGCGTTTCCCGATTGGCGCGACAGCTCGAGTATCTTGTTTTCCGTGAGCGAGAAGTACACATGCATCACTCGGTCGTCCGAAACCGAAACCAGCGGAGTGGTGATGTTCGAACTTACCAACGCACCTACACGGTAGGAGATCATGCCAGCAGTTCCGTCCACCGGACTCTTCACCTCGGTGTACGACAAATCGTTCTGTGCTTTCACGCATTCGGCACGAGCTTGTGCAAGAGTTGCGTTTTTCGCTCTCAGCGTAATCTGTGACTGTTGCAGATCGTATTCCGAAATGACTTTCTGAGCAAACAGTTTCTGGTTGCTCTCGTAGGTGAGTTGTGCATTGGCCACACCGGCTGCCGCACTTTCCACGTTGGCTTTCGCTGTGGCTAGAGCCGCACGGTAGGGCACTTGGTCAATCACGAACAAGGTCTGTCCTTTCTTGACATTGGCTCCTTCATTGATGCATATTTGGGTAATCTTTCCCGATACTTGCGGATAAATGTCCACATCCTGTGTTCCTTGAATCGTTGCCGAATAGCTGGTCTGCAACGTCTTGTCGCACCGTGTCACCTTAATCGTCGGATAATTGTTGTCGGAAGGCATGGTCTGCATCTTCCGGCAACCGCTCATCAGCATGATTGCGCATGCCAAAATCAAATACTTCTGTTTCATATCTTTCTGTATTCTGTTAAAACCGGCGCAAATATCGTCCGTCTGTTCGGAAACTTTCATACCGAAAAGAAACCACGGTTTGTCAAATCCGAAACAAAAGGCAGATTTTTTCTTCTGATTTGCAAATATCTGTTTCCCTTTTGTCAAATCCGAAACTCTGTCAGCCTGCTAAAAAGATTAAAACCGGCTGTTAAATCCCGACAATGAGAATTGAATATGGACGATAAATGCTACCTTTACCCCCAACAAATAAATGGATTATGGATCTTAATGAGTTTGTCAAGGACAAGGCCGGCTGTTATTCGATGGAAGCGGGAGTTGCCGTGTGGGAAGTAAAGAACAATGAATTTCTCCGCAACATCGCCATGCCGGAAGTTCATATTCAGCTCTTCATTATGAGGGGGAGTATGAGGGTAGTCATCAATAATCAGAAAGTGGTTCTGAGAAGTGACAGTCTGACTGACGTCTTGCGCAACAAGATGTCGGTATCCGATGCTTCAGAAGATATTTCGGCAGTGTTCATCTTCAGCAGTGAAGCATTCGTTACCCGCCTCATGCAGGACAAGCCTCCGTTCCCCGTAGAATACATTATGCAGGTTATGGAACAACCTGTGTTTCTGCTCACTTCCAGTCAGTCGGTCATCGTTCGCGAGAGGCTGGAACTTGTGCTCAGCGTATTCAGGAATACACGGCATCACCATCAGTTTGAGTTGCTGAAGTGTTCCTTGTGGATGCTCTATCTGGAGATGTCGAACATCTTCTTGTGTCAGAATGACGAAGTGGAAGCTTCTTCCGAAACCGACCGCAAGCGATGGCTGTTCATGAGGTTTGTCAAGCTGCTGCCCATAAGCATAAAGAAAGAACGCAGCATCGGATTCTATGCTTCGGCACTGTGTGTGTCTTGCCAATATCTTGAACGTGTGGTGAAACTGATTTCGGGGCAGACCGCCTGCCAGTGGATACAGCGCTCGCTTATTGGTGAAGTGAATCATCAGCTGAAAAAAACCGATAACTCCATCAAACAGTTGGCCAATGAATTCGGATTTCCCGATCAGGCCACCTTTACCAAATATTACAAGCGAAACACTGGCATGACTCCCACTGAATATCGCGAAAACGACAAGGTATAAACGAGCTGCCGTCTCTTCTCATCTTACTGGGGAAGGGACGGCAGTTTTTTTCCACTCTATAACTGTAGCACATTTTTCCGGAACGGCAAACTTTGCAGATACTTATTCCGAAACATTTTCTACCTGTTTCGGTTCAGACAGTGCATGCCTCACCTTGTTCGTAGAGAAATTCCGGAGCAATGTCCGTTGCACCGTTGTTCCAGGTGAGGGTCCACCCGTCGAGTTTGAAGTTACGGAAAACGTTCAGATCCTTGATGGTGCCAAACAGTTTTTCTTTTGAACCGCTCAGGGTGGCGAAATCGAAAGTCTTTTTCACTCCGTCGTTGAACGTGAGCATCATCTTGTAGCCGTTCAGATATTTTGCATCTGTAATCCAAATCAGTTTCATAGTTTCGGTTCCTCCTATTTTAATGGTTCGATAGATTTCAAGATTTCTTCGTTTTCCATACGCCTCCAATTATCCATCAGTTCATCTTTATGTAGGTCTATCCATTCAAATATCATGTTCAGTGCTCTGCGCGGAAGGGTCCCGGTTACCACACCGTCTTCCAAAGTAATCAGAGCACGGTAGTCTCCGTATCTCACGTGGATATGGGGCGGGTTATGATCTTCATAGAACATGGTGACAATGATTCCGTAGAACCTACAAATTTCGGGCATATTATTTTTGTTTTAATTGTTTATATTTACAAATATAGCACTTTTTTCCGGAACGGCAAACTTTGCGGATGCTTATTCCGAAACATTTTCAACCCGTTTCGGTTCCTCCTGTTTCGATGCGTCGAAATCTTTCATCTCCGTCAGTGTAACGAGTGCCCGGATGCCTTGGTGGTTGATGTCCATTTTGGCCACCTGTTCCAGCAGAATGCCGGCTTCGTCCATGCGGCCGAGACCCAGCAGACCTAGGGTGCGCAGGTAGTAGCAGTGGATGAGGTTGCGGTGCGTGAGGTCATCTTCCCAGATGAGCATGTCGGGCAAGGACACGGCAAAGTAGTCCATCTTCACCTTGTCCTCCAGATGGTGCGTGCCGTAGAGGAGCAGGTTGCGGAAGCAGAGTTCGGCCTTTTCCTCGTGGCCCAGACGGCGTTGTGCCAGTCCTTGATAGAAGATTTTGTCCGGTTTCTGGTCGTTGTAGAACATGGCGGAGGAGGGCTCCGTGCTTCCTTTCGTGGCTTCCGTCCATGCCTGCAGGGCTTCTTCCGAGCGTCCCAGGGCCGAGTGGCAGCATCCGATGAGATAGTAGAAATCGTTCTCTCGCGTGCCGTAGAGGCGGCCTTCGCCCAAGTGTTCGGGATATTCCAGGCACTCGCCCAGCAGTGTGAGCGCCTCTTCGTACCGGCCTTCGTTCATGCGCTGTTTGGCCAGTTCCGAACGCGCCGTCTGATACTGTGCAATCACCTTGCCTTCGCCGCCCTCCCAAGGGTGGAAGGTACGTGCGTCGATTTTCTGTATGGCCTCTTCGTAGCGGCCCATCTGGTTGAGCAGAGTCACTTCCTCCAGGTAGAGGTCGTCGCGTTCGGCGATGAGTTCGGGATATTTCTGCAGCTGCTTCAGCCTTCGGGGGTGCGGGCTCTGCAAGCGTTTGGCGAGCTGGTCCAGTTCCATGAACATGCGTGCGTCGGTGGTGTCCAGACTGAAGGCTTCTTCCATACATTTCATGGCTTTGACCTCGTAACCCTCGTTTTTGTTGAAGAAATACAGTGCCATGTTTCTCCATACGGTGGGGAACTCGTCGTTGAATCTCATGAACAGGCGCCATGCCTTGTAGGCTTTGTCATATTGCCGCTTGTCGTACCACAGATTGCCCAGATAGTACTGCGAAGTCATCTTGCTGTAGATGGAATATTCGCAGGAGAGCACTTCCACGTCTATCAGACGGTTGGGGAATTCTCCTTCCGGAACTATCTTGCAGGCTTTTCTGTAGGGGCCCACGCCTTTTGTCTTCCCAATCTTTATTTCGCACCAGCTCTGGTAGAACCATGTCATCGCGTTGGGCGGCGTCTGTGCGGCAGCCGTTTCCAGCAGCTTCACCGCATCCGTGTAGAGTCCGGCGGCGGCATAGTCCAGTGCCACCTCGTGGTAGTTGTTGGGTTCGCCGCGCATGAGCTGCGTGAAGGCTTTCAGGTCCTCGTCCTTCTTGCCGATGAGATACTTCTCCCACCGGCAGCCGAAGTTGAAACGGTCCTTCGCGAGCGATTCCTCAATCAGGCAGAGAGCTTTCTGTTTCTGTCCGGTCAAGCGCAGCAGCACCGTCTTCAGATGGCGTGCCTGGTGGTTGCTTGCGTTGCGGGCGAGCGCGTGCTCCACCTCGTCCATGGCATCGTCCAGCCTACCTTGCCTGGTCGATATCTGTGCACAGGCCAGATAGCCGGCATCCTGCCAGGCCCCGTTCCAGCACGATTTGTAGAAGCAGTCGTAGGCCTCGTCAAATTTATTCTGATACTTCAGGCACACGCCCAGATTGAAGAATGCTTCGCCGTCATACGGGTTCGGATTTCTCTCCGTGAGTCTTTCGATGGCGGTGCGGAAGTAAGGCTCAGCCTCCTCGAAGCAGGCGTGGCGCAGGAGCCACAGCCCCATGGCGTTGTTGCAGCGGGCATCCTTCGGGTCGCGCCGCAATCCTTCGCGGTAATAGTCGCGCGGATCGTAGGTGGCATGGCGGTATTGCTCCAGATGCAGCCCCGTGAGATACAGCTCCTCCACGGTTTCTATCTCCTCCGGGAGTTTGGCAGGCTGAGCCGCCTTGGGCAAAGTCTTTTCCTTCTTGGGTTCCGGGCTCCACTCCAGCAGCACTTTCTTGCCCGCAAGCAGTTGCACCGTCACGTTGGCAAAATCATCGAATCTAACCGGAATGTTCTTTTCGAAGATGTCTTCCGGCGAAACGGTCATCTCCATACTTTTACGGTCTGTGGGGTCTCCGGATTTATTGCCATTCGGGTAGCTTTCCACTACGATGGTCAGCTTTTGCTTCGAAGTGGCGAACACCTTCACGTTCACACCGCCTTCCGCAGGCTCCACGTTCAGCAGTAAATCCTTGCTGGCGTTCTTCACCACGCCCAGCTCGCGGTAGGGCAGGAAGTATTGTTTGAAACTCTTCTCCTCATAGGGTTGCAGCCAGGAAAAATCCGGCTGGTTGTCGGTATAGACGCCCGCCATCAGTTCGATGTAAGGCCCGTCGTGGTCCGTGAGATTGCGGTCCCAGGCGCGGCCGAAATCGCCGTTGCCCCAGGTCCACTGCTTCTTTCCGGGCGATACGTGGTGGTTTGCCACATGCAGCACTCCTGCCTTCGTGTCGTTCTCATATCCACCCACGAAGTTGTACTTGGACTGGATAGCCATGTACGAGGTAGGCACCGGAATGTTCTTGTAGTTCGAGATGTCCACCCCGGCAGAGTAATCCACTTTGTAGTATGTTCCCGTGGCGATGGGGAAGGTGGATACATCGCGCTTACCATGGTCGAACACTGCGTTCACATCGGGTGGAAACACACTCTGATAGTAGTCGTTCACCGCCACAGCGGGGTTTGCCCACCACAGGAAAGTCTGCGGCAGTTCGGTGCGGTTGTACACCTTGCCCTTGATTTCCAGATACGCCTTGCCCGGGTATAGCGTGTAGCCGGCCATGCCCTTCTGATGGAACATGCGCTCCATTTCGCTCACCCACACCGTCACGCTCCCGTCCGGGAACTCCTCGATGGTGCAGTCCACCGGCAGAAATGTGCTCGGCCGGTGGTGTTGCGGCCAGTTTATCTCTATTCCGCCCGAAATCCACGGTCCTGTGAGTCCCACCAGTGCCGGCTTAATCACGTGGTTGTAATAGATGAAGTAGCGTTTCTTGATTTTGTCATACGCCATCTGCACCCTTCCGCCCAGCTCGGGCAGAATCATCACTTTGATATATTCGTTCTCCAGATACACGGCGTCATACGTCTTGTCCGTCTTTGTATCCGAAATTTTCTCAATCACCTGATATGGATACACCACTCCGCTGCTACCCTGATAGACACGTTTCTCCAGAAACATCGGAGCTTTCTCCGGCTTACCAATCTCGTAGGTGGGAATCACCACCTTCTCTTTCCATGCTTTTACCATTATATAATTGTGAGTATTATTATTTGAATCATTCTTTCACCAATTGTTTTTCAAGCTCCTCCAGAGATTTCCCTTTCGTCTCAGGCAGGCGGCGCAGGAAGAACACGAATCCGCAGATGCAGATGCCGCCGTAAATCCAGAACGTGCCGCTGCTGCTCAGTGCCTTGTTCAGCAAAGGGAACGTGTAGGTGAGCACGAAACACGCTGCCCACAAGGCAAACGTGCCCACTGCCATGGCCACGCCACGCACCCGGTTGGGGAATATCTCCGAAAGCAGCACCCAGGTCACCGGTCCGAGCGACATGGCATAGCAGGCGATGGCCAGCACCACCAGCACCACCATGAGTATTCCGCTCATGTGCAGGAAGTAGCATGTTCCCAGAATGATGTAGATGCCTGCCAGTCCGCCGGCGCCGAGCATCATGAGTGCGCGCCGCCCGAAGCGGTCCACCGTGAAAATGGCTATGAAGGTGAAAATCACGTTCACCACGCCCGTCACGACAATATTGAACAGCACATCATCCAGCGTGAATCCAGCCGACTGGAATATCTCTTGTGCATAGTTGAAAATCACATTCGTTCCGCACCATTGCTGGAACACCGCCACCACCAGTCCGATGATGAGCACCTTCCGGTACGGGTGGCTGAAGAGCAGTTTCAGTCCGCCTTCGGCAGGCTGCACGGCTGCAGCCTCCCCCGCATTGCCCGAATTTCCGTCAGCTGCTGCAGCCTGTGCCGCCTCGATATTATCCAGCTCTTCCGCAGCATAAGCCTCGCCGCCAATTCTTATCAGCACCTTTTCGGCTTTCTTTTTATCGCCTTTTGTAGCCAGCCAGCGCGGACTTTCTGGCAGGAACAGAGCCAGCAGCAGGAAGAGTGCGGCAGGAAATGCCGCAGCCCAGAACATCCACCGCCATCCCATCTGTCCGTTCCAGGAAGCGAGAATCTCCGCCGGACCAAATCCGGCAGGCACCGGCTCGGCAATGAGCCAGTTCACAATCTGCGCTCCCAGAATGCCGAACACGATGGTGAGTTGGTTCAGCGAAACCAGTCGGCCGCGCACATGGGCAGGCGCCACCTCGGCAATGTACATCGGCGAGAGGTTGGATGCCACTCCGATGCCGATGCCGCCGAAGAACCGTGCTACCAGAAATCCGGCAAACGATGAAACTTCCCCCGTGGCATAAGCCGAAAGCAGGAAGATGGCCGCTGCAATAATCAGCAGCAGCTTGCGTCCGAACTTGTCGGACATGGCGCCCGAAAGTGTGGCACCCAGCAGACAGCCCAGCAGCGAAACGCTCATGGCGAGTCCCTGCAGGGCGGGAGAGTCTGCTATGTGGAAAAACTCTTCATAGAAAGGCTTTGCCCCTCCGATGACCACCCAGTCGTAACCAAAGAGCAGACCGCCCATGGCCGACGAAAGGCAGATGAAGTAAACGAATGCTTTGTTATATTCTCTCATGATTCAGATTAATTTTCTTTCTGTTCGATGTTTCGAACCGTATTTTTTATTTTTCAATCAGAGCCTTTATCAGTTGCGGATTGATTTCGGTGGCAGGGCGGAACTTGTCCGAAGCCATGTATTCCAGAATGCTTTGCTTGAGCTGGGCTGCAGCCGGACGCTTGTCCAGATTGTTGGTCAGGTCGATGCTGCAAACCATCAGTTTGCCTTTGCCCGCTTTCGTTTCGAAGAGCAGACCCAGCTTGCGGTTGGTCACCCAGTCGTCAATCACTTGCACTTCGGGCAGGAAATCTTTCGGCATGTCGTCCAGAATCATGGCATCGCTTGCGCTCATGATGTCCCACCACTGGTAGTCGCTGTAACCCATGTTCGGGAAGCCGGCCAGGACCGGAGCCTTCGGGTCGCAGAGGATGCCCAGCGTGTGAGGCGGTTGCTTGTCGGTCCAGGCCGTGTTCCAGAAGATGCTGGAGAAGCCCACTGCCACATTGCTTCCCTTTTCGGGCAACACTTTGCCGCGGGTGAGCAGAAGCACGTTTTCGCCTTTCTGCAGACGTTTGTCAACTTCGGCATTCCATTGGTCTGTGATAAACGGCAGCTTCACTGTCTTTTTCACAGGAGGATACACCCAGATGTTCCACTGGTTGTGATACTGCGTGCCTTTCACGTACACTTCCACCTTGAGCTGGGTAGGCTCGGCAATGGAGCTGCAGTCATATTGGATGGCTCCTGCCGGGATGCAGTTGCCCACGGCGCAATCCTGTTGCACTTCTCCTTGTGCGAGTTTTTTTCTCTCATCGCTGATGCTCCATGCAATGCGGGCGCCCTTCAGCGTGCCTCCGCTGTAATTGGCAATCTCTACCGGTGCATTGATTGTTTCGTTGTTCAGCCAAACCATTTTCGGAAATCTCACCAAGGGAACCACTGAGTTGCAGAACTCACGGAATTCATTGCCATGCACGTAGCCCTTGCTTTCCCAAAATGCATTGAGAACACCTACCAGAGCTGTGCCCTGTCCCGGGAAATCTTCCAGTCCCAGCAGTTGGAATCCGCCGAATTCTTTGGTGCGCAAGGCAGCTTCAATGTCGGCTTTGTAGCAGAGGGTCTGCAGCCGTCCCGAAGCGTACAGGAACTTCTCGTCCAGCGCGCCCATACCTTTTGCATTCAGTCCGTCGCGGAATATTTCGAAGTTCTTGGCTTTCAGAAATCCGGTATATTTGTCTATTTCCTTGAAGTCGGGATATGCGCACCATTGTCCTATCTCGTGGCTCACGGTAGGCATGTCCTTTACGATGAGCTTGTCCCAGTCGTACATGCTGTTCGGTGTCTGCGCATTGATGATGCTCTTCAATCCTTCGCCCCAACGCTGGATGCGTGCTTTTGATGAACTTTCATAATCGGCATTTGCCAGGTAGGGCCATCCGGATGCTCCTGTATATACCCGGCGGGTGTCTTTTGATTTCCAATAACCTACAAATTCTGACAGATATTTCTTGTAGTCCTTTCCATTGGGTTCGTTGCCGTAAGCCATCATGCAGAAAGAGGGATGATTTCCGTATTCTTTGACTATTCTCTCGCTTTCCTCGTAAAACCATTTGTCCTGAGAATGTCCGTCACCGATGTTTGCCCATCCTGCACATTCCACCAGCAGATAAACACCTGCCTTGTCAGCCTCTTCGAAAGCCACTTCGGGAGGGCACCAGGAATGGAAGCGCACGTGGTTCAGTCCGTAGTCCTTGCATGCCTTGTATATTTTTGCCCAGTAGGAAGCATCCATGGAAGGATAGCCAGTGAGTGGAAATTCGCAACAGTTCAGTGTTCCTCTCAGGAAAACCGGTGTGCCGTTTATTTCAAAATGAGTGCCTTTGGCTTTGAATTCCCTCAATCCGAAATCGAAGCTCTTCACGTCTTCGCTCCCATTGCAGGATACTACCAGACGATAGACTGTCGGATTGTATTCCGACCACAGCTGTGCTTCTTCGCCCAAAGCCAGGTCAACATCGGCATTCTTTTGTCCTTTGGCAATCTTCAAGGTGACGGCCGAGCCGATTGTATTTCCCTCCAAATCTTTTACCTGAAGGAAAACCGTGAAATTTTGCTTTGCCGCATCCGGGAAAGTGATGTTGGCCTTGATGCTTTTGTTCTGTATATTCGGAGTAATGACCACATGATCAATATAATTTTTTTCTATCTGAATCCTACCGATGAAGCCGTTCCAGTTGGTCTGTGTGTGGTCCGAAACACTATGTGCATTCCGGCCTACATCTACCAGCATTCGGTTGTCTATGCGGATGGTCAAGGTATGCTTTCCTGCTTTGAGTTCCGGCAAGACATAACGGTGAGGTACGGAAAGTGAATTCTCTTGGCCGATTTCCATGCCGTCCACAAATACTGTGGAACCCCAGTGCACGCGTTCCAATTCCAGTTCCATGTTTCCATTTCCTTTGGCCGGTACATCGAAATCATGCTGATACCACGCAACGCCTATGTAATGCTTGTTCGGATTCAGCCAGCAGGGGACCTTTATGTTTCCTTTTTCTCTGTATTTTGCATATTGGGGAGCCGTATTCCAACTGTTGTCTTTGACTTCTCCTGTCCATTGTGTTTTTGTGTCAATGTCATTTCCGTAATTTTGATTTTGCAGGGACCCCGGCATTTGTATTTTGTCCTGAAGGGCGGTGCTTTGCCATTTCTGTTGCAATCCTATGTCGTTGGGATCTATAGCAAACCTCCATGTTCCTTGCAGGGAAATGGGTTTTGCACTTACAGCAAGTGTTGTAACAAACAGAATTAAAAAGAGTATTTTTGTCTTCATAAAGTATGGATTAAAAAATTATGTTGCAAATTACGCGATTAGCGAAATATGAAACAATAGACAAAATTAAATTAAAGATGGATTATTTTCCGTTCCTTTTGTGTATTTTTGTAAAAACAAATTTGACGTATGAAGAAACTGAAGAACGGATTTAATGGAGAAATGGCTATCGTTGTGCCGCCTTTCGTTGTAGAAAGACTGGATGAGGATCCTATTATGTCGATGCTTCACGTCACGGATATCGGTTACTATCCTCATGCCGAATATCATTTCAGGGAGAGACAGGAGCCCATCAACCAGTACGTGTTCATCTATTGCGTAAAAGGTTCCGGATGGTTCAAGCTGCGTGGGCAACGCTGTGAAGTACATGCCGACCAGTATTTCATTCTCCCGGCAGGAGAACCTCATACGTATGCCTCATGCGAAGATAATCCATGGACCATCTACTGGATTCATTTCAAAGGGAAAGTGGCATCTGCTTATGCCGAAGGGGCTGCTCAGCCCATCGATCTTTCTCCCAACATTCGTTCCCGCATCAGCTTACGCAACAATCTTTTCGAAGAAATGTTCAACACTCTGAAAATGGGTTACAGCAACGGGAACTTGCGCTTTGTGTGTGCTTCCCTCCATTATTATCTGGGAACCTTACGTTTTCTCCAGCAGTACAGGGAGGCCGGTCAGTCAAACGAGAATGAGACGGACGATCCCATTCATGCCGCCATTCATTACATGACAGAGAATATAGGGAAACACATCAGCATAGAAGAGATTGCCGGTTTCATCGGCTATTCGGTTTCACAGTTTTCTTTGTTGTTCAACAAGCAGACAGGATATAGCCCCATTGCCTACTTCAATCTTTTGAAAATCCAGCATGCCTGTCAGTTGCTTGATTTCACCGATATGAAAATCAATCAGATTTGCTTCAAGATAGGCATTGACGATTCCTATTATTTCTCGCGCCTCTTCACTAAAATCATGGGGGTCTCGCCGTTGAAGTACAGACAGACAAAGAAAGGATAGGTACTCATTCGTCTTTTACTTCCATGAATTGCTTCCTGTAATCTTTCGGCGAAGTGCCGACGTATTGCTTGAAGTATTTTCCGAAAAAGGATTGGGTAGGGAAGTTGAAGTAAGCGGCAATTTCTTTTATGCTGGATTTGGAATAGCGGAGTTTTTGCTTGGCATCTGTGATGACTATTTCGACAATCCACTGCAGAGCTGATTTTCCGCTTTTTGATTTGATGACGGAGGAAAGATAATTGGGTGTCATGCACAGTTTGTCGGCATAGAAATTCACCTCTCTGTGCTCTAAATAATTATGGTAAAGTAATATAATGAAATTTTGGAATAGCATGTCGTTTCGGTCTTGGGGAAGGGACTGGAACGGTCTGTTTGTAAAGAAAATATTTACGATTTCACAGCAAAGAGTCGTGCCCAGCGAAAGGATGAGTTCCCTGAGAATGTTTTTTTGTACGGGATTGACAAATGATTCTTTTTCTATGTGGATGCGTTGGTCGAGTGAGAAAATCATGGATTTGACATCTTCATACTGCTTTTTATTCAATGAAATGCAAGGATTACTTCGGATAGCCAGCTGATCCGTCACATCCAGCATTTTGTTTATTATGGAAAGGATGAATTCAAAGCTGGTTTGTATGAACATGCAGTTGAAGTCTTTGTCAACGGAAAGCACTTGAACAAAAAGCGAGGGAGTAAAAAAATACATGTCACGTTCCGATATCGAATACCGGTGACCGTCTATGCTGATTTCTATATGCCCCTGAGTGCAAAGTGCCACACCCAGAATGTTTTTTACCGGTATCTCTACATTCAAATCCTTCAATAAAGGATTTTCTGCCGTGATGTAAAAGTATTCGAAAGGAACTTGTAAGAAATCGTTCATACTCTTTTTTGTTCCAAAGATATAAATTCGTATGTAACAAAGAACAATTTCATTCGTTTTTTATTTTATTATCCTTTAAATCGAACAATTTATTTCAGTAATCAATCTTTTGGGTTCTGACGAGACATCCTATTTTTGCACAGAAATAAAATGAAGTATAATATGTTTTATCAAAGAGTAAAAATGATGGCGGGTTTGGCTTGTGCAGCTTGTGTTTTGAGTTGCTCCCAACAACCTAAAGCGGATGAATCCGCAAGAATACCTGTCAAGACCATGATGGCAGATGCCCGCGAATATACCGGAAGCCGGTCGTACGTCGGGACGGTTGAAGAGTCTTTCGGTTCTCAATTGAGTTTTGCAACGATGGGAACAGTGAGCAAAGTTCTTGTAGATGAAGGACAAGCTGTGAAGAAAGGTCAGGTATTGGCTGTTTTGGACAAGACATCAGCTGAGAGTTCTTTTCAAATTGCCCGGTCAACGCTCCATCAGGCTCAGGATGCTTTCAATCGTCTTCAGACTTTATATAACAAAGGCAGCTTGCCCGAGATAAAATACATAGAGATACAAACCCAGTTGGCACAGGCTCAGGCAGGGGTACGCATTGCCGGAAAAAATCTGGATGATTGTGTGCTGCATGCTCCTTTTTCCGGCTATATATCCCAAAAGATGGTTGATATAGGCAATAATGTAGTGCCGGGTGTAGGGTGTTTCCGTCTTGTCAAGATTGACGGGGTGAAGGTGAAAGTTTCTGTTCCCGAACAAGAAATTTCCGGGATAAGCAAGGGGGCTGACATCGGTTTCACGGTAGCGGCTCTGGGCAACAGGCATTTTGTGGGAAAGGTGGTGGAAAAAGGTGTTCAGGCTAATGCTTTGAGTCATACTTACGAAATAAAGATTATTCTGCCGAATCCCAATCATGATTTGTTGCCGGGAATGGTCTGCAGCGTGGAAATGAATACAGATGACGCCGGCCGCTCCATCCTGGTTCCTCAGGAAGCTGTGATGCTCGACGGCGAGTCCACCTATGTATGGATTGTCGAGCATGGCGAGGCGGTGAAACGACCGGTGAAAGCAGGCGGAGTAACGAATCAGGGCGTCATCATTGCAGATGGACTGGCTCATGGGGAGAAAATCATAGTAAGCGGGCAGAACAAGGTCAGTGAAGGAACTAAAATCAAGGAATTATGACGGGAAGGCGTGATATTATAGAAGCGGTGATGCATTATAAGAGCATCATGCTTTTGTTGCTTGTAACCTTGGTCGGCTTTGGAATCTATTCATTGGTAGAGATGCCGAAGAATGAGTTCCCTTCTTTTACGATAAGGCAAGGAGTAGTCGTCGGAGTATATCCGGGTGCCACCTCCAATGAGGTTGAAGAACAACTGACCCGGCCGCTCGAAAAATTTCTTTGGGGATTCAAGGAAATCAAGAAGGCAAAGACTTATTCCGAAACGAAAGACGGCATCTGTTATGTCTTTGTCGAGCTGAATGATAATGTGACGGACAAGGATGGATTCTGGAGCAAGTTCAAGATTCGTCTTCAGCAGTTCAAAGGCGAACTTCCCTCAGGAGTGCTGGCCCTTATTGCCAACGATGATTTCGGTGATACTTCGGCCATGCTTATCACGCTGGAAAGCAAAGATAAAACCTATCGGGAATTACACGATTATATGACGGATTTGCAAGACCGTCTGCGTACAATTCCCGAAGTGGCCAATCTCCGTTTGAGCGGAGAACAACAGGAACAAATCGGTGTCTATATCGACAGGGATCGCTTGTCGGAGTACGGATTGAACACGACGACTCTCTTGAGCATGCTCACATCTCAGGGAATGACGGTCGTGAGCGGGTCCGTTGATGACCAGAAAACGGTGCGTCCCATTCATCTGCATTCTTCCCTGAATACCGAAAATGATGTGGCTCAGCAAATCGTTTTCTCTGACCCGACGGGCCATGTGATACGTCTTCGGGATGTTGCAACTATAAAGAGAGAGTATCCGCAAGCCGATTCTTATGTAAAAAATAACGGAAAGAAGTGTATCGTTCTTTCCTTAGAGATGAAAGAAGGTAGTAACATAGTCCATTTCGGGAAAAATGTCAAGAAGATAATTAAGGACTTCCAACAGAATCTTCCTTCGGATGTCACGATCTATCCGATTACTGACCAAAGCAATGTAGTCAATTCTTCCATCATGGATTTCCTGAAGGAATTGCTGATAGCCATCTGTTCGGTTATTCTGGTAATCATGCTCCTCCTTCCTATGCGTGTGGCAAGTGTGGCGGCTGCAACGATTCCGATAACAATCTTTATGGCATTAGGCATTTTTTATGGAGCCGATATCGAATTGAACACGGTAACTCTTGCCGCACTGATTGTTACTCTTGGCATGATTGTAGATAATTCCATTGTCATCATCGACTGCTACATAGAGAAGATTGATGAAGGAATGAGTCGCTGGCATGCAGCTTCTTTTGCTGCCAAAGAGTTTTTCTCGTCCATTCTCAGTGCAACATTGGCCATATCCATTACATTTTTCCCTTTGCTCATTACTATGCGGGGCATGATGTATGACTTTGTGAAATGGTTCCCGCTGGGAATTTCCATTGTCTTGGCCACATCTTTGCTCGTCGCCGTTTTTGTTGTGCCGTGGATGCAATATTCCTATATCAAAAAGGGACTGAAAAGGGGTGTAGAGAAAAAGAATAAGAAAACTTTTCTGGAATATGTGCAAACATATTACAACAAGTTGATTGAATGTTGTTTCATTCACCCTTTCATTACGTTGGGAATAGGAGCGGCTTCCATTGTATTGGGACTTTCCCTGTTTACTCATCTTCCTCAGAAACTGATGCCTCGGGCAGAGCGTAACCAATTTGCCGTGGAAATATACCTGCCTACGGGGACTGCTATTGAGCACACAGCGGCTGTGGCCGACAGCTTGCGCGATTTGCTGAAAAAAGATGACCGTATCGTGAATATCACGACATTCTATGGCAGCGGTTCTCCCCGTTTCCAGACATCTTATGCTCCCCAGATTGGAGGAACCAATTTCGCACAATTTATTGTCAACACTCGGAGTGACAAGGATACGGAGGCTTTGCTTGACAAGTACGTGCCTCTATATACCGATTATTTCAGTGATGCCATGGTACGCTTCAAACAGCTCGATTATTCGGATGCATTGGCTCCGGTTGAGATACGTTTCAGTGGTTCGAATTTGAATGACTTGCACAAAGTGGTCGATAAGTCCATGCAGATTATGAGAAAAGACTCTAATCTGCTATTGGTTCGCAGTAATTTCGAAGGAACAACAAATGGACTTCATGTCATCATGAACAGTGATGAAGCCAACAGGATTGGTATCAGCAAGACTATGCTTTCCATGAATCTGGCTACCCGATTCGGTTCCGGTATTCCATTGACTACAGTTTGGGAAAAGGATTATCCTGTAGCCGTTGTGCTCAAGGACCGGCATTCCGGACTTCAGCATCCTGCCGATTTGGGCAATGCCACAGTGAGTGGAATCATTCCCGGCGTTCATGTCCCGCTTCGTCAGATTGCAGAAATAAAACCGGATTGGAGTGAAGGCATGATTGTGCGTCGCAACGGTGTACTCACCATGTCAGTTTTTGCAGATACCCGGAGAGGTTTGAATCTGAATGAGGAGACGGATCGGGTGTTGAAGGATTTATCGGTGATGAAATTGCCCGAGGGCGTTACTATGAAGGCGGGCGGTCAGCGTGACAGCGACAATGAATACGGACCTCAAATCTATAATGGTCTGGCTATTTCCATTATTGTCATCTTTGCCATCTTGATTTTTCATTTCAAGGACATCCGTTTGTCGGTTCTCATCATGCTTTCCTTGCTGTTTTCTCTATTGGGAGCGGCTTTGGGCGTGCTCATCATGGGACAGGAAGTTGGAATGACGGGTACGCTCGGTCTCATTTCCCTGATGGGGATTATTGTGCGAAATGGAATTATAATGGTGGACTATGCCGAAGAAATCCGGCTAAAGCATCATCTTAGTGCCAAGCATGCTGCCTTGCAAGCTGCAGAAAGACGAATGCGCCCTATCTTTCTGACCAGTGCTGCGGCTTCCATGGGGGTAGTGCCTATGGTTATTGAAAATTCGCCGATGTGGGGGCCAATGGGAATCGTGGTATGTTTCGGTACAATCATTTCCATGTTTTTCATCATTACGATGATTCCGATAGGATACTGGATGATATTCAGGTTGGAAGATAAAAAACGCAAACTGAAAAATGAGAAAGAACGTGCACGCGAAATGCTCGCAAGAATATAAATTGACAGGTTTAATTATAAAGTTGTAAACTATGAGACGACAGTGGATGTGTTTGTGGAAACTGGTTTTTTTGTTAATCCCCGTTTCTTTGCAAGCTCAAAAAATATATACATTGGAAGAATGCCGCCATTTGGCATTGCAGAAGAATATACAGATAAAAAATGGCAGGCTTGCCATCGATCAAGCCAAAGAACAGGAAAAGAATGCTTTTTCTCATTATTTCCCTACGGTTTCTGCATCCGGAACCTATTTTCACTCAAATGATGAACTGATTAAAGAGAAAGTAACTTTATCCTCCGAAGACCAGCAACAACTGGCGAAGATGGTAGCAGGACTGGGCCTGGATCCTACGGCATTGTCCTCCATGCCGACTTCTTTTACGATGAAGGCCATTGATCACGGTACGATAGCCAATCTGATTGCTTTGGAACCTTTGTATGCCGGCGGTCAGATAACTGCAGGAAACAAGCTTGCAAAAGTGAAGACAGAAGTGAGACGGCTGCAACTGCAGCAATCACAAGATGATGTAGTCAATACCACGGAACAGTATTTCAATCGTTTGCTCACACTCTATGCAAAGATGCGTACTATCAATCAGGTAGAGAAGCAGTTGGATAGAATTCATCAGGATGCGCAGAATGCATATCAAGGTGGTATATCCAATAAGAATGATGTGTTGAGTGTAGATCTGAAGAGAAATGAGATTTCGACCAGTCGTCTGAAACTGGAAAATGGTATTCAATTGTGCAAAATGGTTTTGGCGCAATACATCGGTGTGATGGGAGAGGACATTCAGATAGACACGACTTTGGCTTCGGATTTGCCAAATCCTTCGGTTTATCTGACCGATCATTCTTCTGCCTTGAACCATCGAACGGAATCACAGTTGCTGGACAAGAATGTTCAGGCCAGCAAACTGCAGACAAAACTAAAACGCGGAGCTTTGCTTCCAACAGTTTCAGTAGGTGCGGCGGGAATTTATCAGGATATGTCCAATACGGGCCATTTGAAACTTGTCGGTCTGGCTACAGTGAGTATTCCTGTGAGCGAATGGTGGAGCGGTAATCATCAGGTAAAGCAACAACAGATAGCGGAGCGGATGGCACAACAATCCCGTGAAGACAATCGGCAGTTGCTGTTGATTCAGATGCAAAGTGCGTATAATGATTTGGACAATGCCTACAAACAGATTGGGCTTGCCCAAACCCGATTGCAGAAATCGGCAGAAAATCTCCGCCTTTATGAAGATTACTATAAAGTAGGCACTTCCACCATGAGCGATCTGCTTGATGCACAAACGCAAGACCAACAGGCAAAGGACCAATATGTTGAGGCCGTTACGCAATATCTTAACAGTCGAACCGCTTATTTCATTGCTACGGGGAAGAAGTAGATATAGATTTTTTGGAAAATTCTTTATATTTTAGATTGAATGTAGGGCCTATATGTTTTTTATCTGTTTATTAAATAATTTCTTCAAAAAAAATCAGAAAAACGATATATTTCTATACCTTTGCCAGAGGTAAAGATAATGTTTCGTATTTTGTTGAATATATTTATTAATATGAAAAACATAACTAGATTCGTTATAATAATGCTTCTCTCTTTTTTTATATCGAATCCTTTATATGCCCAATTTTTTCATCATCTTGAAGCAAAAGATGGATTGAAAGTTAAACTCAGCTTCGTGTTGCTTAATTCCGGCATGTCTGTGAATGGGGTATATTCATTCTTTGCCAAATATGCAAGGCAAAATAATTAGCAATAATGTAAAATAAAGATATGACAGAACAAGAATTAGCGTCCGTGATATGGGACATTAAAGAGATAATAAGAGGTCTGTACGACGATGCAGAGGTGGAGGATGTGATTTTACCGTTTACACTGCTGCGCCGTTTGGATTGTGTGCTCGATGAGAAGCGTGATGCTATCATGGAGGAACTGAACAAGATTCCTGCCGAAGCACCAGAGAAAATGAAGAAAATCAAGTTGGACAGCATTCTCCGCAAGAATAACTTGACATTCTTCAATACATCAGGTCTCTCAATGGAGAAGATGCTGGCAGCTCCGGGACAGATAGCCACGTCGTTTGACTATTACCTCAACTCGTTTACCGAAAATGTGCGTGATATTCTTGCCAACTTCGTGCATAAGCAGGATGCCGGTGAACATCTGGATTTGAACGATATCTACCGCCGCCTTGCAGAAAGCAACAAATTGTTCTCAGTGTGTCAGATGTTTGTGCAGCGTGCCGACTTACATCCCGACAAGGTGAGCAACGCTATGATGGGTACTGTATTCGAGAATGTGATCCGCCGTTCCAAAGAGTCCTCAAACACCAAGGCAGGACAGTTCTACACACCTCGTGACATCGTACAGTTGCTTGTTGCGCTTACTATCAGCGGACACGAGGATGAACTTTATATTCCAGGACGTATCTTCTCAATCTATGACCCTTGCTGTGGTACCGGCGGTATGCTTACCGAGGGAAAGAAATACCTTCAGACGCTTTCACACAATCCCAACTTGAAGGTGCAGCTTTTCGGTCAGGAACTCAACGATAAGACATACGCCATCTGCAAGGCCGACTTGTTGATGAAGGGCGACGACCATAACATCAGTCAGCAACTCTTCAAGGGCAATACCTTCAGCGATGACAAACTATATGGCCGAACTTTCAACTTTATGCTTGCCAACCCTCCATTCGGTGTTGACTGGGGGAAGGATGAACATGTGAAGGAATGCGTGCAGAAGGATAATGCGCCAGGAAAGCGCTTTGAGGCTGGCTTGCCTACGACAAGCGATGGTTCTTTACTTTTCCTGATGCACATGGTAGCCAAAATGGACAAGGAAAACGGTTCTCGAATCGGTATCGTACTCAACGGTTCACCACTCTTCAACGGTGATGCCGGAAGTGGTTGGAGCAATATCCGCAAGATGCTGCTGGATAAGAACCTGCTGGATTGCATCGTGTCACTGCCAGGTGACCTGTTTTATGGTACAGGAATCAGTACTTATCTTTGGATTCTTGACAACAAACGCCCAAAGGAAAAGGAGAATCAGGTGCTCTTCATCGATGCTGCCCATAAGAACGAGTATGCCAAGTTGCTTCAGACAAATCTTGGGAAGAAGCGATTCGACATCAGCGAGGAGGGGGCCAAGGACATCCTTGAAATCTATAAGGAGTATAAGAGCGTCAGCCGTGACATTCTCAATGAGAGTACGGGCGAAGTAGAGCATCTGGAGATAGCCAAGAAGATGGATTACGATGACTTCCTTTATACCAAGGTTGCTGTGCGTCGCCCCATGCGCTATTGGTTTGAAGGCATCACTGCCAAGTATGAGCAGATGAAAGTTGAAGATGGCTTCAAGCCCGACGATAAGAAGAACCTCATTTATAAGACTGTTGCTGCTATAGATGGTATTGATGCCAAGCGTAGCGACACAGAGTTCTTTGCCTTCCTAAAAAAGTGTAAGCCGTCAGCAGCTGAGATCAAGAACATCCGTAAGGTATGGGGAATCGTGAGCGAAGATGCACCCGAAGTGCTCAACAATCCATATAAGGCTGATAGTGGTTTTATGGAGGATGGTAATCTCAATGATACTGAGAATATACCGTTTAAGCAGGATGTGGATGAATATTTCGAGCGTGAGGTGCTGCCTTTCACTCCCGATGCATGGATGGACAGAACCAAAGACAAAATTGGTTGTGAGTTCCCATTCACTAAACTGTTCTACGTCTATCGTCCGATGAGAGACCTCGACGCTATTCTTGCAGACATCAAGATACTTGATGAAGAGGCTGACGCTGAGCTGGAAGAGATTAAACTGGAGGATTAAGTATGAAGAGATACGAAGAATATAAAGATAGTGATGTACAATGGTTTGGGAAAATTCCGAGCCACTGGATTATAGGGAAACTTAAGTACATGGCTAAAGTTTATACAGGCAAAACGCCTTCAACGAACAACGATAATTATTATAAGGAAGAGGATATAAATTGGATTACTCCCGGTGATATATCTGATAACAATTATTATATTGCTGAGGTTCAGAATAAAATTAGTAGAATAGCTATTGAAGATAACGCTTGTCAATTATATCCTTCTGGCTCTATCTTTGTCGTTTGCGTAGGCACAATCGGCAAAGTTTGCTTGACTACTTTTGATGCATCTTGTAACCAACAGATAAATGTGTTGGTACCGAATGGTTGTAACAATAAATTTTTGACATATTATATCATGTCTATTAAGGAAATTCTGAAGTTAAATGCCAATGCATCTTTATTAGCTATAATAAGTCAAGAAAAGACGAAAAATATTGTTACTTTGATACCTCCAATAAATGAGCAGCAATCAATTGCATCCTTCCTTGATGCCAAGACGAAGCCTATAGATGATATTATCTCCAAGCGAGAGAAGCAGATAGAACTTCTTGAAGAAATGAAGTCTGCCATCATCAGCCATGCCGTCACCAAAGGTCTCAATCTGGATGCCAAGATGAAGGATAGTGGGATTGAGTGGATTGGAGAAATTCCAGAAAGATGGTCGATTATACGTTTAAAACACTTGGCTAGTCTTTATGGAAGAATTGGATACCGTGGCTATACGCAACAGGATATAGTTCCGCAAGGTGAGGGCGCCATTACAATCAGTCCTTCGAATATGGTAAGGGGGTATATGGATTTCGAAAAGTGCACTTATTTAAGTTGGGCAAAATATAATGAATCACCTGAAATCATGATTCATAATAACGATATATTGTTGGTAAAGACAGGATCGACATATGGTAAAGTTGCTATAGTTAAGAACATACCTCTTGAAGCGACGATCAATCCTCAGATAGTTGCAATTAAGAACATAAAGTGCAACCCTGATTTATTAAACTATATTTTATGTACTCCTTATGTCCATCTTCAAGTTGAGAACACAGTAATAGGTAGCACGATTCCTACAATATCTCAAGAAAAGATTAATAATTACGTATTTGCAATGCCTCCTGCAGATGAACAACAGGCCATTGCCTCTTATCTCGCCTCAGAAACCTCTAAACTCGATGCTCGCATTGCCAAGCATCGCAGACAGATAGAACTTCTTCAAGAGTATAAACAAGCCCTCATCACCGATGCTGTAACAGGAAAAATCGATGTGAGGGGATTTAATTCATAACGATGCAGGATGCCTGCACAGTTGATGTGTGCCTTTGCAATAGAACCAGCGGTCTTTAGCGACCAAAGGGAGACTAAAAAATATAAAAATGTTTTGATATGAGCAACATTCTTAATGAAACTACATTCGAGGAGCACATTGCCAACCAGTTGGCAAATAGTGATCTTTATAACCAGCGTACAAGCAGAGACTTTGACATAGAAAGCCTCTGTGACCGTGAGATGCTGGAAAAGTTCCTCCGTCAGCAGCCCTCTACATGGGATATGCTGGAATGTTCATTCCCAGGAAGAGAAACTGATACCGTTGTTCAGGAGTTTAACCGCCTGTTGGATCGTGGAGAGAGCACGCTTACATTATTCCGCAAAGGCTTCAAGATAAAGGGTAGGCGCATTAAATTTGCTCAGTTCAAGCCCGTTCTGGCAGGAACAGACAGCGAAGCATACAAGCTCTATAGAGCCAATACATTCAGCATTGTTCGCCAAATGCGCTATAGCACGGCAAGTACAGACAGTGGCAACGAACTCGATATGTGCATTCTGCTTAACGGTCTGCCTCTGTTCACCTTCGAACTGAAGAACGAAGGCACAAACCAGAACTATACCAATGGTATCTATCAATATTGCTATGATCGCAATTCTGAGAACAGAATGTTGAAGCATTGTTTGGTTCACTTTGTGATGGACAACAACTATGTTTTCATGACCACCAAGTTGGAGGGTGCAGACACCAAGTTCCTTCCCTTCAATCAAGACAGTGTAAATCCACCTATCGAAGGCGAATACCCTGTGGCTTATATGTGGCAGAGCATACTCCAGGCAGACAGTATCCTGGACTTGATAGAGAACTTTATCAAACGATATAACGATGAGGATGGAAAGCCCGTGGTTATCTTCCCTCGTTTCCATCAGCTCCGTGCCGTAAGAAAACTCCGTGTGAAAGTACGTGAGGACGGTGCCGGCCGTAACTATCTCGTTTGGCATTCAGCAGGTTCGGGTAAGACGAAGACCATGGCTTGGCTGGCTCACCAGTTGGCAAATATGACCAATCCGGATCATAGCCCCATCTTCGACAGTATCATTATGGTGACCGACCGTATCGTGCTCAACCGCAATATGGCAGATGACGTGGTGAACTTCGAGGATGTGGTTGGCACAGTGAAGGATGTGCGTCGTGGAAGTAAAAATTTGGCAACGGCCATAGATGAAGGACACCGTATCATCATCAGTACCGTGCAGAAGTTCGCCTTTGCTCTGAAGACATTGAAACGTGAGAAACATCGTAAGTACGCTATTATCGTGGACGAGGCACATACTGCTATCGGTAATGAGAGTGCCAAGGACTTGGTGAATGCACTGAGTACTGACGAAGACCTCAAAAATATTCCCGACTTCAACCCTGATGACTTTGAGGATGAGATGGATGCCTTCATGGCCTATCAGCAGATTATGCGTCGCTCCATGCATCACATGAGTTACTTTGCCTTCACTGCCACTCCTAAGGATAAGACTTTCGTGCTCTATGGTGACGAGAATCATAAGGAACATGACCTGTATTCGATGAAGCAGGCCATTGATGAGAAGTTTATCCTTGATGTGCTTCAGAACTATGTGTCATATCAGACCATGTTTGAACTCATAGAGACCACCACCGACCAGGAAGAGAAAAAGAAACTCTTTGAGGAAAAAAAATCGCTGGCTCTTATCTATGGCGAGTTGAACAAAAACTCATATATTATGCTGCGCAAGGCAACCATGATTGTTGACCACTTCATGAAACACACTATCCGCAAAATTGGTGGTGAAGCCAAGGCAATGGTTGTGTGTGACTCACGTCGAGCAGCAGCCGACTTCAAACGAATCATCGACAAGGTAATCCAGCAGAACTATCATGGGGTGATTAAAACTTTGGTCGCTTTCTCCGGTGAAGTGGAAGATAGTCATGGGCGTAAATGCACTGAAGCCAACATGAACGATGACAACGTGCATGATGACGGCATTCGCATCAAGTTTAAGGAGATTGATTATAAGATACTGATTGTAGCCAATAAGTTCCAGACAGGTTTCGACCAGCCTTTGCTCCACACCATGTTTGTGGACCGCACGCTCGGAGGTATTCAGTGCATACAGACATTGAGCCGTCTGAACCGTTGCTATCCAGGCAAGGATGATACCATGGTGATAGACTTCCGTAATAATCCAGAGGACGTGAAGAATGCCTTTCAGCGTTATTACACGGATATTGAACTTCTGGGCGAGGTGGATACACAGCGTATGTACACAATGATGGACGATGTGAACCGCTGGCGTGTTTTCAGTGAGGGAGATGTAGACCGCGTGGTGAAGATGTTGCAGAAGAAGGAAACTGCCGTTGGTGTACCTTCACTGTTGAAGACCATTGTGAACGAGCGTGTGAATACAATGACCGATGAAGACAAAGACCGCTATCGCAAATATGTGAACCGCTATGTGCGCCAGTATGGCTTCATGGCACAGCTGATGGATTTCGTTGACCCCGAATTGGAGAAGTTCTATGTGTTCTGTAAGGTATTCTATAAATATTTGCCTTACACCAAGGAAACTCTTCCTATGGAGATTCTCGACAAGATAGACCTCGACAAACTCCGCATCCAGCTGAAGTTTGACGGTCAGCTGGAGTTGGAGGATGAGCAGCAGCAGATGACATCAAGCCGTATTGGCAAGCCTGGACAGACGCATGAGGATGAGAAGAAAACTATTGCCGAGATTCTCGACATAGCCAACAGTCCGTTCCAAGATTTGCTTAATGAGAACGACAAGATCCTGAAGCAGATATGGATTGACATCTTGCAGGATCCTGATGTGACCGATGCTTTTGCTGCAGGCAATTCTTACGATGCACTGATAGCACTCGTCAAGGAAAAATTCGACGAGAAGGTTGCCGACCAGATTGAGAAATACTACAACTTCCAGGAGGAACTGGAAAAGAACCAAAGCTTCTCAATGATGCTTATCCGCAAGTTTGTAGAGGCTCTGGCTGTGAGAAGTCGCAAGGCAATTAATCTGCCATACGTGGAGAGCGAGCTGAAGGATGCTATCATTGCCAGCCTCGGTCAGGAGTTTGTGGATGTATGCAGCCACATGCGTTCATTCGAAGAGTTCGTGGATGTATTCTTTGAGGTACTGAACCGTAGCAGTATTCCTTCTCTTGATGGTGCAGACGGCATCATCAAGAATGCTCTGAACAACATCTATTGCAACGACCACCTGCAGAGCTTTGACAAACAGACCTATTTCAATAGTTTGCTTTCGAAATATGAGAGCTATTTAAAGAAATTATACTATCTCTGTCATGGTGAGGAAGTGTCCACATATACAGGCTCTACAGATAACTCTACATTGGCAAATGCCATTCATGGCTTTGCATGTCTTTGGAATCTTAAGTACGCTACAACTGAAGAGGGTAGGCGTTTCAGCCGGTACCTCGATATGGTTCGTCAGTGGCGTAATGACGAAGCTCACCGTGCTCCTATCACTACTGATGAAGAAGTGAATGTAGCTATCAAGATTCTCCTGGCAATGTACCTGTTCGTGACAGGAAGCTCCATTACGGATTTGGAAATGCAGGAGGGAATCAGTGAAAGTGCAGAAGATAAAGCCACGAAGGTTGTCCCTTACATAACCCATTTGCCATTCTACCCAACATTGAAGGCTGCTTGTCATACTTTCGATGAAGTGGAGCATGTAGATACTACTTATCAAGGGGCAACACTGGATGATGATGTTGATTGGATTGACGTTTCCAACGAATTCAGTCATCTGAATAAATCCATGTTCATCGTAAGGGCTATGGGCGACAGTATGACGCCAAAGATAAATGATGGCGATTTATGCGTGTTCACCTGTGACGTTGCCGGAAGTCATGAAGGTGACATCGTGCTTGCCGAACTTGACCGTATCTATGCCGGCGAAGATTCAGCCTGTATTATCAAAAAATACCATAGCGAGAAAGTAACAACCGAAGATAGCTGGGAACATAGTTCTATAGAACTTATTCCACTCAACTCTGATTATGATACTATAAAGGTTGAAATCGGTAACGAGCCCAGAATTATTGGTGTCTTGAAAAAAGTGATCTGGAAATAACATTCTACAAAATATGAATCCGGAACTTGAGATTACAAATACATTCCGAATACCAGCTTTTTGAAACTGATATTGATAACAGAATGAATGAATACAAACATGGCAATAAAGATTCTTAATGACAATGCAGAATGTCTGCATTGTTGCAATTTACCTTTGCATCAAACATAAAAAATGAAAATAATGGAACCTACAAAAGAGAACACTCTGTACCTGACTATCAAACAGGTTTACTTCGACCGGATTATAGCTGGCACGAAGAAAGAAGAATATCGTGAAATCAAGGACACTACTTACAAGAAGTATTTAGCATGCGACGAAGATGGTAATCCTTATTTCGATGATGAAAAGATAAGCTCTGAAAATCCATTAGCCGGTGACATATTCGTATGGAACAATGGCGTTTATCCTTTCTTTCCCAAGGATGACCTTCAATATCTGAGCCTTGCCGTAGGTTATGCAAAGGAACGAGATACTGCTATTGTGGAAGTGACTGATATCACATTCCGTCCCCTTTCAGATAAGGATGGGAAACCTGCACGTTTCCGCGACGATGGCGAGAATGCTGCCGTTGACCCAAACGGAGAATTCTGCTTCTGGGAGACAGTCTTTCATCTCGGCAAGATTGTTGATCTAAAAAGGAAATAAGAATATGGCAACAAACAAGAATGCACAGATCAGATATCAGGCACTTGACAGATGCCTTAGTAACTGGAGCCGTCGTTACTACATTGACGACTTAGTAGATGCCTGCAATGAAGCTCTTTACCTCTATAATGGTGAGGGAAAGAAAGACGATGGCGTGAAGAAGCGTCAGGTGCAAGAAGACCTAAAATTCATGGAGAGTGAAGAGGGATACAGAATGTGTATCGATGCCATACGCGATGGACACAGAATGTACTATCGCTATCAGCAACGCAACGACTCAATCAGTGAACGTCCCTTTAATCAAGAGGAACTAAACATCGTATCTGATGCATTAATGTTACTTAAACGTTTTGAAGGAGTGCCTCAATTTGATTGGTTGAAGGATGTAGATAAACAACTCTATTCTACCAGTCAGTTGGGTAAAGATGTGCGTTCTGTGGTAAGTTTCCAGCATAATCCATATCTGAAAGGCATGGATAAGGATTATTACAAGCAGATATTCGATGCCATTGTGAACAAACAGGTCATAGAAATCAATTATCATCCTTTCGGAAAAAATGTCCAGCTTTCAACAGTTAGCCCCTATCATTTGAAACAATATAACAATAGATGGTTCTTGATTGGTAAAAGGCGTGGCTTTGAGTCACTAACAAACTTTGCTATAGACCGAATAGAAGGAATCAAGGAAATTGGACGTGCAAAGTATGAACCTTTGGATGACGATTTCAATTTTGAAGAATTTTTTGAAGATGTTGTAGGTGTATCTGTCGAGAATGTTCCAGTTGAAGATATTGTTATTTATGCCGAAGAAAAAGCTTTCAACTATATTTTCACAAAGCCTTTGCATGAATCACAGATTATAAAACGAGAGCTGCTCCCTGATGGACGAAGGGAAATCGATTTAAAAGTAAAAGACAACTATGAATTTAGAGCTTTGCTCCGCTCATTTGGCAGTCAGATAGAGGTTATTAAACCGGATTCACTTAGAAAGGAAATGAAAGAGAATGCAGACCTCCTTTGTAAAATGTATTCAGAATAAAATAGTTTGTAAGCGCGCAGAAAGCTTGCGCTCTTATTGTTTATCTTTACCAAGTTATTAATAAATAAAAGCTATGAAAGAATTAAAATGTCCCAAATGTGGCGCAATATTTACCGTTGATGAAGCAGACTATGCTTCTATTCTGAATCAAGTTAAGAATGAGGCTTTTGATGCAGAAGTTGACAAAAGGATCACCGAACTTCATAAGCAGCAGGAAGCACAGCAAACGGCTGCCATTTTGAGGTCCGAACAAGGTTTCAAAGATCAACTATCGGTTAAAAACACTGAAATTGCAAGCAAGGACACAGAGATCGTAAGACTGAATGAGAAATTAAATAGCATTGCTCAAGCAAAGCAACTTGAACTAAATGAACAAATCTCCGGTAAAAACTCTGAAATTACTCGTCTTCAGGAACAAATTTCCAATATGCAAAAGAGCAAACAGTTAGAGATTGAAAATCAGGTGGCAGAGAAAGACAAGAAGATATTGGAGCTGGAGGCTTCGTTAAAACAACTGTTAAACGAGCAGCAACTTGCCGTGATGCAGGAGAAGAGTGCGCAACAAGCAACTATCCAGCAAAAACAGCAGCGCATCACAGAATTAGAGGCTAAACTCAACGAGAACGAAGCAAAGACTACTCTTAATGAGAAGAATCTGAAAGACTACTACGAACGTAGCCTCAAGGATAAGGATGAGGAGATTGAACGTTATAAGGATTTTAAAATTCGCCAGTCAACAAAAATGATTGGTGAAGACCTTGAAGTTCATTGTCATAATGAATTTGATAATGCCCGTTCCCTTGGCATGTATCCGAATGCATACTTTGAGAAAGACAATGATGCAAGTAATGGCAGTAAAGGTGATTTCATCTTCCGGGACAGTGACGGAGATACAGAGTATATCTCTATCATGTTCGAGATGAAGAATGAAGCTGACTCAACATCTACAAAGCATAAGAACGAGGATTTCTTTGCCAAGTTAGATAAAGACCGTATTACGAAAGGTTGTGAATATGCAGTTCTAGTAAGTATGCTCGAACCGGAGAGTGAACTCTACAACAACGGTATTGTGGATGTCAGCTATCGTTATTCCAAGATGTATGTTGTGCGTCCTCAGTTCTTCATGCCAATTATATCCATACTTTCAAAGGCTTCAAGGAACGCGGTGGAATACAAACGTCAACTGGCCATTGCACGGAATCAATCGGTGGATGTGACGAACTTCGAAAAGAAACTAAATGATTTTAGAACTGGATTCGGACACAATTACGAGCTGGCCAGCAAGAAATTCAATATTGCGATTGAACAAATAGACGAGTCTATCAAGCATTTGCAGAAAGTAAGGGAGTCTCTTGTAGGTTCTGAGGATAATCTTCGTTTGGCAAACAAAAAAGCTGATGAATTGACCATCAAAAAGCTTACATACAATAACCCTACGATGAAAGAAAAGTTTGACGAGGCACGTCAACAGCAAACTGAGGAAAAAACAGAAGATGAATAACCAATAAGCACTTATTATGATAAAGAAATTGAAGACGAAAAACATTAAAGGTTCACAAGTTGCACTGCTTCCGGGGCCTCACACACACACGCCCGGGTACATTATTATATGAAGCGGACCGATAGACTTGGAAAAACAGAAAAAAAAACATAACCAGCGGAGACGCCTCCGCTGGTTATGTTTTTTTGGCGGCTGGTTATGTTTTTTTTCTCCGCCGGTTACAATATTTTATCCTCCCTCCGGAGTCCCGGTCCTATTTCGCTGTGATTTCCAGCAGGCCTGAATCCGTTTTCCTGATATATCCGTATTGCGCAAGAAAAGTTTTTGCGGGCTTACACATTATATATCGCGCGTGTGTGTGTGAGGCCCCGGAAGCAGTGCAACTTGTGAACCTTTAGAAATTTTCGGGATGTTTTTTATCCTTTTGTGCAAAAAAGACTCCCGAAAACTTCGGAAAAATATGTTGTTTAGCATACTATTAGAAATCAGCAAATTAGGTGCCGTGGGGAAAAAAACAGAAAAAATAATTGCAAAAAAGTTGTAGAAAAGTTTGGATAAGAAGAAAAAGTGCGT
>DAIRSI010000010.1:0-115294 GCA_036804505.1 Bacteroidaceae bacterium
CACTTCGAGAACTATTTATTTGCTATTCTTAGTTTTATCGGACAGCAATAATTTTCTTTAAACTATTTGGATCAAAACGGATTCTATTCCAATTACGGTCCAGATAACTACGACCAGTTCAGTGCACGTTTGAATACCAAGATCAATTTGGTCGATAATCTTTTGAGTTTGGAGGCACGTGTCAATTATATCCAGTCAAAGAAGCTTTATCATCCATCTTTCGGCGGATCCGGAGGACCTACATCAATGGAACAAGGCGGATGGACGATTCCTTATATTACATTTATTCAGTGCGGACCAAACATGCCGGTAAAGGATCCAAATGGCAACTGGTCACGCTATAGAATGCAGACGAATCCTATTGAAGCTTTGGAAGAAGGCGGTAAGGCAGATAAAAAGATTAATTCTACCATAGGCAATCTGGCATTGAACTTTACACCAATCAAAAATCTAAGTATCAAGGCTTTGGTTGGCTTCAAGAAAGATAACAACAACCAGATGGAATGGCGTCGCGCATACGGTAAGTACTATGTAAACGGATCTTCCGTGATGTATGCAGGACAGGCCGGTCCCAATAACCTGTCAGAGTCAAGAGCCCTGACCTCTTATTATACCGGTCAGGTTTATGCAAATTATAATTTTACCCTTGACAAGCATAGCGCGTCTGCTATGGTGGGTGTTTCTGCAGAGAAGGAATCTTACAATTATCTTTTTGCAAAACGTTTGAATATTACCGGCAACGAGCTGGCTGCGTTTAATTTGGGATCTACCAGCGGTATGTTCACAGACTATAATGCATATGAATGGGCATTGCTGTCAGGCTTCACGCGTATTAACTATGCTTATGCCGACAAGTATTTGCTGGAATTCAACTATCGTTCAGATGGTTCCTCCCGTTTCTCCAAGAGTAACCGTTGGGGTCACTTCCCTTCTGTATCAGTTGGATGGAGATTGTCTGAAGAGCCGTTTATCAAGAAATTGAATTTGTTCTCTAATTTGAAGATTCGTGCTTCTTATGGTGAAATGGGTAATCAGAATGGATTGGGATATTATGACCACATTCCTAAATATACCATCAGTAGTGCTGTATATCCTTTCTTGAGCGGTGACCAGCAATGGGTAACCCAAAGTTCTTTAGCCTCTGAGACAAGAACTTGGGAGACTGTCAAGATGTTCAACGTAGCAGTTGATATGTCATTCTTGCAGAATAGATTGACAGCTAGTGCAGAATGGTTCAGAAAAGTCAATGACGATATGTTGGTGAATATAGAGTTCCCTGCTGTAATCGGTATCAATGTCCCGACAGGTAACTATGGAAAACTTGTTACAAAAGGTTGGGAAGTTTCTTTGGGATGGCAAGATAAGATTGGAGATTTCAAATACTCTGCCAATTTTAACTTAACAGACCAGAAGGATAATCTGGAGAACTACGGTGTAGCCTTCAACGGATTTACATCCGGAGTGAATGTAACCACACAAGGTTATCCTTTGGGAGCTATATTCGGATATCAGTCCGAAGGCCTTTTCCAAAGCAATGATGAAGTAAAGTCATCGGCAGTGGTACCTGCATTCAAGGGGATTACAGCTGCCGGAGATGTAAAGTATAAAGATTTGAACAGTGATGGAGTTATTGATTCACAAGATATTACCTATCTGGGTAATACAGCTCCTCGTTATGCATTCGGTTTCAATTTCAATGCAACATACAAGAATTGGGATTTGGGCGTTGTACTGCAAGGAGTAGGCAAACGTGATTTCTATTTGAATGGTCAGATAATGAATAACTTCCGTGATAGCTGGGCCAACTTCGGTTATACCTTGCATCTGGATTATTGGAGCGAAGATAACAGAAATGCTTCCATGCCTCGTCCTTATATGGCATCACAAAGCAATCACAACACGGAATATTCGTCCTTCTGGGTTCAGAATGCAGCTTATTGCCGTTTGAAGAATTTGCAGGTTGGTTATACTTTCAAGAATATAGCAATAACCAAGAATGCACATATTCAGAGTGTCCGCCTGTATTTCAGCGGTGATAACCTTTGTGAATACAGCAAGCTTAAGAAAGACTTCGATCCGGAGCTTACCACGGCTGATGGATTCATGTATCCTATAACGCGTAATTATTCTGTCGGCCTAAATGTTAACTTTTAATGAATAGAAACAATATGAAAAAGATATATATTTTAGTCGCAATATTCAGTACGGCAATGTTGACGAGCTGTGACAGTTTCCTGGATAAAGAACCTTTGACGGATATCTCGCCCAGTAAGTTCTGGAAAACGGAAACAGACCTTCAGCAGGGAGTGAATATATTGTATAATCAGATGTATGATGGTACTTATTCTGATGATAATAGAAGTCTTGATGCTTATGGGCAATCACCGGATAATACCAGTTCCGGAACTTATTCCATTCCTAACACTGATGATGTTTATACCAATTGTTACAAGATGATTCGCGTTTCCAATTATTTTTTGGAGAATTATGAGAATGCAACCGTAAGCGAAACTCTAAAGAACCGTTATGCAGGTGAAGCGAGATTTTTCAGAGCTTACAATTATTTCCTGCTGACAAAACGTTTTGGTGATGTGATTTATGTAACAAGTTCATTGAATATGGATAGCGAGTTGTTATATGGATCCCGTACCGACAAGGCTACTATCATCGATGGCATGATTGAAGATTTACAGTTTGCCGTTCAAAATCTGCCTGAAAAGAGCAAAGCTTCTGATAAAAGCCGTGTTACAAAAGGGGTTGCTAACGGCCTCTTGGCTAGAATATGCTTGTACTATGGTACTTGGTATAAATACCATCAGGGAGACGGAACTTTGTCGAAGAAATATTTAGCTTTGGCACAAAGTGCATCTGCTGCAATCATTGATTCCAATGAATACAGTTTGGATCCGAATTACAATGACATGTTTCTGTTGGAGAATGCATATACTTCTCCCGAAACCATGTTGGCTTTTCGTTATACGACAACTACAGGTTTTAATTATAGAGTCCGTGCTTCTGTCACAGATTTCAGTATGAGACCGACTAAATTCTTGGCAGATGCATTCTTGTGCAAGGACGGGCTTCCTATCAGTAAGTCATCTTACAAGGTTGAGTATCTTCCAATTGCCTGCGGAACGGAATTCAATAATCGTGACCCGAGAATGTCGGCTACCTTGTGGCGTCCGGGAAGTGTGAACGACTGGGTAGGTAAACCTTTGCTTCCTGATTTTGGATCCAATACAAAGACCGGATACCTTTACAAGAAATATAGCACAATTAAGGCTTACAACACGATGGCACAGTATATCGATGAAATTCTGATGCGATACGGTGAAGTTTTGTTGACTTATGCAGAAGCCACTTATGAACTGAATGGAAAAATCACGGATGAAGAATTGAATAAGTCCATCAACAAACTTCGCCAGCGCTGGAGTTCGGATCCGAATTGTCTTCCGAATCTGACTAATGCTTTTGTCACTTCAAACGGACTCGACATGAGAGAAGAAATACGTCGCGAACGCCGTGTAGAACTTGCTGCCGAATTCTTCCGTTATGACGATATCATCAGATGGGCTACTGCCGACAAGGAACTGCCACAGACCGTTCTGGGTATCAAGTTCGATAAGAACGCTTATCCGAATATCAATATTGCAGCAGGTGACTTGAAATTGAATGCTGACGGATTTGTCATTGTTCAGAGTGGAGCTACCCGTCAGTTCAATACAAAAGACTGGATTTATCCTCTTCCTTTGCGTGAAGTGTCATTAAATAAGAATCTTAAGCAAAACGAAGGCTGGAATTAATCTTTCAACCAATTAAATAGGGGCAGACTATATGTCTGCCCATTATTTACTATAACAATGAAGACGAAAACAATAATAAGTGCATTTACATTGCTTGCTACGGCCGGGGTGAGTCAGGCTGCCAACGACCGACCTAACATCATTCTGTTTCTTGTGGATGATATGGGATGGCAAGACACGTCTCTTCCTTTTTGGACAGAGAAGACCCCTTTGAACAAACTGTATGAAACGCCTAATATGGAACGTCTGGCTTCGCAGGGAATGATGTTTACGCAGGCTTATGCCAACAGCATCAGTTCTCCCACACGTTGCAGTCTGATGACAGGAAGTAATCTTTCCAGACACAGAGTCACTAATTACACCGCTTTCAAAGACAATCCGACGGATTTCACTAGGCCGGATATCATTCTTCCATCATGGAATTATAATGGAATTTCGCCTGTAGAAGGAGTGGACAATACATTTTATGCAAAAACTTTCGTTCAGATTCTGCATGACAACGGTTACTATACCATTCATTGTGGAAAAGCTCATTTTGCTGCTACAGAAACTCCTGCAGCTGAACCGTTGAATTGCGGATTTGATGTAAATATTGCCGGACATGCTCTGGGAAGTCCTGCTACTTATTACGCAGAGCGTAATTACGGTCATGATGCAGAAGGAGTGTCTTTGGCTGCAAATGCCATACCTGGATTGAAGAAATACTGGGGAACCCACACTTTTGCAACGGAAGCTCTCACTTTGGAAGCTATATCGGCTTTGAATAAAGCAAAGACTTTGGACAAGCCTTTTTATTTATATATGTCACACTATGCTGTTCATGCCCCTATTGACAAGGATATGCGCTTTTATCCCAAATATGTGGCTAAAGGCATGACTGAACATGAAGCCGCTTATGCAAGCCTCATTGAGGGAATGGATAAATCTCTGGGTGACTTGATGAACTGGCTGGCCGACAATCATCTTGACAAGAATACCGTCATTCTGTTCATGAGTGATAATGGCGGACTTGCTACAGAACCGAAAATACGTGACGGACAGCCATTCACTCAGAATGCTCCTTTGAGTTGCGGAAAAGGATCTTTGTGTGAAGGCGGAATCAGAGAACCGATGATTGTGAGTTGGCCGGGTGTGGTTCGTCCAAAAACAAAATGCAATGATTACCTGATTATCGATGATTTCTTTCCTACCATTCTGGAGATGGCTCAGGTGCATAAATACCAAACTCCTCAGAAGGTCGACGGTATCAGTTTTGTACCGATGTTGCGTGGGACAGGAACTACGGCCAAAGGACGAGCTTTAGTATGGAACTGTCCTAATCTGTGGCTTACCACACGCCATGATGGCCCCGGTATCGGGATGGCTTGTTCCATCCGAAAGGGTGACTGGAAACTCATCTATTATTATGATTCGGGGAAAAAACTGCTCTATAATATCGAGAATGACATTCGGGAACAAAACGATTTGTCTGCTCAGAACCCGAAGATTGTAAAACAGCTCTCGAAGGAATTGGGAAACCGTTTACGCTCTATGGATGCTCAGCGTCCCAAGTTTAGTGCAACCGGAAAATTCTGCCCATTCCCGGATGAATTATAAAGAAAAAAGAATATGAAAAGTTTATTTATAACAGGAACATTGGGACTGTGTCTGGCTCCGGTATTAGGGACTCAGGCTGCCCAGAAAGGAAAGCCTGTCCGTCCTAATATAGTTTTCATTCTGGCTGATGATCTGGGATGGAACGATTTGGCTTGCACGGGAAGCAAGTATTATGAAACGCCCAACATCGATCGTTTGGCGGCATCGGGAATCACTTTCATCAACAGCTATGCGGCTTGTCAGGTATCAAGCCCGTCGAGGGCAAGTATCCTCACGGGAAAGACCCCGGCACGCCATGGCATTACCAATTGGATTGGGGAGGCTTCTAGTGAAGAATGGGAGAAAATGGGACGTCATTCCAAGTTGCTCCCTGCCGAATATGTACATGCTTTGCCTGCCGAGGATACCACGCTTGCAGAAGATCTGAGAGATCATGGCTATACTACCTTCTTTGCCGGAAAGTGGCATTTGGGAGATACAGGCTCTTCACCTGAGGATCATGGCTTCCAAATCAATAAAGGCGGTTATTGGGCAGGTAGTCCGCGAGGCGGATATTTCGTACCTTATGACAATCCGAAACTGCCCGACGGACCTGCCGGAGAGAATCTCTCCATGCGTCTGGCCAAGGAAACGGTATCCTTTCTGGACAAGCAGGTAAAGACAAAGAAGCATACGCCTTTCCTGGCTTATCTTTCATTCTATGCCGTGCATGGACCTATTGAAACCACACAAGCCAATTGGCAGTATTTCAAAGACAAAGCCGTAAAGGCGGGTGTGCAGGAAAGCGGATTTCTTTTCGACAGAATGTTGCCTGTGAGAAAGAATCAGGATAATCCTGTTTATGCAGGTCTTATCAAGCAGATGGACGATGCAGTAGGAGTGGTTCTTGATGAAGTGAAGCGGTTGGGTATAGAAAAGAATACAATAATCATTTTTACTTCCGATAATGGGGGCGTGTCTTCCGGTGATAGTTTTTCCACTTCGTGTTTTCCTCTGAGAGGAGGTAAGGGCCGTCAGTGGGAAGGCGGATTCAGAGTCCCTTTGATTCTGAAGACACTGGATAATGTTCATAAGGACATCACGGAACCGGTAATCGACATGGACCTTTATCCTACCATTTTGGATTTGGCAGGTCTGCCTTTGCTGCCCAAGCAGCATGTGGATGGTCAAAGTCTGAAACCCGTCATCTACGATGGAAAGACATACGACCGTGCATTCTACTGGCATTATCCTCATTACGGCAATCAAGGAGGCGAACCTTCGAGTGTGATTCGCAAGGGCGATTGGAAACTGATTCATTACTATGAGGATGGCAGGGACGAACTTTATAATTTAGTCATTGATCCCGGAGAACACGAGCCTTTGAATGCTCAGTATCCCGAGAAGATTAAGGAGTTGCGCCCGATGTTGGATGCATGGCTCAAGGAAACCGGAGCTCGTTTGCCGAAGCCCGATCCCAAATACAACCCATTGGAAGAGGCTGCTTATAAGGACAAAATGCAGAATGTTCTGATGAAGGATTTGGAGAAGGAACGTCATGACATGCTTCAAGAAGGATGGAAACCTAATGCCACTTGGTGGGGAAGCAAGATTACTAATGATTGACACAAATGACATCATCCTGGTAGATTTTTCTTAAAAGCATTCCAACCATTCTAACTTTTCGACTTATTAGGTTATTAATCAGTCGAATATGAGTTAGAATGCTACTAAAATACATTCTAACTTTTTCTGAGCATTCCAACTACATTCTAACTTTTTATGAAGATACTGCTTAATCGAATTATTTTCAGGGCATTAACCGATTGAAAAGTTATTCGGTGCATAGCAGATGATTATCTGCTCACTAGCAGACGATTGTCTGCTATGCACCGGATGATTGTACGGCTATGACCAGCCCAAAAAAGGGTACGTTCAGAAATTTAAATGTGTACGTATAATAAGATTTAATTGATAAAGGTAAAAAGTTTTAGTTTTTCATGTTCAGGGTATACAACAATAAAGCCGGGCAATCTAGTGTCCGGCTTTATTTATTATGATGTTTCTATGGATTAATAAACTTTTCCAGTTGTCGGATATTTGTACCAATCTGTATTGTTTTGTGTGCCAGAGGTAATCCATGTGGTGATATCATGACCATTTTCGTTAAAGGCTTCAGTAATTGGAGTCTTTTCCAAAGGATATTTATACTCATAATCCAGCACTTTGATGCCGCCAATAATCTGTTTGTTGTCCGGATTGATTCCGCCATCTTCTGCAGAATAAATTGGAGAACCGCCATTGGCAGTGATGTAGAATTTTAAATTTGCAGCCGGACTGAAGTCAGACGTAAGAGTCACGTTTTCGAAAGTTTTCGTTATTACAGCAGCAGGCTGACCTGTAATTCCGGATTTATCTGTGTTAATGAATACTTTGCTGTTCACTCCCATAGCTGCATGAGCATCGTCGAATAGTTGTAAAGGAGTACCTCCATTAAGAACAACAAAACCGGCAATCTTCATGGTTGCTCCTACGGCTAATATTTCACACTTGATTTCTACGGATTGGGTGGTTCCAGAGGTATTTGATTTGATAATTAAAGTAGGAGTCAGTTTTACAACGACATCATTCAAATCGAAATCGCCCATAGCAGGGTATTGGTCTTCCATAGCGTAAGTGGTTGGAGCATATGGATACTTTTTACCGCCAAAACCTGAGCAGCAATCTGTAGAAATGATGGATATTTGTTCCATGGCATCAGTTGTATATTCGGCATTAGAACCTAAAGTAATAGGCTGAGTAGGGCATTGAACTAATAATTTTGCACTGCTGTTGCCACTGATTGTAAGACCATTGTTATTTTGTGTAATGCCTTTCGTAGTAATCAAGGCACCATAGTTATATCCGGATATGTTTTTCGTACCGACAAATGTTATTGATCCTGCTTGTCCTTGATCCATGGTGATGGCATCGGCATTAATCCAAGATCCCGTATCCATGGTAATTGCACCACCTGATATATCAAGCTTCTTTGTATTGATGAAGTTATTAGCTGTCAGAACAATATTACCTGTGCCGGAATGGAAATCAACGTTTGGAGACACTAATGTACCATTATTATAGAACCCCCCATCGTTTTTTACACTGAAAGTGGAACCATCGCCTACGACTGTAATGCAACCATCATTATATATTTTGGAATCTGTACCTACTGATACCTGATTACCGCTATTGCGTTGGCCAATAGTAACATGAACTCCCGGTTTTACATAAAGAATATTATGATTTAGGGATTGTGCCTTCATTGTAAAATAAGCATCTGTTTTAATCACATAGTTTGTTTTGTTACTTGGTTGGAACTCAGAACCATCAGTGACTTTTATTTCAGTCCAATTGTCTGCTCCAGCCAAATCAGTTTCTTTGTTGAGCGTTGTAGCTTGACTTCCATTATTGCCGTTCCCTCTCGTCATAGCTCTAGTGAAAGCAACGCTTCCCAAATCACTGACAGCAACTTCTTTAGTATCAAATAAATCGACCGTACCATCGGCATACGTCAATGACTCTGTGATATATACTTTGGTCAAAGAAGCTGGAATCGTGATGTCTTGCATGAAAGGTTCTTTGATATTTGCTCTTCCGAAAGCCAAAGGCTTGGATGTGGAAGTGGGACTTTCTGAATAGATGTTTACATCGTAGTAGAACTTGCCGTTATACTGGTCGTTCACATTGATAACCGCCTTCACCGTTTTAGTAGTGGCCCAATTAAAGCCATCCGGAACTTGAATCCCTAACTCTTGATTGTAGTTGGGATTGTACATGTCTTCTGTCTTGGAACATGAGAATATAGTCAACATGCAGCCAATGCCTAGTAATAGTTTGTTTGCCTTCATAAAATGAAATTTTATAGTTTAAATAATTGTTGTATTTTTTGCAAAAGTATAAAATAAAAAAATAAAAAAAACATTTTATGGGTAAAATTGCCAATAGTGAATGTTATTTATAAACAATTTAAATTCAATGATTTCCGGTTGTTTATGATACAATATTTACTAAAAAACATAAAAGTCGATTTTATCCTATTTTATGTCTTTTTCGTTCTATTATTTTTTCGGGCAAGAACAGTATTTTTGCAACTAGTACTAATTACTAATATTATGGAATTAAGTAAAACCAGGTGGGGAGTTTTGGCTGTCTGTTCATTACTCGTCTTGCCGTCTTTGTCACAGACAACTAATCTTCCGATGAAGGAAGGAAAATTTCAACCTACTGATGTATCGTTGAAACAGTATCAGTATCCTGAATGGTTCCGGGATGCCAAATTCGGTATTTGGGCGCATTGGGGACCACAGGCAGTTCCTCGTCATGGAGACTGGTATGCAAGAAATATGTATATAGAGGGAAATGATGATTATCAAGATCATCTGAAGAGATATGGTCATCCCTCCGTTTCTGGGTATAAGGATATCATCCCTTTGTGGAAAGCAGAACGATGGAATCCGGAAGAATTAATGAAGCTTTACAAGCGGGTAGGTGCCCGGTATTTTGTTTCTATGGGTAGCCATCATGATAATTTCTTTTTGTGGAACTCTCAGTTGCATAAATGGAATTCAGTGAATATGGGTCCCAAGAGAGATGTAGTTGGTGAATGGCAGAAGGCCGCCAAAGAGGAAGGTTTGCATTTCGGCGTATCGGAACATTTGGCTGCAAGTTTCACTTGGTTCCAATCAGCTCACGGTGCTGATAAAAGCGGTCCTATGGCAGGCGTACCTTATGATGGCAATGATCCGAAGTATGCCGATTTGTATCATCAGCGTGCTTATTTTGGTGATGATAAATGGATGAGTGTGAACCCGGCTTATCAGAAAGAATGGTATTCCTACGTCAAGGAACTGGTAGATATGTATCATCCCGACCTTCTTTATTCGGATAGTGGCATTCCTTTCGAAAATGAAGTAGGCCGTACCCTGATTGCCCATCTCTACAATCAAAGTCTGGACAAGGACGGAAATCCTACTGCCGTATATAATTGTAAAGAGGAATCCGACGGGCGTTTCGTGCGTGACCGCGAACGTGGCATTGCCGAAGGTATCAGTCCCTTCCCTTGGCAGACAGATACTTCTATCGGTGATTGGTATTATCGTACAGGTCAGAAATACATGACTTCCGAAGAAGTGATTCAGATGTTGGTGGATATTGTGAGCAAGAATGGCAATCTTCTGTTGAATGTGGTTCAGACACCGGAGGGTGATTTGGAACCCGACGTAATGAATATTTTGGAAGGTATAGCTTCCTGGATAAAGATTAACGGAGAAGCCATTTATGGAACTCGCCCATGGAGTGTTTATGGTGAGGGTCCTTCCATGCAGACTAAAGAGGCCAAAGGTGTTTTCGGTGGTTTGAAGGACATCCGCAAATATCAGGCAGGAGATTTGCGCTTTACCAAGAAAGGCAATACTTTGTATGTGTTTGCAATGGAACATCCTGAAACGGATATCACAGTATCTTCTCTGAGTGATGCACAGAAAGTGAAGTCAGTGAGAATGCTGGGTATGAAGAGCCGTATCAAATGGCAACAGACAAAAGATGGCAAACTGACTATCTCTAAGTCGGCCGATATGCCTTCTTATCCGACACTCGTATACGAAGTAAAGTTAAAATAGAATAGTTGACCATGAAAAAAGTTTTTTATTTATCATTCTTGTTTTTCTGTTTGTCATCTTTTACTTCTTCTCTGGTAGCTCAGCAAGTGAAAGCATGGACAAAAAGTCCGAAAGGGGTGAGTGTTCGGACTGTTAAGGGAACTTTTGAAATCTCTCCATTGATTAATAATACAGTTAGAATTAGTTTTAGTAAGAATGTAAATAAAAAATTGCCGGAGCTGGTTTATGTGAATAAAATGTCGGCTCCGGCATTTCATGTCGTCGAAAACAAACAGTCTTTGTCTGTCTGTCTCAAAGGACTGAAACTGATAATTGACAAGCAGACAGGCAGGATTTCTTATTTTGATCCACAAGGTCGACTGATACTTAATGAAGCGGAAAGATCTTTGGACTCTTCGTCTGTGCAAGGTGAAAAGACCTTTTGTGCGACACAAAGTTTCATTTCATCTTCTGATGAACATCTTTATGGGTTGGGACAGTTTCAAGACGGATATCTTGATGTCCGGGGTTTGATGCGGCGGCTGACTCAGGTGAATACGCAAATATCAGTTCCGTTCATTCTTTCCAGCAAGGGATATGGGGTGTTGTGGAACAACTATGGAATGACGGAGTTCAATCCTTCCGATACGAAAGTTATCTTGTCGAAGACAGAAGCTGGTGGTTCGAAAGAGGAAGTTAGTGTGACTACAACGGAAGGAACCAAAAAGGAAGTCAGGGAAAACAATCTTTTTTCGGCTGTCCTGAGTGTGCCTGAAAGCGGACAGTATGCTGTTTTACTGGATGTGGGGCAATCCATGGCCCGACGCCATAACTTGGAAATAGACGGGAAAACAGTTATAGAAATGAATAACTATTGGCTTCCGCCTACCGCTTCAGCTTTGGTAAATCTTGCAGCTGGAACCCATACGCTGAAAGCGTCTTTGAATAAGGGCGATGCCCCGGTCGTATATTACAAAAAGGTAGATGACCGGACGACCTTCCGTTCACCCGTGGCTGAGGCTGTGGATTATACTGTTTTTTGCGGAACACCCGAACAGATTATTGCAAGCTATCGCAGTGTGACTGGCGAGGCTCCGTTGATGCCGTCTTGGGCATTGGGTTATATTCATTGCCGCGAACGCTTTCATTCCCAGAAGGAAATTCTGGATACTGCAGACAAGTTCCGTAAGGACAACCTTCCGATGGATTTGATTGTACAAGATTGGCAGTACTGGGGAAAGTACGGATGGAATGCCATGCGCTTTGATGAGCAGTATTATCCGAATCCGAAAGAACTGGTTGAACAGCTTCATCAGAAGAATGTAAGGCTCATGGTGTCAGTATGGTCGAAAGTCGATGAGAAGTCGGAAGTTGGCAGACTTTTGTCCGAACAAGGCTATTATATTCCAAATACCAGTTGGGTGGATTTCTTTAATCCCAAGGCAGCGCAAGCTTATTGGAATAATTTCAGTTCTCGTCTGTTGCGTCCCTATCAGATAGACTGCTGGTGGCAGGATGCTACGGAACCGGAAAATGATGATTTGAAAGGCCGTAAGGTAATGAACGGAACTGTTCCCGGAGAGTTTTATCGTAACATTTATCCACTTTTTGTGAATAAAACGGTTTATGAAGGATGCCGGAAGGACGATCCTTTGCGTCGTACCATGATTCTTACCCGAAGCGGATTTAGCGGTATTCAAAGATACGGAGTAGCCTTATGGTCTGGTGATATCGGTAATGATTGGGAGACGCTGCGCCGTCAGATTACCGGGGGACTGGACTTGATGGCTTCGGGATTACCTTGGTGGACGTATGATGCCGGTGGTTTCTTCCGTCCCAAGGACCAATATAAGGATGAACATTATCATGAGCGTTTCCTCCGTTGGCTGCAGACTTCGGCCTTTCTTCCTTTGATGCGTGTTCACGGGTATCAGACCGATACCGAGTTTTGGAATTATGGCGATGAGGTCATGCGTATAGCACGTGCCACATTGGACTTTCGTTATAAGTTGTTGCCATACGTCTATTCGGAAGCGGCAAAAGTCACTTTCAAGGGCAGTACTCTGATGCGTCCGTTGGTATTTGATTTCATGAATGACACCACGGCTTTGAATCAGAAGTATGAATATATGTTCGGACAATCTTTGTTGGTAGCGCCGATAGTGGAAGAAGGCCCTCGGACATGGAAAGTCTATCTTCCACAAAACAAAGCCGGCTGGTACAGCTTGTGGGACAACACCAAATATAAGGGCGGGCAGTCGGTAGATCAAAAGGTCACCTTGGAACATATTCCTGTTTTCGTAAAGGCAGGAGCTATTTTGCCTTTGGGAGAAGTAAAAGAATATGCTGCCCAAAGTCTGAATGGCCCTTTGGAAATCAGAATATATCCTGGAGCTGACGGTCACTATACTTTGTATGAAGATGAAGGAGTGAATTATAATTACGAGAAAGGAAAGCGCGTCGTGATTCAATTGGAATGGAACGATACGCGGAGACAGTTTACCATAGGCAAGAGGATTGGAGGTTATGCAGGAATGCCATCTGTCAGGAAAATGAAAATTGTGGTGTCCGGACAATTAAAGAAAACAATCGTGTACGAAGGGAAACAAATCTGTCTGTCGCTGTAGTTTTTTGTTGAAAGGCTTTATCAAGTAATGAATTATGATTACTTTTGAAAGCAAAATTTATAAAGATGAAATACTTTTCTATTATATTGCTCTTGATGTGCGGGCAAATTATCAGTACTGACGTTTTTGGACAACCCCGACCGGGGAGTTCTCTGAAAAAGACGATTTATGGTTTTGAAAATATACAGGATTCCACCAAAACAAAAACATGGTGGTTCCATGGATATGTACCTTCTTCCATTGAGGGTATGACAAAAGATTTGGAAGCTTTCAAACGAGTCGGACTGGGAGGAGTTGTATTTTATGACCAAGTGCACGGAACCGTATCTCCCAAATCAGAACTTGCCATGAGCCCGGAATGGTGGAAGCTGGTTTATCATGCAGCCCGTGAAACCCAACGTCTTGGATTGAATTTTGAATTCAATGTTTCGAACGGATTTGTTGCAGGAGGACCTTGGATAAAACCTCAGAACGCCATGAAGCGCGTGGAATGCATTGAAAGCACGATTCAAGGCGGTAGAACCCTGACCATGAAATTGGATGCCCCTAAAAACTCAAGCCACTATTTTCAAGATATCCGGATCGTTGCCATACCTACTCATGATGGAGTGGGTGATGAAGCCAACATTACATATACCAATTTACCCGATATGGATTCCGGGGTATTCTTTCAGAAAGGCCGTCTGGTAACCGTATCTCCCCTTTCTTCTCCGTCTTATATAAATTTTGATTTTCGAAAACAAAAGGAACTGCGGAGCATCAGTTACGAGATCGGTCCGACGGGAAAATCTACAACAAGCGCTACGAATGTTCCGGCACCGTCTCAGGATACATTTGTGGGAACCGGATACCGTATATTGCCTTCTGTAGGTGAATTGCAATGCAGTGACAATGGTATGGATTATCGAAAGGTATGTGATTTGAAACCGTTGTATCTTGCTCATGAGTCCTATAAAAAGAAAACGCTTTCATTTGCTGCGGTCAAGGCAAGATATTTTCGTATTAAATTGTCGGGTTGGGATGGAAGCGTTCAGGGGAAGACTTTGAAAATAGGAAATATCAGTTTGAGTTCGGATGCAAAGGTCAATGAATACGAATATAAGGCAGCCTATATATCCGAATATATTGAAAAATCAATGAATTCGCCGAAATTCTCTTCCTTGGAGAATATTCAGTTGAATGAAGAACGGGACATTACGGATTGTTTGTCTTCAGATGGAACACTGAGATGGAAAGCGCCGAAGGGAAACTGGAAGATTTTGAGGTTCTGTATGGTACCGACGGGAGGAGTTATCAAGCATGGACGTCCGAACATGATGGGACTGGAATGTGACAAGATGTCTGCTGTAGCTTCAAAACTTCAGTTTGATTCTTATTTTGCAGTGATACTTGATTCTTTACAATCGCATGGATTGAATAATCTGCAAGGAATGATAATGGATAGTCATGAGGCCGGTTCTCAGAACTGGACAGATGATTTCCCTGCTGAATTCAAAAAGAGGAGAGGGTATGATTTGTTTCCGTATCTGCCTGTCATGGCCGGTTATGTGGTAAAGGATATACGTCATTCGGAGGCATTCCTCTACGACGTCCGTCTGACTATCGCTGATTTGATTGCCGAAAGGTACTACGGATGTATGGATAGTTTATGCCGTCAAAGAGGCATTACTTTCACGGCTCAAGCCACCGGAAATGCCCAGTGTATAGTTGCCATTCCTATTGTTGCAAAGGGTAAAGTTCAAAAACCGCAAGGCGAATTCTGGGCAATGCAACCCGATGGGAATTATGATATCAAAGAGGCTTCTTCGGCTGCACATCTTTATGGAAAGAATATAGCTTCGGCAGAAGCTTTCACGGATGCAAGGTTGGAAGACAATCCTTCAAATCTGAAGACCAATGCAGATGCGGCCTATGCATTTGGCATCAATGAGTTTGTAATCTGTGCATCGGCACATCAACCTGATGACATTGCGCCTGGAAATAACGGCGGACGGGTATATAATACTTTTTGCAGGAACAATCCTTGGTGGAATACAAGTGAGAATTTCTGGAATTATCAGTCACGAATGGCTTATGTGATGCGTCAGGGACGCCCGGTTGCCGATTTATGTGTCTATCTGGGCAATAATGCTCCGGTGAGAATCCTTACACATCGCTTGCCGGAAATTCCTTCGGGATATGATTTTGATGCTTTTACAGAGGATGCCTTACTCACTCGCATGAATATATCGGATGGAAGAATTCTTTTGCCTTCAGGGCAGAGTTATTCCATGATGGTGCTTCCTCGTTCGGGTGAAATCTCTTATGATGCTTTGTGCAAGATAGCGTCCATTGTAAAAGGAGGGGGCATGGTGTATGGAAATCGACCGACGGGGTCTCCCTGCATGAAAGATATTGGTAAAGATAAGGAATACCGGCAACTTGTGGATGATTTGTGGAATCATCCTAACGCATGGAAAGGAAAGGTCTTTTCTTCCATGACTTTGACTGAGGCGCTGCACAAAGCGGGAGTGGCTCCTGATATTCAGGGAAGTCGTCTTCTCTTTGCACATCGTGAAACCGATGATTGTGACATCTATTTTTTAAACAATCATACGGACCGGAGAGTGAACGGAACTTTTGTCTTCAAGACACAAAGAAAGAATGCCCAATTGTGGGATCCTATGACGGGACAGCGCTCATCTATAGAAAGTGACAAAGGCATTGTCCGTCTCGACTTGGAAGCCCGTCAGGCGGTTGTAGTTGTTTTTACTGATGAAAGATAGTTATTTCTTTACCGAGAATCTGTATTCCTGAGGAGTCACACCTATTATCTTCTTGAAGAACCGGTTGAAATAGGATTGATCTTCATACCCTAACAGGTAGGAGATGTTCTTCACAGGCATATCGCTCGTGAGGAGAATCAGCTGGGCCTTTTCTATTTTTTTTCGGTTGATGTACTGCAGCGGAGTGGTTTTCATCTCTTTTTTGAAAAGACGGATGAAATGGTCTTTTGACAGACAGGATATTTGTGCCAGTGTGTCCAGATCGATGCTGCTGAAGATGTTTTTCCGGATATAGGCTAAAGTTTTCTCAATTCGATTGTCATCGGATTCATTTTTGGGTTGTGCATCTTTCAAGAAGCGGGAAAACAATTGGAAGACGATTCCTCTGGATTCCACTTTGTCGCAATAGGGACGTTGTTTGTTTTTCAGAATGTTCTGAATGAGCGTAGGATTGTTGTCATACGTGGTTGGGTCGGATTGCGGCAGTTTCATTGTTGGATTCATTTCACACAGGCGCTTGAATAGTCCCAGATCCAAATCCCTTGCAGGAACTTCGATGGGAAATTTCCATTCTTCCCAGACATCCGATTCTGACTGATGGTCTTCGTAGATGTGAACGTAGTAATGAGAGAAATAAGAATCACAGATACAACTGTGCTTGGTGAAAGCCGGTATCAGATACAGATGATGGGGCTTTAGCTCGTAGGTTCCTTCGGGAAGAACGATGTATGCTTTTCCTTCCGTTATATAATATATTCGTGCAAAGGGACTGCTTACATTTTTCCAGTTCCAGTCAGCATGATGCACGGCTAGTCCGACATTCAGGACCAGCAGGCGTAGTTCATCAATAGATTCAGACATCTTCCTTATTCAATATCTCTGTGCAAAATTAAATAATTCCTTTAAATTCACAACTATTTGGACAATACATATCTGTAAATATTTTAACTTTGCTTCTGATAAACAAAAATCTGAAAATTATGAAAAAGATCTGTTTTGTTATTATGATAGCTGTAGCTTGTTTTTCATTGGTTCAGGCTAAAGGAAAGAGAGTCTTGTTCATCGGTGATTCCATCACGGATGGTAATTGGGGTGGAGGAGGTGCCAAACCGTCGTCACAACGAAACCAATGGGATATGAATCACATCTATGGCAGTGGATTCATGTATCTTAGTGCTGCCTATTATCAAGGAAAGTATCCACAGAAAGAATACGAATTTTTTAATCGTGGCATCAGCGGGAATGCCTTGCAGGATTTGAGCAAGCGTTGGAATGAAGATGTTATCCGGATGCATCCGGATGTATTGAGCGTTTTGATAGGAACTAACGATGTCGGTAATTACATGAAAAGTGACAAGTCGGTCAAATTCGACTTCACTGCATGGGAAAAACTCTATCGCCAACTTCTGGATGAAGCCTTACAGGCAAATCCTAACTTGAAAATTGTGCTTTGTTCGCCATTTGTTGCCAACACCGGGAATTTGAAAAAGACCGGCAATTATGAAGAACGTGACAGCATGGTCCGTCATTGCACAATTATCGTGAAGAGGATTGCCAGAGATTATCGGGCTACTTATATTCCTTTTGATGAGGTGGTTGACAATCTTTTGAAGAAATGTCCCACCTCGAAGGAAACATATTGGATTTGGGATGGTGTTCATCCCACTCCCGCAGCTCACCAGCGTCTGGCAGAGCTTTGGATATCCAAGACAAAAGGAATTATGAAATAAGCTTTTATTTCACGGCAATGCATTCCACTTCCACCAAAGCCTCTTTCGGAAGTGTCTTTACTGCTACAGCAGAGCGTGCCGGAAACGGTTCCTTGAAGAATTCGGAATAGACTTCGTTCATAGCGCCAAAGTTAGCCATGTCCGAAAGAAATACGGTTGTCTTAACTACATGATTCAAATCGATTCCGGCTGCTTTCAGAATGTTCTGTGCGTTGGTAAGGGATTGACGTGTCTGTTCCTTGATACCACCTTCTGCAAATGTTCCTGTGGCAGGATCGATAGGGAGTTGTCCCGATGCAAAGATGAAACCGTTGGCTTCGATAGCCTGACTGTAGGGCCCGATTGCTTTCGGAGCGTTGTCTGTGTGTATTGCTTTCATAACTTCTATTATTTAATGTTTCATTTAAGTTTACTTATGCAAAAGTAAACAATTCTTTATCAAGTTTGTCCTTTTTCATACATTTTGTGCATACTCCCATAGCTTCTTGTAGAATTTATGTCGCGTGAGCGTAGGAACCGAACCTAGTATGATGAGTTTCATTCGCGCACGGGTGATGGCTACGTTCATGCGGCGTAAGTCATTCAGGAAACCTATCTGTCCGTCTTCATTGGCGCGAACCAGTGAAATGAGGATGATGTCTCTTTCCTGTCCTTGGAATCCATCCACCGTGTTGATGGTGATGGCATCCCGATAGGGCTTGAAGAATGCGTTACGGCGGATTAGTTGCCGCAGGTATTGCACTTGGGCTTTGTAAGGGGAAATTACGCCAATGTCGAGCCGTTCTTCCTTGAACCGGTTTCTTCCTATCCGGGCAATGTATTCCATCAGTTTGTTGAGACAGAATTCCGCTTCGGGCTTGTTGATGCGGCCATAGCTTTCTCCTATAAATTCTTCATGTGAATCTTCCAGCAGACTTGTGTCAATCCATTCAATAGGAGTATCGTAATCCAGAATGCTGCGATATTTCACTTCGGGTGCACTGGTGAGTTCTCCTTGATAGAACCAATCGGAGGAAAACTTCATGATGGCATCGTTCATGCGGTATTGCATTTTGAGCAGACTGACACTTTCCGGATGATGTTCCACTATTTCTTGCATCAAGGTGTGATCCAATCCGCCATGAGCGGCTTCCATACTTTTGATGGTAGGGGGTAGTTGTTGATGGTCACCTGCAAGGATGACGCGATGTGCTTTCTGGATGGCAATCCAGCACGAAGCTTCGAGGGCTTGGGCTGCTTCATCGATAAAGACAGTCGCATATTTTTGCCCTATCAGGATGCGGTTGGCGCTACTTGTCAATGTGGATGCTATGACCCGGGCTTCACTGAAGAGTGATTCATTGATGCGGATTTCCAGTTCATTGGCCCTGTCTTTTAAAGAATTGATTTTTTGATGGAAGCTCTCATTGCTACCTTTGTTTTTTTGAGAATACAGTTCGCGGATAGCTTTGCGGATTCCCCATAACTGTGGATAATCAGGGTGGTTTTCGAACTGGCGTTCGTAAGTGAAACTTAACATTTTGTCGTTCACTCGTGAAGGATTTCCTATTCGAAGCACGCTCACTCCCCTGTCAACTAGTTTTTCACTGATCCAGTCGACCGCCATATTGCTTTGGGCGCATACCAGCACTTGGTTTTCTTTTCTCAGGGTTTCGTAGATGGCTTCTACCAAAGTTGTTGTTTTCCCTGTACCCGGAGGCCCATGGACAATGGCAACATCTTTTGCACAGAGTACTTTATTGACAGCACTTTCTTGCGTCTGGTTCAGCCAGGGGAATCGCTGAGGCGGAAGTTGAAACATTGAAGTCTTTTGAGTCCCGTGAAAGATATCCCGAAGTTCGGCCAATCGGTTTCCTTTGGCATTGGCAACTGTGTGCAAGGCTTCGAACATAAGGCGGTAACTTGTTTCGTCAAAATAGAGTTGGACTCCCAGATTGTCAGCTGACTGGAGAGCAAGAACGGCATCCATGGAAGGCATAACCACCACCATTTTATCTTCATCGACAAAACTCACTGAAGAAACGAATTTATAGTAATGCAGTTGTCCGTTGGCCGCCTGAGTGAAGAAACAGACGGGTTTGCCAAATTCAAAATTATGCTCGATGTCTTTGTCTTCCGTACGTTCTACTTCCATAACCAACTGGTTGAGGGAATTGTAATAAGCTCTTCCTACGCGTAGCGGCCACCAGCAGATTCCTCTCTTTATTTTTCGTCCGATTCCCATCGCTTCCGTTTGCTGTTCAAACTGTTTCTTCTCGAAGTCATACTCGGTCTGAAGCAATTCATATTGGCGCTGCAGATAGAGAACGGGTGAATATATTGGGGTTTCTTTCATCGGAATGCTTATTCTTTGACAAGTGATTTGTCTTGATTTTCTTTTTCCAGTTGTGCACGACTTTTGCTTTGAGTCACCAGCCAGACGCCATAGAATACCAGTAAGATTGCAATAGCCTTGGTCCATCCGAAGGTTCCCAATCCTACCATGACAGAAACAACGGTGGCAACAATAGGTTGTACATAATTGTACATGCTGATAAGGGTGGGACGAAGCATCTTTTGGGCACTCATCATAAGTATATAGGCAATGTAGGTCCCGCCAAATACTACGAAAAACGTATCCAGCCATACTCTCGCTGGAATGGCGCTCCAATTGAGTGATCCCCATTCATTGTATGAAAACGGAATCATGCAGATGGCTGCATACATAAACATCCATTTCATGCAAGTAACGACATTGTATTTGCAAATCAGGTTTTTGAAGAGGGTAAGGTAGAATGCAAAACTGAACTGAGCCAGCAGACAAAGCAAATCACCCGTCAGGTCGCTGTCTTTCTTTCCGACAACCGTACTGCCTATAATCAGAATCAAAGCTCCCAGGGCTCCCAGAAAAATACCCATGACCTTTTTCCCGGTTATCGGTTCCTTCAGGTAGATAGCAGCTACTATCATGGTGATAATAGGAGAGGTAGTCGTGACGATACTGGCATCGATGGGCGAGGTCAGTGACAATCCGATGGTAAAGCAACATTGATTAAATATCACACTCAAAAGGGCGGCAAAGAAAAAGAGTAGAAGATCCTTGCTAGGCACATGTTCTTTCTTTGTGAAAAGTGAAGTAATCCAAAAAAACAAAGCTCCTCCGGTTGATCTGAATATGACCATAGAAAATCCGCTTATACCATTCATCATTGCATCTTTCCCTATAGGGGACATCAATCCCCAGATGGTGCATGCAATGAGCATAAACAGGTGTCCTTTCCAACTTTTTTCTCCCATATTTCCTTTCTCTCAAAATTTTCATTGCAAAGTTACGCTTTTTTAGTATAAATGCTTATCTTTGAACCATACTATTTTAACAAACATGATATGAAAAAGCAGGCTAAGTACATAAAGAGCATTGAAATTCCGGCTTTGTGGGGAAGAAAACATATCGTCTGGAATTTGCGTCCTGATGTGAACATTCTGAGTGGAATTAACGGTATCGGAAAAAGTACTATTCTGAATCAATCCATTAATGGTCTGGATATCCTTCAAGGAGGTGAACTGGGGCGAAAAGTAGTTCCCGGTGTCAATCTTACTTTTTTCCCGGAAAATTCAACGACAATCAAGTTCGATGTGATTAGAAGTTTTGACAGGCCTTTGCTTCATTCGGACTTGCTTGAGAAAATGGCCGACAAAAATGTGAGAACGGAACTGGACTGGCAGCTCTATCAGTTGCAGCGCCGTTATCTGGATTATCAGGTCAACATAGGTAATCGTATCATTGAACTGCTCACTAGCGGTGATCCTGAAAATCAGAAAAAGGCAGCGGAGATATCTGTCAGTAAAACGATGTTCCAAGATATGATCGATGAACTGTTCAGCGAAACAGGTAAGAAAATTCTCCGGAAAAGCAATGAAATCCTTATTGAACAGGATGGAGATACTTTATATCCTTATCAATTGTCCTCGGGCGAAAAGCAGATATTGGTAATCCTTCTGACCACGCTCGTACAGGATGGTCAAAACTGTGTGCTTTTTATGGATGAACCCGAAGTGTCACTTCATATTGAATGGCAGCAACAGTTGATAGGCCTTATCCGCAAATTAAACCCGAATGTTCAGATTATTCTGACTACCCATTCACCGGCTGTCATTATGGATGGCTGGATGGATGCAGTGACGGAAGTCAGTGATATTACTCAATGAAATCATGGGCAAACGTTTAAAGGATAATCTTAGTTCACTTTATATAGGTGCGGCCAATCGTCTGCGCCCTAAAAAGTCACGAAAGAAAATTGTAGCTTATGTAGAAAGCTATGATGATGTCTTGTTTTGGCGTTCCTTCTTATCGGAATATGAAGACGAAACTCGATATTTCCAGGTTATGCTTCCTTCGCAGAGTTCTTTGGCCAAAGGCAAAAAGACAGTGTTGATGAATCAGTTGGGCCCGCAGTTGGGAGCCAATATGATTGCTTGTGTAGATAGCGATTATGACTATCTGATACAGGGTGCAACGAGTACTAGCAAGCAGATTAACGAAAGTCCCTATGTGATGCAGACTTATGTTTATGCAATAGAAAACTACCAGTGTTATGCCGAAGGTTTACATGAAATATGTGTTATGGTGACTTTGAATGATAATTCGGTCATTGATTTCCCGGAATTTTTCAAAATGTATTCTCAGATTGCCTATCCTCTTTTTCTCTGGAGCGTCTGGCTGTATAAGAATCATATACTCAATGTATTTCCTATGATGGAATTTTGCGGAGTTGTCCGGTTGGATTATGTAGATATACAGCATCCCGAAGAAGCGCTGGCCATTATGAAAAGAAGGGTTGATAAGTCTCTGGGATGGATTCGAAGCAAGTACAGGAACACACAGGAACAAGTGGATGCCTTAGGCGTGGAATTGAATTCCCTGGGCCTGACTCCGGATAATACTTATTTATATATACAAGGACATCATATCTTTGATAATGTCGTAATGAAACTTTTGGACCCAGTCTGCAAAATTCTCCGCAAGCAGAGAGAAAGGGAAATCCATGACCTGGCAGAACATGGGAAACAACTTTATAATGAACTTACCAGTTATGAACATAGTCAAAGTACTTTGGAACTTATGTTGAAAAAAAATACCGGTTTCAAAAGGGCCCCTCAATATCAGAAGATGCGCGGAGATTTGGAACACTTGCTTGAATTGATTTAAATTATTATACACATTAATTTATAGTATGATTGACAGTACACCACAGATTATGCATGAAATAACACCTCTTAGTGAGAGGGATTGTTTTTACATTGCTGACAGAAAAAAAACGGAGTTTACTTATCCCATTCACAGTCATTCTGAATTTGAATTGAATTTCACGGAACATGCTTCAGGTGCAAAACGGATAGTAGGAGATAGCAGTGAAGTCATAGGTGATTATGATTTGGTGCTTATTACGAGTAAAGATCTTGAACATGTATGGGAGCAGAACAATTGCACTTCCAAGGATATCAGGGAAATTACCATACAGTTCTCCTCCGATCTTTTTTTCAAAAGTTTTGTCAATAAGAATCAGTTCACTTCAATAAGGAAGATGTTGGATGCCGCTCAAAAAGGAATTGCTTTTTCCATGAGCAGTATCATGACGGTTTATCCTTTACTTACAACATTGGCTACGGAACAGCAGGGTTTTTATGCTGTCATCAAATTTCTCACGATTCTTTATGAGTTGTCTTTGAGTACCGATATGCGTATTTTGTCTTCTTCTCCTTTTGCCAAGAACGGTGTGGAGAGTGATAATTGGCGCGTACAAAAGGTGCAGGATTACATCAATGTACATTATACTGAAGAAATACGCTTGAATCAGTTGGCCGACATGGTGGGTATGGCCTCTGTTTCTTTAAGCCGTTTTTTTAAAATTCGTACTGGAAAAAATCTGATGGATTACATCCTAGATGTTCGATTGGGATATGCAACGAAGCTACTTGTAGATTCCACGCAAAGCATAGCAGATATTTGTCGTGAAAGTGGTTTTAACAATGTGAGTAATTTCAACAGACTTTTTAAGAAATATAAACAATGTTCTCCAAAAGAATTTCGAGAGAATTATAGGAAACAAAAAATTGTAATATAATGAGAGAAAAAACCGTGTTATGGTTCGAGCACGGATAATATTTTTCCTTTGAATGGATGTTTAAATAGTATAACTGTTTTCGTTAACGGAAATGTGAATCTCTTTATTCCCGCGGAAAATTGTTATTAAAGTATTATAAAATAATTGCGAAACGCTTTGTAGATTCAAAAAAAGCCCCTATCTTTGCAACGTACATAGAAAAGTGTTTTTCAGATTTGATTATTAGTACTTCGGGACGTGTCGTGAGACAGGTCCCGAAGTGCGTTATGGGGGGGTATATGTCCTATTTTTCCTTAAAAGTTGCAATATGTATAATTTTTGTTTTACATTTGTAGCAAGAAATGATTATAATATGATTATGAATGAAATTCCACATGTCGGTTTTGATACCGTAGGGAGTCTGGATGAAAGGAATCTGGATATTACGGATGACGGTATAGCAATATTTAATACAATTAATGACTTGCCGTTGAATACTTATCCTACTCGTATTGTCGCAGCAGTTATGGCTGTGATATTAAAGGGTGAATTGACCTTGACAATCAATTTGAAAGAGTATCATGTCGAGGCTCACAATTTGATTCTGCTGATGCCTAATCAAATTATTCAGACTATTACAAAAAGTGAGGACTTTGAAGGTGTGTACATTGCCATATCTCGTCAGGCAGTCAATGATATGACAACTGGTCCTCAAAATAATCTGAATACGTTTCTTTATGCACAAGAACAACCAATAACAACTATTTCTACAGAGGAAGAAGAATCTTTGATGGAGTATCATACTTTTATCTGGAAGCAGATTAAAAGCAGAGGAAACATATACAAAAGACAGATTTCCAACTATCTGATTCTATCTCTTAGTTTGGAGATTATGAATATTGTGAACAAACATCGACCAGTCAGTTCTATCCCTAAAACACGAAAAGAGGAGCAGTTTGAAAGATTCCTTGCGCTCATGAGTGATTTCTATGCGCAAAACAGATCGGTTTCATTCTATGCTGATAAGATGTGCATCACTCCCAAATATCTTTCCTCTCTTTGCAAATCACTGACGGGTACGACTGCCAGCGGTTGGATTGATCGGAATGTGATTTTGGAAGCAAAGGCCATGTTGAAGAATTCCAATTTCACAGTACAAGAGGTTTCTGAAAAATTGAATTTTCCCAATCAATCATTCTTCGGAAAGTATTTCAAGCACCATGTAGGTGTGTCGCCTAAGGAATACCGTAATAGAAAATAAAAAAAAGGTGAGTTGAAGCTCACCTTTTTTATGTATTTAGAGTTGGATTCAGCAACTGCGCGTCGCTTCCAAACGTTCCGGTTCTGTCATGGCTGCCAGTTCCTTCACTTTATTCATATCCAGATGGAGGCCTTCGGCAATTCTTGTTCCGTATTCTTTGTCTGCCAGATAGCAATGAGCGGCATGGCGATATTTTACATTTTCAGTAACAGGCATGATGTCGGCTACTGTATTCGAGATAAGAAGAGCACGTTTGTCTTCCGTCATCAAACGATATAAATCACCCGGCTGATAGAAGCAATCATCCGTTCTGTCTTCATATTGAATATAGTTGTCCACGGCACCATTCACCGGTGAGTGAGAATAACGCAGGTTTTTCTGAGTCTCCCATTCACCAATACTGTTGGGTGAATAGCCTTTAGTAGCTCCTTCATTTCCGTCAACGCGCATGTAACCGTCGCGATGATAGCTGTGAACCGGACAATGAGCACGGTTTACGGGAATCTGGTCTGCGTTGATTCCCAAGCGGTAGCGCTGGGCATCTCCGTAAGAGAAAAGACGTCCTTGAAGAAGTTTGTCTGGTGAAAGTCCGATACCTGGAACGACATGAGCGGGAGAGAAGGCTGCCTGTTCCACATCGGCAAAATAATTCTCCGGATTGCGGTTCAGTTCCATTACACCTACTTCGATTAACGGGAAGTCCTTGTGGCTCCATGTTTTGGTGATATCGAAAGGATTTTCTTTATAGTTGAGAGCTTGCTCTTCCGTCATGATTTGGAAATACAGTTTCCATTTTGGGAAATCACCGTGTTCGATTGCTTCGAACAAATCTCTTTGGTGGCTTTCGCGGTCGCTTGCTACGATAGCTGCTGCTTCTTCATTCGACAGGTTCTTGATGCCCTGCTGGGTGAGTAAATGGAATTTTACCCAGACCCGGATACCGTCCTTGTTGATGAGGCTGTAGGTATGAGATCCGAATCCGTGCATGTGGCGATAGGTGGCAGGAATGCCTCGGTCAGACATGACTACCGTGATTTGATGAAGTGCTTCGGGAAGCATGGTCCAGAAATCCCAGTTGTTTTGCGGTGAGCGCATGTTAGTCTTCGGGTCACGCTTTACTGCATGGTTCAAGTCCGGGAACTGCAGCGGATCACGGATAAAGAATACCGGTGTATTGTTTCCTACCAAATCCCAGTTGCCTTCATCTGTATAAAATTTAATGGCAAAACCACGTATGTCACGTTCTGCATCGGCAGCACCTCTTTCACCAGCTACGGTTGAGAAACGAACAAAAACATCGGTTTTCTTTCCCACCTCAGAAAAAATGCTGGCGCATGAGTATTTTGTTACGTCATGAGTAGTTGTAAATTGTCCGAAAGCGCCGCTTCCTTTTGCATGCATTCTTCTTTCTGGAATTACTTCACGGTCAAAATGGGCCAATTTTTCCATCAACCATGTATCTTCCATTAATATAGGGCCGCGCATGCCTGCTGTTACTGAGTTAATATTGTCTTGTACAGGTGCACCAACTTCGTTGGTCAGAATTTTTTTCTTTTTTTCTTCCATAATTCATTGATTATTGCTTGGTTAGTAATTAAGTTAATTATCTCTCTTCGTCGATACCATTTTGAAAAATGTTTCAACATTTGCAAATATACTATTTATTCGTTCTAAAAAAAATCATTAGGGAAATATTGCAATAAAAATAGTCCTTTTTGCAAAGCAAAAACCAACTTTTGAAGAAAAGTAATAACTGCAAAAGGTTTGCCTGAAGCACCCTACACCAGAAACTGCTGAATATCAGCCAGTCGTGGTGTAGGAATGGAATTTTTGCCCTTATGCCGAATGTACCGGACAATCAAGTCCTTTTAGCATAGGGTATTCAGGACAAACTTTTTGTGTTGGGAATAGATGGCGTTCTGGGTTACGTTTTCTCGAGTAACCCCCAAAGTTTCAGATATAGGGTCTATTGGGGTGGCTAACTGCCATAGTTAGCACCCGTAACTATGGCAGTTAGCCATCGAAAGTGACGTCTTTATTACTTTTGTTTTCTTGAAAATCACATGACAGATTTAGCAGTTTAAAACTGAATAAGTTGACATGAATTGCGTTTTATACTAAAAGACTTTCATTCTTGGGGGAAAATTCAGTTGTTCGAAATTCTCAATAAGAAAGATATTTTTTGAATATCACACATAAAAATTGCCTTACCCCCAGTGAGATAAAGAATATTATTCTCTACAGTCAATCTTCCATCAACATGATTCGCAGACGGCAGTCTTTTAATCTTTAGTTGTCGCTTAGTTCTTTTTCAGCTTCTTGTCTGCTTTCAAGATGAATTTACCGCTATACCAGCCTTTCCCTTTTTCCACTTGTTCCTTGGGTAAACCCACAAAAGCCGATGAATCGGATTGGTAGACGTTGGTTTTGTCTTTGAAAATAACGCGCTGGGTGTAAATGGCATTTTGAAGTTCAGAGGCTTTTTCAAGGGCGATGGTACTGCCTTCGTCACTGATATATTCACCTTTGGAATCGGTATATACCGTGTCGGCGGAAGATTTTGTGAAGTACATGCCCTCATCTCCCTTTATGATTACCTGGACTCCTTTCAGAGCTTCGCCCGTTTCGGAGGTAACGGTTCCTTTTACTTGAAATTTCGTAATTGGGCATCCGTATTCATCCGGTTGTTCACCGTTTATGCCAGAGCAAGATGCAAATCCCAGTACAGTGAAAATGGCGGACAGAATTCGTCCGACAATTAGTTTTCTTTTTTTCATTGTATTATAGTTGTTAGTTTTGAAGTCTTTTCAGGTGACAGAACATCAGTTTTCCGTTCCCATCGCGCAAGTGCATGCCGTTGCCCCTGCAGTATCTGAAGTATTTGCAATCGGCACACTCGTCTTTCTGCATCCATTCCCTGTTGCGATAGGGTAGAAATTTGGATTCCCAGACGTCCATGAAATTGTCTTGATAAATATTTCCCTGGTGGTAATCGGCCCGGATGCTCGGGCAAGACGAGATGCTTCCGTCAATCAGAACGGAACCTACCGTGATGCCGGCACGGCAGAGAAAAAATGTGTCGCGCACATCTCCTTCGTAGTTCCCGAGAAAACCTTCGCAGCCGTAGCTTGCCTTTATCTTTCCTTCCTTGCGGGTTCGAACGATAAAGTCCATCAGATTCCTCAGTTCTTCACTGTTCAGTTGCAGGTCGGTATTGATGGCTGCCCTGCCTGTAGGGAAAACGGTGAACAGTCTCCAACTTTCCGTTCCAAGGGAGATGAGGTATTCTTTCAATTCATCGAGATGAGTACAGTTTCGCTTGTTTACGCAAGTAACCACGTCGCTTGTGAAACCGACCGACTCGTTCATCATTTCGATGGCTTGGGATGCCCGGTAGAAACTGGAAGTATTTCCTCTCATCCAATTGTGATCTTCCTCCAGTCCGTCCAGACTGACGGTGGCGCTGTGCATTCCGGCATTCAGCAAGGAATGGAAACGTTCTTCGGTCAGATAAAGGCCGTTTGTTACGATTCCCCATGGAAAACCTTTGTCATAGATAGCTTTTCCGCATGCTTCCAGATCTTCGCGCATCAGAGGTTCTCCTCCGGTGAGAATGACAAAAACTTCATGAGGATTCACCTTTGATGCAATATCATCAAGCACTCCGGCAAAATCCTGCAGAGGCATGTCAGGATAATTGGCCAATGTCTTGCAGTCGCTTCCGCAGTGGCGGCAGTGGAGGTTGCAGCGTAGGGTACATTCCCAGAACAACTGCTTGAGCGGATGACTTTCAATGAGGTCATTCTGCATTTTTCTGGAAAGCTCGAGCGCTATTTTCCTTCTGAAAGACAAAGGCGTTATTTTCTTCATTCCTATTCTATTTTATATATAGGATGCACAACAAGTGAAAATACTGCACGGACAATAAAAAAGGAGCATAAGTTTTTTTCCTATGCTCCTTTTCTTATAAGTAGATGAATATTATTTTACTTGTTCAAGCAATATATTCATGACTTCGCAAGCCGACTTGGCAACGGAAGTACCCGGACCGAAGATGGCTACGACACCTGCCTTGTAGAGGAAGTCATAATCCTGTGCAGGAATGACGCCACCGGCAAATACGAGGATATCCTCACGACCCAGTTTCTTGAGTTCGGCAATGATTTGCGGAACCAAGGTCTTGTGACCTGCAGCCAGTGAACTTACGCCAACTGCGTGAACATCGTTCTCAACGGCATCACGGGCAGCTTCTGCCGGAGTCTGGAACAATGGTCCCATATCCACATCGAAACCGCAATCGGCGAAACCGGTTGCTACGACTTTTGCACCACGGTCGTGTCCGTCCTGACCCATCTTGGCAATCATGATACGTGGGCGACGACCCTCTTTCTTTGCAAATTCTTCGGTCAGCTCGCAAGCTTTCTCGAAATCTGCGTCTTTCTTACTTTCTGATGAATACACGCCTGAAATAGTTCTAATTACTGCTTTATAACGGCCTACAATCTTTTCGCAAGCCATGGAAATTTCTCCTAATGTAGCACGAAGACGAGCTGCATTGACAGCCAGTTCAAGCAAGTTGCCTTCCTTGGTTTCAACACACTTGGTGATGGCAGCCAAAGCTTCCTGTACGGCAGCTTCGTTACGGCCTTCCTTCAAGACTTTCAAACCTTCGATTTGTTCCTGACGAACGGCTGTGTTGTCCACTTCAAGGATATCGATAGGATCTTCCTTCTCAAGACGATACTTGTTGGTACCTACGATGACTTGTTCGCCACAGTCGATACGAGCCTGAGTGCGGGCTGCAGCTTCTTCGATACGCATTTTTGGAATACCTGTCTCGATAGCTTTCGCCATACCGCCAAGTTTCTCGATTTCCTGAATGTGTTCCCAAGCCTTGTGAACGATTTCGTTTGTCAGAGACTCTACATAGTATGAACCTGCCCATGGGTCGATGTTCTTGCAAATCTCAGTTTCGTTCTGAATGTAGATCTGAGTGTTACGAGCGATACGGGCAGAGAAATCGGTAGGCAATGCGATGGCTTCATCCAAGGCATTGGTATGCATGGATTGGGTATGACCCAAAGCAGCCGTCATGGCCTCGATACAAGTACGTCCTACATTGTTGAACGGATCCTGTTCGGTGAGTGACCATCCTGATGTCTGTGAGTGAGTACGCAAAGCCAGTGACTTCGGATTCTTCGGGTTGAACTGCTTGATAATTTTGGCCCACAACAAACGTGCGGCACGCATCTTGGCAATTTCCATGAAGTGGTTCACACTGATGCCCCAGAAGAAAGAAAGACGAGGAGCGAATGCATCGATGTCAATTCCTGCTGCTATACCGGCGCGGATGTATTCAAGACCGTCGGCAAGTGTATAAGCCAATTCAATATCTGCGGTAGCACCGGCTTCCTGCATGTGGTATCCGGAGATGGAGATGGAATTGAACTTAGGCATGTTCTGTGAAGTATATTCGAAGATATCGGAGATAATCTTCATACTGAATGAAGGCGGATAGATATAGGTGTTACGAACCATGAATTCCTTCAAAATATCGTTCTGGATGGTTCCTGCCATTTCTTCCAGTTTGGCACCTTGCTCCAAACCTGCTACAATGTAGAATGCCATGATAGGAAGTACAGCACCGTTCATGGTCATGGATACTGACATCTTGTTCAATGGAATGCCGTCGAACAAAACCTTCATGTTCTCTGCGGAGCAGATGGAAACACCGGCCTTGCCGACATCACCTACTACACGTGGATGATCGGGGTCGTAACCGCGGTGGGTAGGAAGGTCGAATGCAACAGACAGACCTTTCTGTCCGGAAGCCAGGTTACGGCGATAGAAAGCATTGGACTCCTCAGCAGTGGAAAATCCTGCATACTGGCGGATGGTCCATGGACGGAAAGTGTACATCATGCTGTACGGGCCTCTCAAGAAAGGAGGAATACCGGCAGCGAAGTCCAGATGTTCCATTCCTTCAAGATCCTCTTTTGTATAAACCGGTTTCACCTCGATGTGCTCGGGTGTCTTCCAGTCGGCCTTTATATCATTGGCCTTTTGCCATTCCAACCCGTTTTGAGGTTGAAATCCTGCATATATATCAATGTTTTTGAAATCTTTTCTCATAATTTCCTGCTTTACTTGATTCCTAATTTAGCGTTGTATTCTTTGAGGGTGTCAAGAACATTGACACGAACGTGAATGAAGTTCTCAATACCGGCTTTCTGCAAGTCTTCCATACATGCCGGAGCACCAGCTACGATGAACATGGCACGTCCGTTCAATTCCTGGAATGCCGGAACTGCATATTCTGCATATTCGTCATCACTTGAACAAAGAACCACGATGTCGGCTTTGGCTGCCATGGCAGCGTCAACACCTTCTTTAACTGTTTCGAAACCGAGGTTGTCGATTACTTCGTATCCTGCACAAGCCAGGAAGTTGCAAGAGAATTGGGCACGTGCCTGACGCATGGCCAGATTGCCAATTGTAAGCATGAATGCTTTCGGACGTTTGCCGCTCTTTTCAGTCTGCAGTCTCAATGCTTCGAAATCACTTGCTGCACGGAACTTGTTCAGTGTAGCGATAGGTTTTTCGCAAGCATCTCCGTTTCCGCTGCAGCAGCAAGCTGCTTCTATAGGTGTCTTGCCTTCCGAAAGTTCGTTGAAGTTAGGGAACTGGTTGGTGCCGACAAGAATTTCTTTACGTTTGGAAACTGCAATGTGGCGTGCTTTTCCGCTTGCATTGATGGCTTCCTGAACTTTTCCTGCTTTTACTGAAGCAAGGAATCCGCCTTCTTCTTCAACTTTCAAGAAGATGTCCCAAGCCTGTTTGGCGATGGAAACAGTCAGATTCTCGATATAGTAGGAGCCGCCTGCAGGGTCAACAACCTTGTCGAAGTGGCATTCTTCTTTCAGAAGCAATTGTTGGTTACGGGCGATACGTTCTGCAAAATCATTAGGAGTTTCGTAAGTTTCGTCAAACGGAGTCACTGCGATGGAATGAACACCGGCCAAAGCTGCACTCATGGTTTCAGTCTGTGAACGGAGTAGATTTACATAAGAATCGAACAAGGTGAGGTTGAATGTAGAAGTCTCTGCATGAATCATCATCTTGCATGCGCAATTGCAGAATTTGTTTTCTCCCTGATTCTTGCAGTCACCGTCGCAAGTAGGATTGTATTGCTTAACGATATCTGCCCATAACATGCGTGCTGCACGGAACTTGGCTATCTCCATGAAGTAGTTGGAGCTGATGCCGAAATTGAATTTGATTTTCTTTGCTGCCTTGGCTGCAGGAATTCCTGATTCAACCAATTGGTTCAGATATTCATTACCCCATGCCAATGCATAGCCTAATTCCTGGCTGATGTATGAACCTGCATTGTTGAGCAGAGAAGCATTGACTGCTAAGCAGCGATACTTGGGAAGTGCACTCAGAACTTCAGCAAGTTCTTTGGCAGTAGCTGCAAAATCACTCAAGTCTTTGCCCTTGGACATCATCTTGCCAATCGGGTCGTAATTGATAGAGCCTACCAGCTTGGTCAGGTCATAGCCTTGTTTCTGGAAGTAAGCTACCAATATTTGAGCCAGTTCAACAGAATGTTTTTGGCAAGTGCAGAAATTCAATTCCACACATTCGGCACAAATACCTTTTAACAAAGTCTCTACGAAGCTTTCGCTTACGTCTTTTCCTGAAATTCCAAAACAAATGGAATCTACACCGCGGTTCAACACGTCGAGAGCTTTGGCGTTGGCCTGAGCTGCATCGGCAACTTGAATGTTCTGCCTGATGTACCACGCGTTATCATCCTTTTTTGTTCCTCTCAAATAAGGATAAACTCCTGGAAGAGCGTCGGTTGTTTTCAGTCCTTCCAAGTCCTCTTTGCGATAAAAAGGCTTCACGTTGAATCCTTCGTTTGTTCTCCACACTAATCTCTTTTGGAAATCAGCGCCTTTCAGATCCACATTGATCTTGTCAAGCCACTCTTGGGTAGAGGGGGCAGTGAAGTCAGAAAAAAGTTTCTCTTTACTATTTACCATAGTCATTTTAATTAAGATTTTCTTATAGTTTCATAAAAACAAGCAAATTTACGAATAACATCCGACTGAGCAAAGAATATCTTGAAAAATAAGTAAGTTAAGTTGGTTAAATATACAAATTTCACTAATTTTGCACCCGATTATAAAAGTTAGTTTATGGAATGGTTAGAGACTTTGCTTAACGACCCGGATTCGGTGGCGCACATAGCTTTGCTGTATTCAGTTGTTATTGCAATAGGGATTTATTTGGGCAAGATTAAGATTTTCGGTATCAGCCTGGGAGTTACTTTTGTTTTGTTTGCAGGCATTATAGCCGGGCATTTCGGATTTACCGGCAATTTGAAGATTCTTTCCTTTATACAGGATTTCGGATTGATTTTATTTGTCTTCTGCATCGGCTTGCAGGTAGGACCTTCGTTTTTCTCTTCCTTCAAAAAAGGGGGAATTTCGATGAATGTCATTGCCATGGGGATTATTTTCCTGAATATTGCAGTTGCCTTGATTTTGTATTACACATTATTTGATACAAGCAATCCGCAGAATCTGCCTATGATGGTGGGAGTACTTTGCGGTGCCATCACCAATACTCCCGGCTTGGGTGCCGCATCCGAGGCCTTGGGACAAGTATATAACAATCTGCATCCGGGTGTGGCTGTCCCCCAAATTGCTTCGGGATATGCCTGTGCCTATCCTTTGGGAGTCGTGGGTATTATTGCTGCTACGGTTGCCATCCGCTACATTTGTAGAGTGAAGCTCGAGGATGAAGAAGCCGACTTGCGACGCCAGGAAGCCGAAAATCCTCATCTGAAACCGCATTTGATGCATGTGGAGATGAATAACGATGCCTTGGTGGGCAAGACTTTGATGCAGGTGAAAGAATTCTTGGGACGTGAATTTGTTTGTTCCCGAATTCTTCAGAACGGCCATGTGAGCATCCCTACCCGTGATACTATATTTCATAAAGGCGATCAACTGTATATCGTTTGCGCCGAAGATGATGCCGAACCTATCGTGGCATTCATCGGTCCCGAAATAAAAGTGGATTGGGACAATCAGGATGTTCCGTTGGTAAGCCGGCGCATACTGATTACCCAGAGCAAAATTAATGGCAAGACTTTGGGACAGCTTCATTTCAGCAGTATGTATGGAGTGAATGTGACGCGTGTGAACCGTTCCGGTATGGATTTGTTTGCCAACAGGCACTTGGTTCTGCAGGTAGGCGACCGCGTGATGTGTGTAGGTCCTCAGGATGCTGTGGAACGTGTTGCCGGATTGCTTGGCAATTCCTTGAAACGTCTGGATCATCCCAATATTCTGATGATATTTGTAGGCATCTTCATCGGTATTCTTTTCGGAAGTCTTCCCTTGGCTATACCGGGAATTCCTACTCCCGTGAAACTGGGTTTGGCGGGCGGTCCTTTGATCATTGCCATTCTTATAGGCCGATTCGGAAGCAAGATTCATCTGGTAACCTATACCACCATGAGTGCCAATCTCATGTTGCGTGAAATGGGACTGGTGCTGTTCCTTGCCAGTGTAGGAGTGAAGGCCGGTGCCAATTTTTTCCAGACTATCGTGAATGGTGACGGACTTTTGTATGTAGGTACAGGATTTCTGATAACCATTCTGCCTATTCTTATCATGGGCATTGTTGCCCGCTGGCACTACAAACTCAATTATTTTACTTTGATGGGTCTGATTGCAGGAAGCACGACCGATCCTCCGGCTTTGGCTTTTGCCAATCAGACAGCCGGAAACGATGCCCCCGCTGTGGGTTATTCAACAGTCTATCCGTTGTCCATGTTCCTCCGCATTCTTACTGCTCAGTTGTTGATATTGATTCTTTGCAGTTAAAATAAGGATGAATCCTTTTCAATTGGTTATTTGTTTGTATATTTGCAAAAACAACACAATTTATGAAAACTTATTTAGTTACAGGTGCAGCCGGATTTATCGGCTCAAATTATATAAAATATATCCTCAGAGAACACAGTGATATTAAAATCGTCGTGCTCGATGCTTTGACGTATGCAGGCTTTTATGGCAACATAGCCGAAGATGTGGATAACGAACGTTGCTTTTTCATAAAAGGCGATATTTGTGATGCCGACTTGGTGAAGAGACTTTTTTCGGAATACAGGTTCGATTATGTGGTGAACTTTGCAGCGGAAACACATGTGGACCGCAGTATTGAAACACCCCAGTTGTTTTTACAGACCAATATTCTGGGAACTCAGAACCTGCTCGAAATATCCAAGCAAGCCTGGGTCACAGGCAAAGACGAAGCCGGATATCCTACTTGGCAGAAAGGTGTCCGTTTTCATCAGGTTTCTACGGATGAAGTTTATGGCTCGCTGGGTGCCGAAGGATATTTCACGGAAAATACTCCACTGCAGCCTCACAGTCCCTACAGTGCCTCGAAGACAAGTGCCGATTTGGTTGTCAATGCCTATCGGGATACATACAAGATGCCTGTTTCAATAACCCGATGCTCCAACAACTATGGTCCTTATCAGTTCCCTGAAAAGCTGATACCATTGATGATCAATAATATACTTTCGGGAAAGAAACTCCCCGTTTACGGACAGGGAACGAACGTGCGCGACTGGCTCTATGTGGAAGATCATTGCAAGGCCATCGATATGGTTATCAACCATGGAAAGGCCGGAGAAGTTTACAATGTGGGAGGACATAACGAGAAACAGAACATAGAGATTGTCAGAATCATGATTCAGACGATTCGTCAGATAATGGAGGAGGATTCCGACAAACGCTTGTTGCTGAAGAAAAAAGAAATGGATGAAGCAGGCGGTATCCGCGTTGACTGGATTAATGAAAATCTGATTAATTACGTAAAGGACCGTTTGGGGCACGACCAGCGTTATGCCATAGATCCAACCAAAATAAAGAATGACTTGGGATGGTATCCCGAAACAAACTTCGAAACAGGCATTGTGAAAACCATTCGCTGGTATTTGGATAATCAGGAATGGATGAACCAGCTGACAAACGGTGATTACCAGCGCTATTACGAAGAAATGTACGGAAACAGATAAACAAAAAGAGCCCGCCTTAACCGGCGAGCTCGACTACTTCCAAATCTTTGAAAACCCCGTTGTCGATGGTGAAGCGAACCAAGGTGCGGGTCTTGTGGAATCCATAGATTCCGGCAGCGCCCGGATTGATATGGAGCATATTCAGCGTTTTGTCATATTTTACTTTCAGGATATGTGAATGTCCGCTGATGAATAGTTTGGGCGGATGAACAAAGAGGCTGGCACGGATGCTGGAATCATAATTCCCCGGATACCCGCCTATATGCTTGATAAGGACTTCCGTATTATCCACGGTGAAACGGTTCACTTGCGGATAGATTTTCCGGATTTCCTGTCCGTCGATATTTCCATATACAGCCCTGAACGGTCTGAAAGCCGATAATTTTTCAGCTATTTCGAGAGAACCGATATCTCCTGCATGCCATATTTCATCGCAGGATTCAAAGTATTTCAGGTACTTTTCGTCCCAATAAGCATGCGTATCGGATAATAAACCTATTCTTTTCATGATTTTTTTGCTTTTATTCCACAAAATTACTATTTTTGTTTCATAACCCGAATCGAAAGATGGAAAACAAATATAGATTTTTTAAAAGAGACATTAGCTGGCTATCCTTCAATTACAGAGTTCTACTGGAAGCTGAAGATGAAAATCTGCCCTTGTACGAGCGGATTAATTTCATATCCATATACACTTCCAATCTGGAAGAATTCTACAAGGTAAGAGTGGCCGACCAAATAGCTCTTGCCATGGGATTGGTGCGTGATGAGGCTTCCACTGCGGAAGATGCCGCCGAAACACTGGCTGAAATCAATAAGGAGGTGAAAAGGCAGGGCTTGCAGCGCAAGAGCATCTACAAGAATCTGATTCTGCCCGAAATGCGCAAGCAGAAGATTATTTTCTATCAAAACCGGCAGGAAGTGGAACCCGTGCATGTTCCTTTTATTTCCAATTTCTTTCGGGAAGAAATCTTTCCTTTCCTGCAACCTGTGCCGGCGCGCAGGGATAAGTTCCATACATTTATCAGGGACAACCGTCTGTACATGGCAATCCGGCTGAAACCCAAAAACAAGGAGAGGGATCCGTATGAATATTTCTATTTCAAATTACCATACAGCAAGGTGCCTCGTTTCATTGAACTGCCTAAGTCCAACGGATATTATTATCTGATGTTCATAGAAGATATCATCAAGATGAATGTGGATTATCTGTTCCCCGGTTATGACGTGGACAGTCAGTACTGTTTCAAAATATCCCGTGATGCGGATATTTACATTGACGATGTGATTACAAGGCCCGGTGCTGAAAACGAGATGGCAGATCAGCTGAAAATGAAAGTCAGCAAGCGCAAGATAGGGGCTGTGTGCCGTTTTGTTTATGACAGTTTTATGCCTCAGGACTTTCTGGAATGCCTGTCGAAGGCCCTGGATATAGATTCGAAGGAATGGGTTCCCGGTGACCGCCACTTGAATTTGGAGGATTTGTCTTCTTTGCCTTGTCCGAGGCCGGAATTGAAATCCGTTCACAAGCCGGGTCCTCTCAAACTATCCAATCTGAAGGAAAGAGGTTCGGTGTTCCGCCGGGTGAATCGTCATGACTTGTTGCTGTTCTATCCGTATCATTCTTTCAATCATTTCATTGATTTCCTTTATGAGGCTGTGCATGATCCTGCCTGCAAGGAAATCATGCTTACTCAATATAGGGTGGCTGAAAATTCGGCAGTCATCAACACGTTGATAGCTGCTGCCCAAAATGGGAAGAAGGTGACGGTATTCGTAGAGCTGAAGGCCCGTTTCGATGAGGAGAACAATTTGACGACTGCCAAAATGATGGAGGCTGCAGGTATCCATATCATCTTCAGTATTCCTAAATTGAAGGTCCATGCCAAAGTGGCGTTGGTTCTTCGCAGGGATAAGGAGGGGAAGCTTTTGAGAAGTTACGGATATATCAGTACCGGTAATTTCAATGAAGACACGGCACGGGTTTATGCCGATGCAGGTCTGTTCGTCACGAATCCTACGTTGATAAATGATTTGCACAATCTGTTCTTGGTGTTGCAGAGGAAAGTGGAACAGCCTGTGTTCAAGAGTCTTTTGGTTGCCCGTTTCAATTTGATACCTTGCCTGAAAAAGATGATACAGAATGAAATTCGCCTTGCGCAAGTCGGTCTTGGAGGTAGAATCATCTTGAAAATGAATGCTTTGCAGGATCCTCTCATGATAGAGGAACTTTATAAGGCAAGTGAGGCTGGAGTGCAGATAGATTTGATAGTACGGGGAATATGTTGCCTGATACCCGGACAGGAGTTCAGTAGGAACATACGCATCACTCGCATAGTCGATAGCTTTTTGGAGCATGCCCGCGTATGGTATTTCGGCAATAACGGAAGGCCCCGAGTCTTTTTAGGTTCACCGGATTGGATGCGCAGGAATCTTTATCGCCGTATCGAAGCCGTGACGCCGGTTCTGCAAAGGGATACGAAGCAGCAATTGATTGATATGCTGGATATTGAGCTGAAAGACAATGTGAAGGCTTGCTGGATTGATGAAAACCTCCAGAACAACTTCAAGATTCCAGCACCCGGAGAGGAGCGCATCCGGTCTCAGTATGCCTTTTATGAATATTTGAGAAAGCGGAAAGATCAGGACTGAATCCCGAGTTTCTCTCTGATGAATTCCTCGCAGAAATCAGCAGTCTTCTCCAGACCCAGTACCGAAGAGTTGATGCATAGATGGTATGTCTCCGCAGAACCCCATTCCCTGTTGCTGTAGTAATTATAGAAAGAGGCTCTTTTCTTGTTGCCTTTTTCCATTAAATTCTGAATCTGGCTTTCGTTCATTTCCGGATATCTTGTTTTCAGCCTTTCCATACAGTCCTTTTCATCTGCACTGATGAATATGTTCACACAGCGTGGATTCTCGCGCAGCACATAGTCGGCGCAGCGGCCAATGAAAATGCACGATTCTTTTTCGGCAATGTGGCGGATAGCCTCACTCTGGAAGCTGAACAAAGAGTCATTGGTGAGATAGCAGTCGTACATCCCGTTGCCTATGAGCGGCAGGCGGAACCCGAAATAATTGCTGCCCCTGTGGTTGGATGCCGTTTCATCAGCCTTTTCGAAGAATTCCTTTCCGAACCCGCTTTCCTTTGCGGCTATATCCAGCAATTCTTTGTCGTAGAACGATATATGAAACTTCTCAGAGAGAATCTTTGCTATGGATTTTCCTCCACTGCCCAATTGGCGACCGATGTTGATGACAAAATGTTCGTTCATATATGTAGATGTATTGATTGGTTATTCATGATAAAGGTTGTATGGATTCAGCATGATTCCGGAATATTCTGAATTGCCTGATGAGGAAGAATCCCGCTACCAAAGCAGCCATTGTATCCGATACGGGCATGCTGAGCCACACTCCGTTCAAAGCGAAGAGCGGCGGCAGAAATATCAGTCCCGGAAGCAGGAACAGCAGTTGTCTGGTCAGTGACAGGAAGATGGCTATCTTGGCCATGCCTATACTTTGGAAGAAATTCGTGGTAACCATCTGGAAGCCGATGATGGGGAATGCGGCAAAAGAAATCCTCATGGCATTTGTCGAAATCTCTATCAGGGTCTTGTCCGAGGTGAAGATGGCACACACGGGAGCCGGAATAAGTTCGCCGATGAGGAAACCGGTCAAAGTGATGAGGGTAGCCCCTCCGATGGTCAGTTTCAACACTTTGGTGACTCGAGGATACTGTTTGGCTCCGAAATTGAATCCCGCAATAGGTTGCATGCCTTGGTTCAGTCCCATCACAATCATGACAAAGACGAAGGCAATGCGCGCCGTAATGCCGTAGGCACCGATGGCGAGGTCGCCCCCGTACTGATGCAGGCGGTTGTTCACCAGAATCACGATAAAGCAGGCGGTCAGGTTCATCAGGAAAGGAGACAAACCTATGGCAATGGTGTCACGCACTATCTTCTTGTCCAATCGATAAGTACCTTTTTCCAGATGGATAAGCTCCTTCTGGTTGGAGAAGATGACCAATTGCCAAACCATGGATACTATTTCGGCAAGGATGGTGGCTATGGCGGCACCTTGCACTCCCCATCCGAATACATAGATGAACAGGGGGTCGAGGGCAGTGTTGAGCAGCTCCGCCACTATCGTGGCATACATGGCTTGGCGCGGATGCCCCGAAGCCCGAAGCATCGCATTCAGTCCCATATACATGTGACTGAACACATTACCCAGAAGAATTACCACCATATAGTCTCGTGCATAAGGCAGCGTTGCACTGCTGGCACCGAAGAAATACAGAATAGGGTCAAGGAATATCAGGCATACCACACTGAAGAGAATGCCGATGATGAGATTCAGCGTGACGACATTCCCCAGAACTTTCTTTGCCGAAGCATAGTCTTTCTGTCCCAGGCGTACCGATACCAGTGTGGAAGCACCCACGCCCACCATGGCACCGAATGCCGCAGCAAGGTTCATGAATGGAAAAGTGATTGCCAGTCCTGAAATGGCCATGGCACCTACTCCTTGTCCGATGAATATACTGTCGACCATATTGTACAAGGACGAGGCTGTCATTGCTATGATGGCCGGGATTGCATATTGCATCAGTAGTTTTCCTACTTTTTGTGTCCCGAGTTCCGTTGCTGCTCCTTTTATAGCCATATCTTTATTTTTCTGATTGCAAAGGTACTGCTTTTTCTTTTTCTTTTGTTACCTTTGCCAAAAGATGAGTGAAAAAAATATGAACGATAAAAGGGTTTTGGTAGGAATGAGCGGTGGCATAGACAGCAGTGCCACATGTCTGATGCTGCAGGAGCAGGGCTATGAAGTAGTCGGAGTGACCATGCGCACCTACGATTCTCCTTCAAAATTCAAGCAATACGGCAAGTCGCAGCCGGATTATGTTGTCGAAGCGAAATTACTGGCAAAGAAGCTTGGAATAGAGCATCATGTGGCCGATTTGAGAAAGACTTTCCAAAAGAAAATCATTGCTTCCTTCGTGAATGAATACCTGGAGGGACGCACTCCTAATCCTTGTGTCCTTTGCAACCCTCTGTTCAAGTTCAAAATGCTTGCAGATTGGGCCGACAAGCTGGATTGCGCCTATATATCGACGGGTCATTATTCCCGAATCGTGCGATACAGAGACCGGACTTACATAGAAATGGGGGATGACCCCAAGAAGGACCAGAGCTATTTCCTCTGGAGGCTTGGTCAGGACGTTCTCAACCGCTGTCTGTTCCCTTTGGGGGGATGGACAAAAGCGCAGGTAAGGGATTATCTGCTCGAAAAAGGTTTTGAAGCCAAGTCCAGGGAAGGCGAAAGCATGGAAGTGTGCTTTATAGAAGGCGATTACCGTGATTTTATCCGTGAGCAGGTTCCGGATATCGACACCCGGGTGGGCGAAGGGAATTTTGTGGATGAACAAGGACGCAAGATAGGCAGACATAAAGGATATCCCTACTATACCATTGGACAAAGGAAAGGTTTGGAAATCGCTTTGGGGCAACCGGCTTATGTGCTCAAGTTGAATTCCGAAAAGAATACGGTCATGTTGGGTTCCGCGGAAAGTCTGAAGGCAGAATATATGCTGGTGGAGAACATGATGGCGGTGAATTCGAACGAAATATTCGGTGGGGAAAATGTCTCCGTACGCATACGCTACCATGGAGAGCCAATTCCCTGCACGGTGAGTAAACTGGATGACGGGCGCGAACTGGTTCATTTCTTGAGCGAGGCATCGGCTGTTACGCCGGGACAGAGTGCCGTGTTCTATTGCGGCAAGAGGCTTTTGGGCGGGGCTTTCATAGCTTCGCAGCGAGGCATCGGAATGTTTATCAAATAGACCTATGGAAGAAGCATTGACACTATATGAACTGAATAATCTGGTGAAGCTGAAGATTTCGGAATCTTTTCCTTCGGAATACTGGATGCAGGCCGAATTGGGTGAAGTGCGCGAACATTCCAGCGGACATTGTTTTGTGGAGTTCGTGCAAAAGAACGAAAGAGGCAACGGCTTGGTGGCCAAGGCCCGTGGCACCATCTGGAGCAATGTTTACCGCATGCTGAAACCTTATTTTGAAAAGGAAACGGGACAGAGTTTTGTTGCCGGACTGAAGGTCATGGTGCAGGTGACGGTGGAATTCCATGAACTCTACGGCTATTCGCTGACAGTCATCGATATAGATCCTACTTACACGGTGGGCGATATGGCTCGCAAGAGAAAAGAGATTCTCGACCGCTTGCAGCAGGATGGGGTGTTGTCCTTGAACAAGGAACTTGATTTGCCTCGCGTGGTGCAGCGCATAGCTGTCATTTCTTCGCCTACGGCAGCCGGATATGGTGACTTTTGCCATCAGCTCGAGCATAATTCGCAAGGATTCGTGTTCTACATCCGGTTGTTCCCTGCCTTGATGCAGGGTGAGGGCACAGAGGACAGCATTATCAGTGCCTTGAACCGAATCTACGAAGAACAGGAACTTTGGGATGTTGTGGTTCTGATTCGCGGCGGAGGAGCTACTTCGGATATGTCTTGCTTCGATTCCTACGAACTGGCATCCAACTGCGCACAATTTCCGCTGCCCATGCTCGTGGGGCTCGGGCACGAAAGAGACGAGACCGTGCTGGACTTTGTGGCTCATACCAGTGTGAAGACACCCACCGCAGCAGCCGTGTTCCTCATTGACAGAATACAGGATTTTGCCGATGCACTGGACGAAGTCATGGAAAGGTTGAGCTCTTTCAGCAGACAGCGCATGAACGAAGAAAAGATGAGGCTGCAGGGTCTGAGTATGCGTTTGCCGACAAGAGTCGTGCAATATATTTCCGATGAAAAACTCCGGATGCAGAAATGCGAGAATCGGTTGAAGCAGGTATCTTCCATGAAAGTGGAAAAAGAAAAATACAGAATGATGTATTTGGGGCAAAAGCTCCCGATGGCACTCAAACAACTGTTTGACCGTGAAAAGCACCGTTTGCAGATGCTTGAACAAAAGACTGAAAGCGCATCGCCGGAAAGAATCCTGAGCAGAGGATATAGCCTTACTTTGAAGGACGGGAAAGCGGTGACCGATGCTACAGTTCTGAAGGAAGGTGACAGCCTCGTGAGCCGGTTTGCCCGCGGGCAGTCCCTTAGTATAGTAAAAACAATAAAAACAGATAGTCATGAAAGAACAGACGTATGAAGAGGCTATGGCCAGACTCGAAAAGATTACCGCTCAGATTGAAAGCGGAGAGTTGGATATCGATCATCTGTGCGACAAGTTGAAGGAGGCACAGGAACTGATAAAATTCTGTAAGGACAAATTGTATAAAACAGATGAGAATATTCAGAAAATACTTGAATCTGTTGCGGAAAAATGAAAAAGTACGGTTTTTTTCTTAAATCAGAAATTAATTGTGTATTTTTGCCTTTTAAAGAGATAATGTGATAATAAAATAAAATAAAGTCATGAAAGAATTGGATTGGAGCAATCTGTCGTTCGGATATATGAAGACAGATTACAATGTTAGAATTTACAACCGCAACGGTCAGTGGGGTGAAATGGAAGTAAGCAGCAGTGAATATGTGAACATGCACATGGCAGCTACTTGTCTGCACTATGGTCAGGAATGCTTCGAAGGCTTGAAGGCCTATCGCGGCAAGGACGGACAAATCCGCATTTTCCGTGTTGCCGACAATGCACAGCGAATGATTGATACCTGCCGTGGTCTGCTTATGGCAGAGCTGCCTGTAGAACGTTTTGTGGAAGCTGTGGAGAAGGTTGTAAAACTGAACGAACGTTTCATTCCTCCTTATGAAAGCGGAGCAACCCTGTATATCCGCCCTTTGCTGGTAGGTACAGGCGCACAAGTAGGCGTTCATCCCGCAAATGAATATATGTTCCTGGTGTTCGTCACTCCGGTTGGTCCTTACTTCAAGGGTGGATTCTCCACGAATCCTTATGTCATCATTCGTGAGTTCGACCGTGCAGCACCTCTGGGTACAGGATGCTTCAAGGTAGGCGGTAACTATGCTGCCAGCCTTCGTGCCAACAAGAAAGCACACGATCTTGGCTATAGTTCCGAATTCTATTTGGATGCGAAAGAGAAAAAGTATATCGATGAATGTGGCGCTGCCAATTTCTTCGGAATCAAGAACAATACCTACATTACTCCGAAATCTTCATCCATCCTGCCTTCCATTACAAACAGAAGTTTGATGCAGTTGGCCGAAGATTTGGGTATCAAAGTGGAACGCCGTCAGATCCCGGAAGAGGAACTGAGTACTTTTGAGGAAGCCGGCGCTTGCGGAACTGCTGCCGTCATCAGTCCTATCGAGAGAATCGACGATGTGGAAAACGGGAAAACTTATGTATTCTCCAAAGATGGTAAACCGGGTCCTGTCAGCACGAAACTTTATCATAAGTTGCGTGCCATTCAGTACGGCGACGAACCCGATGTTCACAATTGGGTAACTATCCTTAAGTAAAACCGTTTTAGACAACCCTCATGGGCAGAGGAAAACTAGAAAAATTTGCCGACATGCGGACTTATCCGCATGTCTTCGAATATCCTTATTCAGTCGTGGACAATGTGCCTTTCGAAATGAAAGGCCATTGGAACCGCGACTTTTTCAACAACAGCAATCCCATCGTACTCGAACTGGGCTGCGGCCGCGGTGAATACACTGTGGGCCTGGCACGTCTTTTCCCCGACAAGAACTTTATCGGGGTCGATATCAAGGGCAGCCGCATGTGGACAGGTGCCACCGAGTCCTTGAACGCAGGCTTGAAGAATGTGGCCTTCCTGCGCACTAACATCGAGATTATCGACCGTTTCTTTGCAGAGGGCGAGGTCAGCGAGATATGGCTCACCTTCAGCGACCCCCAAATGAAGAAAGTCACCAAGAGGCTCACGAGTACCTACTTCATGGAACGCTACCGCAAGTTCCTGATTCCCGATGGCATCATCCATCTGAAGACTGACAGCAACTTCATGTTTACCTATACTAATTACATGATAGAGAAGAACCACCTGCCGGTGCTGGTGGAGACCGATGACCTCTACCATTGCGGAATGGTGGACGATATCCTCGGCATCCAGACCTACTACGAACAACAGTGGCTGGCACGGGGGTTGAACATCAAATACATCAAGTTCCTGTTGCCTTCCGAAGGTGAACTCACGGAGCCGGATGTGGAAATAGAGCTGGATGAGTACCGTAGTTACGGGCGCGACAAACGCAGTGGATTGCAAATGAGTAAATAAACCTGTAAAAGATTTTTTTTGACTATGACTATATATCCCAAGTTAATACTGGATGCCTTGGCAACAGTGCGCTATCCCGGAACGGGAAAGAACCTTGTAGAGGCAGGCATGGTGGAGGACAACATTCGCATCGAGGGGATGAAAGTGTCCTTTTCCCTGATTTTCGAGAAACCCACGGACCCCTTCATGAAGTCTGTCATCAAGGCAGCGGAGACGGCCGTAAAAACCTACGTGAGTTCCGAGGTGCAGATAGAAGGAAATATTTCCGTGAAGACCGTACAGCAAGCCCGTCCCGAGGTAGGGAAACTTCTCCCTCAAGTGAAGAACATCATTGCCGTATCCTCAGGAAAAGGCGGAGTGGGGAAGTCCACCATAGCAGCCAATCTGGCTGTAGCCCTTGCCAAGGCAGGCTATAAGGTGGGATTGCTGGATGCCGATATATTCGGTCCCTCCATGCCCAAAATGTTCCATGTGGAAGATGCCCGTCCATACGCGGAATCCGTGGATGGACGCGATCTCATTGTCCCCATCGAGAAATACGGTATCAAACTCCTTTCGATAGGCTTCTTCGTGGATCCCGAGCAAGCCACACTTTGGCGCGGAGGCATGGCGAGCAATGCTTTGAAACAGCTCATCGGTGATGCGGAATGGGGTGATTTGGATTATTTCCTCATCGACCTTCCTCCGGGAACAAGCGATATCCACCTCACCATCGTACAGACGCTGGCCCTCACGGGAGCCGTTGTGGTGAGCACTCCGCAGGAAGTGGCACTTGCCGATGCCCGTAAAGGCATCAACATGTTCACCAACGATAAGGTGAATGTTCCCATTTTGGGATTGGTGGAGAATATGGCATGGTTCACCCCTGCCGAACTTCCGCAGAACAAGTACTACCTCTTCGGGAAAGAAGGAGCCAAACGTCTTGCCGAGGAGATGAATGTGCCTTTGCTGGGGCAAATTCCCATTGTGCAGAGCATCTGCGAAGGCGGCGACGAGGGCGAACCCGTAGCGCTCAACGAGAACAGCATCACCGGAATGGCTTTTGCCGAACTGGCCGCCGCTTTGGTGGAGCAGACCGAAAGACGCAACAAGGAACAAGCGCCTACGAAGATTGTAGAGGTGCATAAGTGATTCATCGGCACAGATATGGAATTACTCAAGAAACGAATTTTGCAGGACGGTAAATGCTATCCGGGTGGAATACTCAAGGTGGACAGCTTTATCAATCACCAGATGGATCCCAACCTGATGATGGAAGTGGCCAAAGAGTTTGCACGTCGTTTTTCCGACTGCACAATCAACAAGATTGTCACCATCGAAGCCAGCGGCATTGCGCCCGCCATTCTGGTAGGTTATGTCATGCAACTCCCTGTGGTGTTCATCAAAAAGAAACAACCCAAGACCATGGAACACATGCTCACCTCCGTGGTGCATTCCTTCACCAAGGACCGCGATTACACCGTGTGCATCAGCAATGACTTCCTCAATGAGAACGACCATGTGCTCTTCATCGACGATTTCCTTGCCAACGGCAATGCCTCCATGGGAGTGATTGATTTGGCGCGTCAGGCGGGAGCCACCATCGAAGGTATGGGCTTCATCATTCAGAAAGCCTTTCAGAACGGTGGTGATGTGCTGCGCGAGCAAGGTATTCGTTTTGAGAGTCTGGCTGTGGTGCGCAGCCTCGACAATTGTAAAATCGAATTAGAATAAATACAGGAAATGAAAGAAAAAGAATACTATATGAGGGAAGCCATACGGCTTTCCATTGAGAATGTGAAGAATGGCGGCGGACCTTTCGGAGCCGTCATCGTGCGTGAGGGCGAAATCATTGCCACGGGTGTGAACCGAGTGACTTCCAAGCATGACCCCACGGCTCATGCCGAAGTGAGCGCCATACGCGAAGCTTGTGCCAAGATGGAGACTTTCGACCTCAGCGGATGCGAAATCTATACCTCCTGTGAGCCTTGTCCCATGTGTCTGGGGGCCATTTACTGGGCCCATCTGGACAAAATCTATTATGCCAATACCAAGAACGATGCCAAGGATATCGGTTTCGATGATGCCTTCATCTACAAGGAATTGGAATTACCGCTCGACAAGCGCAACCTGCCAGCCGAAGGCATCCTCCGCGACGAAGCTATCACGGCTTTCAAGGATTGGATGAATAAAACGGACAAGGTGGAATATTGATTTTTCAAAATGGCAGTTCATACACCGCCGTATCATCCTCCATGAAGGCAGTCGTGTTTGTGATATTCCAATGAGCAATATCCTTTATCTTGCTTCGATAGGAAGAGAAAACGGTGTTATTTTCAATTTCCTTTTTCCTCTCCCTGCTGATATGGAGAAAATCTTCTTCTTTGTCGATACCCAAGAAGCGCCTGCCCAGCAGATTGGCTGCGATGCCTGTAGTGCTGCTCCCAGCAAACGGATCCAGAATCCATGCATCTTCTCGTGTGGAAGCCATGATGATGCGAGCCAACAGAGATAGCGGTTTCTGTGTGGGATGCTTTCCGCACGATTTTTCCCACGGAGCAATGGCGGGAAGTGACCACACATCCCGCATCTGATGTCCGCCGTTGATGGTCTTCATCAATTCATAGTTGTAGAAATGCGGAATTTTCTTGCATTTCCTTGCCCACAGGATAAATTCGGTGGAATGAGTGAAGTAGCGGCACGAGAGATTTGGCGGCGGATTGGTTTTTGCCCACGTCACGCAGTTCAGAATTTTGTAATCCAGTTCCGTCATCATCTGAGCCACGGAAAATATGTTGTGATAGGTACCGCTCACCCAAATAGTGCCGTTGTCCTTCAGTTTGTCGCGGCATGCAGTAAGCCAATTGCGGTTGAACTCATTGTCCTTTTCGAAGCCTTGCGAGCGGTCCCACTCCCCTTTGTTCACTGACACCATTCGTCCGCTCTGCACACTGATTCCGTCGTTGGAGAGGAAGTAGGGTGGGTCGGCAAAAATCATGTCGAACTTGAAGGAAAACTGTGGAAGAAGCTCCATGCAATCACCGTGGAGGAGGGTGAAAGAATCATCTTTTGATTTCCAGAAGGGCATCATTCTTTCCTCAGAAATGCCGCATATTTGGGAATATAAGGTGACTTTCTCCATCTCTTTGTTTCTTTTGTGAATGCAAAGAAACAGAAGTGACGATAGAAAAATCTGATTAGATCAGTGTTTAACCATAAAGATCAATTTAGATCATTTATCTGATGTCGGCTCTGCAGATGAAAGCCAAAGGGTTAAGGAAAAATACAGCTTGAACTACCATGCAAAATCATGTTAAATGCCTTACGTCTATATATTCTTTCAGCCGAGTGTATTCTTCGGAAAGTGAATTGTAATCATAAAAACGCACTCTTTTGTTAATAGGCGAAAAGATATTTCTGCCAATAATTTCACTGAACTGATTCTTACGGCTCGCATCGGCTACTATGTAGAAATGAGCAAAGAAATCCTGCAAGTCATAAAACTTTAGCAAGGAATTCTGAATATCGGTGGAATGCTCTACTTCGAAAAAGTCAGATGGCATTTTTCTCTCATTGAACCAAATGACATCTACTGTGCGGGCTCTTCTCAGTGTTTCATCATAAGTAAAATCAGGAATCTGCGGAACTGACGTCATTTCATGGAGTGGCTTCTCCAAGAACTTTTTGTTGCGGTCCTGTGGGGGAACGTACGTGGAAAGATGTTTCATATTGCCAATTTCCACTAGCAAGCCTTGAAAATAGGAATGCGTAAACATCTCTTCTTTTTCCTTGTTGGGCTCTTTTAGTTCGAAACGCTCCATTACCTCGTTACGGCATTTTTCCAAAGCCCATAGTCCCGGTCTGATTCTGAAGAACGGTCCTTCCTGAACAATTCTTCGAATGCTGGCAAAAGGTGTTTTAGTATTCCATTCGGAGACATCCACCAAATGGTTCAATTCGCCCAACGTGGCATAACCGCCATGTTTCAGCATTGTTTCAATGACTTGTTCCAGTTGCGTCATGGTCTCATTCTTTTCAGTATTATTACACAAAGTTAGCATGAAATGTTTATGCAGCCAAATGTTATAGGAAATAAATATCATGGCATTCTGCCGCCGTTTTTTTTGTATCTCCGCAGTTACTGAACTTGAATGTTTTTCCTTTTTCGTCAAATATTTTGCAAAAGTCGTCTGTGAGACAATAAAATTCCATAATTTTGGAATCGGTAAACATATCCAAACCACTATAATAATCATTATGAAAAAGTTCATTTTATTTGTTTTCGTACTATGTTCAACTTTGAACATGTTTGCACAGGTGAAAGAGGTTTCCGCCCCATTGAGTAGTAAAAACGCTTCAACAACACTAACCGACAAAATTAAAACACAAAGATTGGTGATAAATTGAATCTGATTTAAATGAGTTTTCTCAACATGTCATTATTTGGAAACCCGATGGAACAGAGTTTGGACGTAGGCCTACTCCTCCATCGGATATGACAAGAATTGACGGGTTCGAAGCTTCCAAATGGCATACTTATGGCTTTGAATGGACACCCGACAGAATAATTTTTTATGTTGACGGTGTAGTGCGTCAGATAGCTGAATATCCATCTACACAATTCGAGCACGATAAAATAAACGTATGGCTTTCTGCCATGGCAGCAAACTGGTGCTCGGATAAGCAGAATGACAGTGAAGCTTATTACGACTATTTCCGTTTTTATAAAAGAGCAGAATAATACAAACGATTTTTGTCAATATAGGCGGATGCTTGTGTGGACTATCCGATGATTCGATTTTGAAAAGAATCAAAATTTTATGATACGAACATGTTAGAAAATAGATGGCTTCACATAATTACAGTATGAAATATTTTTCGTTTATTTGCGAAATAGAACTAAACCTCTCACAAAACTTATGGGAAAAGAACTGATAGCCTATTGCGGACTCTACTGCGGTGCCTGCAGCAAGTACATCAAGGGCAAATGCCCCGGTTGCCGTAAAAACGACAGTGCCAAGTGGTGCAAAATACGCACCTGCTGCATGGACAACGGATTCTCCACATGTGCTGCATGCACTATGAATCCACACGATTGCACGAAATTCAACAATTTCTTCAGCAAAATTTTCGCTTTTATCTTCAAGTCGGACAGGGAAGCCTGCATCCGTCGGATTCGGGAAACCGGCGAGGATACTTTTGCCGACGAAATGGCTGCCAGGAAGATAATGACACTCAAAAAGACAGGAAAAGAGTAGTTTTTGCAATATGGAAACAAAAGAAGAAATCAGAAACATGGCTTTGGCCGAAGGGGCCGATGTATGCGGATTTGCCGGCATAGAACGCTTCGGCGATGCGCCCCGTGGGTTTGCCCCGACCGATGTATATAAGGACTGCCGCTCGGTGTTGGTGCTGGGTGTGGCTCTGCCCAAAGGTATGTCGCAAGTGGCTCCGCAATTGATTTACAACTATTTCAACGGCAACATCGTGACGGTGGTGGATGATATGCTCCTCCGCCTTGCCAAGAGAATTGAAAAGAACTACGGAGGCTTCGCCGTGCCCCTGCCAAGCGATATGGCCGGCTCCTGGAATGAGGAGACCAAGACTGCCCACGGCATTCTCTCCATGAAACATCTGGCTGTGAGTGCGGGTATCGGCTTCATGGGCAAAAACACCATACTATGCAACGAGAACTTCGGCAATCTCATGACCGTGGGTGCGCTGCTACTCAACATGGACCTCCCTTCGGACGAGCTCGCTGTGAACCATTGTCCGCCCAAGTGCCGTATCTGCATCGACCATTGTCCTGCCCATGCCATCCGCGAAGACGGTACAGTGAATCAGGCCCTCTGCCGCCCTGCTGCTTATGGTACCACTTTCCGAGGCTATGGAACCGTGGAGTGCAACCGCTGCCGCATGCTTTGTCCGTTGAGGTTCGGAGTAAAGAAAGTGGCGGTAAAAGAATAAAAAGACATACTGATGGAACCCCAAACAGTAAAATACTTTAAAACCAGAGACAGCTGGCGGGCATGGCTGACGGACAACTTCGAGACGGCTGATGGAATCTGGTTTGTTTTCCCCTGTAAGTCATCGGGCGAAAAAGGCATTTTGTATAATGATGCCGTAGAAGAAGCCCTCTGTTTCGGATGGATTGACAGCACTGTGAAAGCGATGGACAAGGACCATAAGATTCAGCGCTTCACTCCGAGGAATCCTAAAAGTTCTTTCTCGCAATCCAACAAAGAAAGGCTGAAATGGCTGCTAGAGAATAAAATGATACATCCCAAATTCGAAGATAAAGTAAAAGAAGTGCTATCGGAACCTTTCGTGTTCCCCGAAGATATCATGGACCGGTTGAAGGAAAACGAAACGGTATGGAAGAATTATCAGCAATTCTCCGATTCCTACAAACGAATCCGAATTGCCTACATCGAACATGCAAGGATATTTTCCCCGGAATTCGAGAAGAGGTTGAAGCACTTCATCAGCAAAACGGCCGAGAATAAATTGATAGCCGGCTATGGAGGAATTGAGAAATATTATTGACCAAAGGAATGAAGAACCTCTCATGAAAGAATCAAGCAGAGAAAAATAATTAATAGACAAAATATATGAAATTAGACGGATTTGGAATATTTGTAAAAGATATGCCCACCATGGTGCGCTTCTATCGCGATGTACTGGGTTTTGAAATCAAGGAAGACGAGAACACCACTAATGTCTTTCTGGAAAAGGACGGAACACTCTTTCTCCTGTACCGCCGGACTGATTTTGAAGAGATGACAGGCCGTCGGTTCGATTATGCACGCGGAGTGAACGGCCATTACGAAATAGCCCTGAGCGTGGAGAATTATGCTTCCGTGGACAAAGCTTACGCCGAAGCCCTCAGCAAAGGGGCGGCATCCGTCATGGGACCTGCCACCGAGCCTTGGGGACAGCGCACTTGCTACATATCCGATCCAGAGGGAAATCTCATCGAAATAGGCTCATTTACGGTTTAAGGGTAACCCAAAAAATGTTCGGAAATAATTTTACGTATAAATTTTGCTATATTTGTATCCGGTAAGATAAAAACAAGCCTATGGCATCGAAAAAAGAAACGCTCGACTTTGTGCTCCGCCAGCTTGAGGGCATCGAAGAAATCTCATCCCGAAAAATGATGGGGGAGTACCTCATCTACTATAAAGCCAAGGTCGTTGGCGGCATCTACGATGACCGCTTTCTGGTGAAGAAAACGCCTGGCAGCACAGCCATCCTTCCCGATGTGGCGGAAGAAATTCCCTACGAAGGTGCCAAACCCATGCTTTCCTTGTCCGATATCATCTTCGATGAACATCCTGAAAACAGGAATCTCATGAAGAAAGTGTTCACTGCCATATTCAATGATTTGAAATAAATATCTCTGCACAGGCATGGAATCCTAAAATTTTGCATATCTTTGCCCTGTATGTTGAAAACAAATTTGGATATTGTCAGGTAAATAACCTTTCGAGGCTTGTTGGCCTCGGGTTATCCCTCCGCATTTCTCAGGCATGAACAGGATGCTTGAGCAGTTATTTTTATATATCAAACAATTTAAATTTTCAACATCATGAATAACGAAAATAACAGTACCATTCACGAATTCGATTTCAGTTTAATCTGCGAATATTTTTCTTCCATCGACCGTCAGGGCCCCGGCAGCAAGGAAGCTACCCTCAAGGCTTTGAGTTTCATTGAAGGTCTTGATGCCCGGTCACGAATAGCCGATCTCGGATGCGGAACCGGAGGTCAGACGGTAACTTTGGCGCAAAACTCTCCTGCCTCTATCACGGCTCTCGATTTGTTTCCCTTGTTCATAGACAAGTTGAATGAGCGCGCTTCCCGTCTCAATCTGACGGATAGAATCAGCGGCATCACAGGCTCTATGGATGATTTGCCTTTCAGTGAAGAGGAGTTCAATGTGATATGGAGCGAAGGTGCCATCTACAACATCGGCTTCCGTAAAGGCTTGCAGTATTGGTATAAGTTCCTGAAAAAGAATGGTTACATAGCTGTGACTGAAGCTTGTTGGCTTACGGACTCCCGCCCTCAGGAGATAGAGGACTTTTGGATGGATGCTTATCCCGAAATCGATACCATCCCTAGCAAGACGGCTCAGTTGCAGGAGGTAGGTTATGAGTCCGTAGTAACGTTCACGCTCCCCGAAAAGTGCTGGACAGAGAATTTTTATGTTCCTCAGATCGAGGCGCAAAAGAAGTTCTTGAGCCGGCATGACGGCGATGCTGTTGCGGAGGAGCTCGTGAAGTACATGCGGCACGAGGACGAATTATACTCTCGCTACAAACAGTATTATGGCTATGTGTTCTTTATCGGGAAGAAAATTTCCTGATAGAAATTGAATTTTCACGTCCGGTTTGCAACCTTTTTGCTAGCCGGCTACGTCTAATTATTAAATAACCATTAAATGAGATGAATATGATTTTATCTACGACTCCTTCCCTTGAAGGGAAAAAGATTACAAGTTATATGGGCATTGTGACCGGTGAAACGATTATAGGTGCCAACATCGTGCGCGACCTTTTTGCCGGTATCCGCGATATTGTAGGCGGACGCGCCGAGTCTTATGAAGAGGTCCTTCGCGAGGCCAAGGATTCTGCTCTCAACGAGATGAGTGCACGGGCTGTACAAATGGGCGCCAATGCCATTGTGGGAGTGGATCTCGATTACGAGACGGTGGGTAGCGGAGGCAGTATGCTCATGGTCACTGCAAGCGGCACGGCCGTAACAGTGGAATGAAGTCTTTGCTGAATTTCGAAGATGGATAATTAAAAGGACGTGTCTTTTCCGGGGCACGTCTTTTTTCTTTGTCCGCGGCATTGCAAATTCCCAGCCAAATGTTTGCCTTTATGAGGAGAAACTGATATTTTTGTATATAAATCAGAACCTACTCATTATGAAAAGAAAAAGTTTATTGAATGTAATTGCTTTGTTGACAATTCTAGTTTGCACCACGGGTTTCGCCAAGGCGCAGAAGAATGCAAAATGGCTGGGAAATGCCGTGTTCTATCAGATTTATCCCTCTTCCTACATGGACAGTGACGGAAACGGAATCGGCGATTTGCCGGGCATCACTTCCCGACTGGACTATATCCACTCCATCGGCGTGAATGCCATCTGGCTGAACCCCGTCTTCGAGTCGGGATGGTTCGACGGCGGTTATGACGTGATAGATTTCTACAAGATAGATCCTCGCTTCGGCACCAATTCCGATATGGTGAAGCTGATAGAGGAGGCCCACAAGCGTGGTATCAAGGTTTGTCTCGATTTGGTTGCAGGACATACCAGCAGCCAGTGTGCCTGGTTCAAGGAATCCGCACAGGCCGATCCGAACTTGAGATACAGCGATTACTATATCTGGACAAATGAGATTTCACAGGAGGAAAAGCAGGGCATCGTGAACCGTCACAAACAGGCCAATCCTCTGTCGAGCACCATAGGCCGCTATGTGGAGGCCAATGCTCCGAGGGCAAAATATTATGAGAAGAATTTCTTCGAGTGCCAGCCCGCCTTGAACTACGGTTTTGCGCAACTCGACCCTACACGGCCTTGGGAACAGCCGGTCACGGCTCCCGGACCTCAGGCTACACGCCGCGAGCTGAGGAATATCATGATGTTCTGGATGGACAAAGGCGTGGATGGCTTTCGTGTGGACATGGCTGCCAGCCTTGTAAAGAATGATCCCGACAAAAAAGAAACCATCAAACTGTGGCAGGAAATGCGTTCTTGGATTAATTCCAACTATCCCGAACGTGTGCTTATTTCGGAATGGTCACAGCCCGATCAGGCCATCCCTGCCGGCTTCGACATCGACTTCTTCATTCACTTCGGCATCAAGGGTTATCCTTCCTTGTTCTTTGCCAAAGGCACCCCGGGGGAGGACCGTAACAGTTATCCGTATTGCTATTTCGACCGCTCGGGCAAAGGGGTGCTCAAGGAGTTTGCTGAGAACTATTCCAAAGTCTATCAGAGTACGAAGGATTTGGGTTATATAGCCCTTCCTTCCGCCAATCATGATTACCAGCGCCCCAACATAGGGAGCCGCAATACCATGGAGCAGCTGAAAGTGGCCATGACTTTTTTCCTCACCATGCCGGGCGTGCCTTTCATTTATTATGGTGACGAAGTGGCCATGAAATTCATCATGAATCTTCCGAGCAAGGAGGGCAGCAACGAGCGCTCCGGCACTCGCACGCCCATGCAGTGGGAAAACAATGCCACGGCAGGGTTCTCCACTTGCACTCCTGATAAACTCTATTTCCCGGTGGATACCGACAACGGACGTCTCACTGTTGCCGCTCAGGACAAAGACCCGCATTCCATGCTCAATTATGTGCGCAGCCTCATCAAGCTACGTCATTCCTCTGCCGCCTTGAACAATGACGGCGATTGGCAGTTGGTGAGTGATGTGAACCATCCTTACCCCATGGTGTATAAGCGCACTTCGGGTGCCGAAACCTATCTGGTGGCTTTGAATCCAAGTGCCGGGAGCGTAAAAGCTTCCATTGCCCCGCAGGGAGTAAGCAAGCCGGTGCTCGTTTCAGCTTCGGGAAAAGGCAGCTACAGCAGCGGAAAGCTGAATGACGAGATAAAGATGAGTGCTTTCTCGGCTTTGATTTATCACATCAAATAAATGAAGTTTATGAATAAAATATATTGCGTACTTCTCCTTGTGATGGCGAGTGCATGCAGCACTCTTCAGATGGAACAGAAAAAACTGGTTTGGGAAGAAAATTTCAAAGGTAATTCCATTGACTGGAGCCGATGGAGCAAGATTCGCAGAGGTGGGGCCGAATGGCAACGCCACATGAGTGATTTCGATTCGTGTTATGCCGTGAGAAACGGAAAACTTATCTTGCGCGGCATCCGGAACCGTTCCTTGCCCAATGATACTGCTCCCTATCTCACCGGAGGCATCAGTACCAGAGGTAAAGTGGATTTCAGGGAAGGACGGATTGAGGTGAAAGCACGGCTCGGAGAAGCACGGGGTGCATGGCCTGCTTTCTGGATGCTGCCCGAAAATGAGCCATGGCCGGATGGAGGCGAGATTGACATCATGGAGCACCTCAATCATGACTCTATTGCCTATCAGACAGTACATTCTCGCTACACCTATACTTTGCATCACGGCGACAAGCCGAAACAAGGCTCTACGGGGCCCATCAACAGAGGCAAATACAATGTCTATGCGGTGGAAATCACAAAGGACAGTCTTTCTTTCTATATCAATGACCGTCACACATTCTCTTATCCTCGCGTTCCCGAAAAGGCAGGAGAAGGCCAATATGTTTTCACGGATCATCCTTTCTATTTGCTGCTCGACATGCAGTTGGGCGGAAATTGGGTAGGGAAGGTCCATGCAGAGGATCTTCCTGTAGAAATGCATATAAAATGGGTAAGATACTATAGAAAAAACTAGGACTGCTCCAGATAATAAATAAAATACCAGTACAGCTTACTTGATATTGCTGTACTGGTATTTTTTATTAGCAGTACTAGTTTCTCAACAAAGTTGTACTGCTTTCATATATGAATAAGCTATGTTGCCTGATTTTGTCAGGAGAGCAAGTCATTCAAAGCCTCGCTCATGCTGGGATGAGTAAAGATGAAGTCGCGCAGGAAAGTATAGTCCATTCCTGCCTTCATGGCTGCGGCTACCGTGTTGATTACTTCGCTCGACTCAGGGCAGAAGAGGGTGCATCCTAAAATCTTGTTGGTGTCTTTGTCGATGATGGCTTTCAGCATGCCTTCCGTTTCGCGGAGGGTTTTTGCGCGTGGAATGGCCATTACGGGAAGTTTCTTCACGAGGATGTTTTTTCCCAATTTCAGTGCTTCCTCTTCATTGAGTCCGATGCGTGACAAGGGAGGGTCGATGAAGACGGAATAACTCACGAGGTTGCGGTCGCTCAATACCCGTTTGCCATCGCCGAAGAGGTCTTCACGTACAATGCGATAGTCATCGAGCGAGATATAGGTGAACTGGAGTCCGCCTTTCACGTCGCCAAGGGCACGCACATGAGGATTCGTAGTCACCAGATGTTCGTTTACCTTGATGGCACCGCGCTCATCGGTTTCCACACCTGCCGCTTCCAGATTCAAGTCGGCGGTGTTGGGTTTGCGTCCTGTAGCCAGAAGCACGGCTTCGGATTCGAGTATGTGGCTGGTGCCCGCTTGTGAATCAGTGAAGGAAACGGCTGCGAGTCCGTCCTTTTGTTCTACGGAAGTGACCTTGGCATTCAGGATGAAGCGGACGCCTTTCTTCTCGAGAGCGGCTTTCACGCTGTCGGCAATGTCGCGGTCTTCACGGCCGATGAGGATGGGATAGCTTTCGAGTACAGTTACCTCCGAACCGAAAGATGCATACATGGATGCAAATTCGAGTCCGATATATCCGCCTCCGATGATGGTAAGTCTTTGCGGAAGCTCCTGCATCTCCATGATGGAAGTGCTGGTGTACACGTAAGGATTGTCCTTTACGCCGGGAATGGGAGGAATCACTGTTTCGGAACCGGTATTGATGACAATCAGATCCGATTTCAAGGTGAGGGTTTCCGTCTGGGTGCGCACAAGAACCGTATCTTCGGATGCGAATGAACCGATGCCATCGAATACCGTTATGAGTTCATTATCAGCCAGATTGTGGTAGTTCTTCTGCCGGAGCATACCTGTGACTTCTTCTTTCACCGTGATGGCTTGCTTGTAGAACGTATTCTTTTCTTCGAAGGACAACCCTGTCTTTTTGGAAGCTTCCTTTGCCTGATGCACCAGAGTCTTCGTCGGGATGCATCCAATGTTGATGCAGGTTCCTCCGTACATTTTGTTGGAGCGTTCTATCATGGCTACTTTTTTCCCGCGCTTGGCAAGGTTAGCTGCAAGCGTCTTTCCGCCTTTGCCGAAACCGATAATGATTGCATCGAATTCTTTCATTTCCGTATGATTTTTAGTTATTGTTATTTATGATGCAAATATCAGGCATATCAGTGACTATTACAATAGCAATAAGTATTTATATCATGGCAATAATTCCCGATTCATTAATTACTCTTCTTGTAACTGAGAATTGTCCACAGATTGAACAAGAGAGCAAAGCCGCAAAGGGCAAAGAAATTGGGCAGTAAATCGAAGAATCCGCTTCCCTTGAGATAGACCTGTCGCATCACCTCGATGAAATATCGCAGAGGATTGAACAAGGTGATGCCTTGCGCCCATCCCGGCATACTGGCAATAGGGGTGAAAAGTCCGCTCATCAGGATGAGGATCATGACGAAGAACCACATTACGAACATGGCTTGCTGCATGGTGTCGGAATAGTTGGATATTACCAGCCCGATGCCCGACACCACAAGGATGTAGATGAGAGCGAAGAGGTATATCACGAATGGATTCCCCACCGGGTAGAGCCCGTAGCCCCAGGCTGCAATGCACAGACATATGGTGAAGACCGTCAGCCCTATTACCCAATTAGGAATGAGTTTGGCAAGGATGAACATGCTTTTCGATACGGGAGTGACATTGATTTGCTCGATGGTTCCCTTTTCTTTTTCACCAACAATGTTGATGGCGGGCAGGAAACCCGAAATCATCGTCAGGAGCATCACCATCAGGGCCGGTATCATGTAGATTTTATAGTCGAGGTGGGGATTGAATCTGTATTCCGGCACGACCTTGAATCGGGGAATGGTTGTTTGCGCGGCAAGAGCACCGCTTTCATTCTGCAAATCGGAAGAATAATCGCCCAATATGCCCGAGAGGTACTGGGAGCCTAATCCTGCCTTCATGCCGTTCACCGCGTTGGCGGATATCATTACGGAAGGAGAATTACCCGTGAACAGGTCGCGCTCGAATCTTGCCGGGATTTCCATAATGACGTCGGCTTTTCCGGATTCGATGCTTTTCAAGGCCTGTTCGTTGGTTGGGGAATAATCCGTGAGCTTGAAGTAGCCCGAAGAAGGCACCTTCTCTATCAGTCTTTGAGAAACGGGACTGTGGTCATGGTCAATCACACTCAGTTTGATTCCTTTGATTTCCTGATTGGCTGCCCAGGGCATCACCAGCATCATGACGACTGACATGATGACAATCATCTTCGGAATGAAAGGATTCCTGCGCAACTGCTTAAACTCTTTTTCTATCAAATATTTCAACATAAGGCACTTACATTAATCGGATTTTGAATTTCTTGAGACTCACCGCTATCAAGACGAAAGCCATGATGGCAAGCACAGAGAATTCCTGAAGGACATATTGCACGCTCACTCCTTGAATCATCAGCCTCCGCAAGGCGGATATATACCACCGTGCCGGGACGATGGAGGAGAGATATTGCAGAATGGCAGGCATGCTTTCGATGGGGAAGATGATGCCCGAAAGGAGTATCGTGGGGGTGAGCAGTCCCATGGCGGATGCGAGCATGGCGGCTGCCTGTGTATCGACAAGGGTAGATATGAGTAACCCCAGAGACAGGGACAGAATGATGAAAAGCACTGACAGCATCACGAGCCAGAAAAGATTTCCCGGAGGTACACCCAGCACGAAGGTGGCCAGCAACAGGATGCTGGTGAGGTTGATGAGGGAGAGCACCATGTAGGGCACCATCTTGGCGAGGATGATGTAGATGGGTTTCACGGGTGATGCCAGAAGAATTTCCATTGTGCCCGTCTCTTTTTCACGGACAATGGCTATGGAGGTCATCATGGCGCAAATGAGTATCATGATGATGCCCATGACTCCCGGAACAAAGTTGTAGGCATCTTTCCGCTGTGGATTGTAGAGCATGTGGGTGTCAGGCTTTATGCTGAAAGGCACATGATACTGTGCCATAAGTTCCTGTTGGCAGGAGCTTAGTATCTGACTGATATACCCCACCTGCGAACTGGCCTGATTGGGCTCGGAGCCGTCGGCAATGACTTGCACGGAGGCTTCTCCGGTGTGGAGAAGATTGTCGGCAAAGTTCTCGCTGAAAACAACCGCCAGATTCACTTTCCCTTTTTTGAACACTTCGCTGATTTGCTTGTAGTCCTTTATTTCTTCGGTGATGGTGAAGTAGGAACTTGATTCTATTCGTTGCTTGATGCGGGATGTCTCGGCATCATGAGAAGGGTCGAATACGACAATCCGGGCGTCCTTCACCTCATTGGTGATGGCAAAGCCGAAGAGGATAATCTGCACAATGGGCATGCAGAGCACGATGAGCATGGTGCGCTTGTCACGCAGGATGTGCAGGAATTCCTTTTTGACGAAAGATATAAACTGTTTCATGATTCTTTAACTGTCTGTTCGTGTTGCACTTCTTGCCAGTAAATGGAAAACTTCATCCATGTTCTTCACGTGGAATTGTTCTTTCAGACGGGCAGGGGAGTCGAGGGCCTTGATTTGTCCGTCCACCATGATGGACAGACGATCGCAGTACTCGGCTTCGTCCATGTAGTGAGTGGTGACAAATACGGTGATGCCTCGGTCGGCTGCTTCGTAAATCAGTTCCCAGAACTGGCGGCGGGTTACGGGGTCCACCCCGCCAGTGGGTTCGTCTAGAAATACAATCCTCGGTTCGTGGAAGATGGAAAGGGAGAAAGCGAGCTTCTGTTTCCATCCCAGAGGCAAGGCTTTTACGAGTGTACCGCGTTCGCCTTGAAAGCCTAGCTCTTCCAGAAGACGGTCGGTCTTTTGCTTGATTTGCTTGTCCTTCATACCGTAGATGCCTCCAAACAGGCGGAAGTTCTCCCAAACTTTCAGGTCTTCGTAAAGGGAAAACTTCTGACTCATGTAGCCGATATTCTTCTTCACCATTTCCGATTGGCGGTCGATATCGAATCCGGCAACGGTGCCTTTGCCCGATGTGGGATGGCTAAGCCCGCACAACATGCGCATGGCAGTGGTCTTTCCGGCACCGTTGGCACCCAGAAAACCGAATATCTCGCCTTCGTGTACACGAAATGAAATTTGGTCAACAGCGGTGAAATCACCGAATCTCTTGGTGAGTCCTTCCGTGACAATTACATCTTCATTTTTCATATTGTTTCTTTTTTTGCCAGTGACATGAAACAGTCTTCAATCGTAGTGGGTATGGATTCTATGCAGATATCCTCATGTCCTTCCTTTACCAGATATTCTTTCAGGGCTTCCGTAGTGGTATCGGCCTTGACCGTCACGTGATAGGAATCTCCAAAGGAGAAGGAAGTCTTTATCAGCGGACAGCTTCTCAAGTCTTTCAGCAAGGCATGCATCTTTTTGCTTTTGACTGAACGGAGAATCTCTGTATAGCTTTCTGTGATGCCCCGAGGGGTATCTATCTGCATGAATTCGCCGTCTTTGATGAGGGCAATGCGGTCACACAAGGAAGCCTCGTCCATATAGGGCGTGGAAACCAGTATGCTCAGCCCCTGCTCTTTGAGTTTACGGAGCATCTCCCAGAATTCTTTTCTGGAAACGGGATCCACGCCTGTGGTGGGCTCGTCAAGAAACAGCACTTCCGGTTTGTGGATAAGGGCGCAACTCAAGGCCAGCTTTTGTTTCATTCCTCCCGAAAGTTTTCCTGCCTTTCGTGTCTTGAAAGGTTCAATCTGGCGGTAGATATCTTCTATGAGACTGTAGTTTTCTTCAACGGTCGTGTTGAATACGGTGGCGAAGAACTTCAGGTTTTCTTCCACAGTGAGGTCTTGATACAGGGAGAAGCGGCCCGGCATGTATCCTATCAGGGTACGGATGGTTTTGTAGTCCTTCACCACATCAAAGCCGGCAATGCGGGCTTCTCCGCTTTCGGCAAGCAAGAGAGTGGTCAGGATGCGGAACAGGGTGGTCTTTCCGGCTCCGTCGGGACCGATGATGCCGAATATCTCACCTTGGCCGGCTTCAAAGCTCAGGTTGTGCAAGGCGCGCACTTGGCCGTAATGCATATTCAGGTTTTGCACCGAAACAATTGCCATGACTGTTTAGAATTTGATGTCGCCGTACATTCCAATCTTGATATAGCCGTCGTTCTTCACAGCTATCTTCACGGCATAGACCAGATTGGCTCTTTCATCGCGCGTCTGGATAGTCTTGGGGGTGAACTCTGCCTTGTCCGAAATCCATGACACGGTTCCCTGATATTCTTTTCTTCCCGATTTTCCCTGATCGGCAAAGACTCTTACTTTTTGTCCTATCTTGATGGATGTGAGCTGGTCAGCCGTGATGTAGACCCTGAGTTTCATATCATTCACATTGGCTATCTTGAACAAGGCTTTTCCGGGTATTGCATATTCTCCTTGTTCTGCATATTTGGTCAGTACCGTACCGGTAAGGGGGCTTTGGATGATACAGTCCTTTATTTGGTCATTGATTTGTGCTACCTGCGCGCTTACGCTCGAACTTTCGTTAGTGAGACTGCTGTTGCTGTTGTTCACTTGTTCCGTTTGGGCGGTAAGTTGCTTTTGCAGCACTTCAATCTGATAATTGATATCGTCCACCTGTTTTTGTGATGCGGCGTTGTCCTTTACCAGATTCATGAAACGTTTCCGCTCCCTCTCCTGAATGGATATCTGCTGACGGATGGAGGCAAGTTGTTTGTTCCTGTCAACCATACGGCTGCGTGTGGAATTTTTTACAGACATCATCTGCTCCCTTTTCAAGGATAATTGTAAGGTGTCGATGTATCCGATGGGTGTGTCGGGAGTGACGGCCTGGCCTTCTTCAATGTTTAATTGAAGTATTTCTCCGCTTCCTTTTGCCGATACAATCACTTCGGTGGATTCGAAGATTCCCGATGCATCATAGTCTCCGTCTTTGTTTGTGCAGGAAACGGCTAGTAGGGCAGTTCCCAGAAACAGTAAATTGGATGCTTTCATATCTCTGATTTTTTAATTGTTTGTTGCAAATTTCAAATTATAAAGTTCCAGCAGCATTTTTATTTCATGCTGGCTCTTGTCCTGCAGGGCAAGGTTTTCTGCATTGATGTCTCTCACAAGATCAATACCTGACAAGGTGCCGTTGGCTATCTTGGCTTCGGAAGATTGCTTTACGGATTTGCGCAAGGCAATGATTTCATCATCATATTTCAGTTGTTCCCTATAGGACCCTATGATATTTTCCTTTTGGGAGATATCCATTCGCGTGTTCAGCAGGAAGGTCTCTTTTTGTGACTGCACGGCATTGATTTGTGTGTCTATCAGTCTTCTGTCGTTCTTGTGAGTATATAGTTTTGACAGATTCCACGAGAGTCGGATACCTCCTATGTAATAAGGAGAAAAACTATTGTCGAGCATATTGAGTCCCGGCTTTCCGTATCCTCCTGTGAGGAACAGTCCCACTTTGGGCATCACATCCGCTTTCACAGCCAGACGTTGCTTGGCATAACTTTGCATCTGTGCATCATACCATTGAAGTTCAGGGCGGTTTATCGTGACGGGCTCATCAGAGAGCACGTCGGGTTTTTCCAGAACAATGTCGCTTGCCAGTTTCTCCCCGGTAAAGGAAGAAAGCATTTCGATATAAGCATTCCGTGAGTGTTTCAGTTGCACGCGGTTTTGAACGGACTTGAGCAACTCCACTTTCACGGCATCGATATCGGCCTGATTGGCAATGCCGTTGCGAACATACGATGAAACTTTATCGAGATTCTTCTGCAAGTCATTCTGATATATATCGTTCTGCCTGATTTGCTCATCTATGAGCAAGGTCCCGAAGAATAATTGGTTGATGCGTTCCCGGATGGCATACATATTGACTTCCAGATTGAGACGGCTGGCTTCCGAATTGCTGCGGATAATTTCCTGACGCGACTTTATTGCGCCACCGTCCCACAAAGTCTGGTTCACTTCCATAGTCATCCCGTATTGATCTTTGCTCAACCCTTGAACCCCTTGGATATTAATGGGGATTTTGGTCACATCCGATTGATAACTGGCTTTGGCTGTAAACAATATTTGCGGAAGATATCCTTTTGCCGCATTAGCCAGATTGAAATCCATGGCTTTTGCAATCAAGTCATATTGCTTGATTAGCGGATAATTATCACGGGCCTTTTGGTAGCAGTTTTCCAATGTCAGTTGAGAGAAGGCCGGAAGGCTTGCTGCTATGAATACCAATTGAATGATAAATGACTTTTTCATGACTGTATATTTTTTAACTTATTTGACTAACAATGCTGTTAATTGATTCGTAAAAATATAGGCCATCCCTTGCGCAGGTCGGCCTGTACTAGATTATTTCTTTATGGAGTTCAAGATAAATTCCACATTGCTTTCTTCCCTTTCCTTCAGCATTTGCTCGTAGAGTTCCTCGGAGCTGTTTTCTACATATTGAATCATGACCGGATAGGCTATGAATGTCATGATGTTCAAAGAGAGAATGTTGAGAATCAGCTGAAGCGGACTTATCGAACGTATGGTTCCTTTCTGTTTTTCAGTCTCTACCAATGTATTCACTTTGCCGATAACTTCTTGAATGATGGGAAAAACAGTCCGATATAGAATGTCGCGGTTTTCCTTGTTCTTGTAGATTTCGTTGTACACGAAGTTGACTAAGCGCGGATTCTTCTTGATGAATTCGAAATGAGCACGTATAAAGTCGCTGATGGTTTCCTCGAAGCTTTTATCTTCATCCAGAATATGCTTGAAAGAATTAGCTATGAGTTTCACTTTATTGCGGAACACCAATTCGAAGAGCTTTTCTTTCGTTCGATAGTAATAGTGCAACATGGCGTGAGTGACACCTGCTTTTTGGGCAATGGAGGTTGTCTTGGCTCCGTCAAAGCCCTTTTCAAGGAATTCCTCTTCGGCTGCCTGGAGGATAAGTTGCTCGTTGTCTGTCTCTGATTTCATTTTATCAATTTTGTCTAACAATGTTGTTAACTACGTGCAAAAGTATATTTTCTTTTTTTACGAAGAACGAATTCCTATGTAAAAAAAGTTAATTGAATGGAAATAATTGACGGGAGATTATACTTGTTGCATGTCGCAAAGCTTTTTGTAATAGCCGTTTAAAGCAATTAGTTCCTCATGTTTTCCGCGCTCCACGATTCTTCCTTCATGCATCACGAGGATTTCATCGGCATTGCGAATCGTACTCAAACGGTGCGCTATGGCAATGGTGGTTCTGTTCTTCATAAGCTTGTCGAGGGCATCTTGCACCATGCGTTCCGATTCAGTGTCCAAAGCTGAAGTAGCTTCATCCAATATGAGTATAGGCGGATTTTTCAGAACGGCACGTGCAATGCTGATTCTTTGCCTTTGACCTCCTGACAGTTTTCCTCCACGGTCGCCAATCATTGTGTCATATCCTTTTTCGCTTGCCATGATGAATTCGTGGGCATTGGCAATTTTAGCGGCTTCCATTACTTGTTCCATGGTGGCGGATTTCACTCCGAAGGTAATGTTGTTGTAGAAGGTATCGTTGAATAGGATGGCTTCCTGATTCACATTCCCCATAAGTCCGCGAAGGTCGGACAGGGTAGTGTCCTTAATGTTGATGCCGTCAATCAGAATTTTTCCTTCGATTGTATCGTAATAACGGGGGAGCAAATCTACCAAAGTGGACTTCCCCGAACCTGACTGACCTACCAAAGCGATGCTTTTGCCTTTTTTGATGGTGATGCAGATATCTTTCAGCACCCATTTCTCATCATCGTCTCCATATCGGAAAGAAACATTCCGGTATTCTATTACCGACTCCATTTTCTTTAGTGGGATAGGGTTCGGACTTATTCTCATCTTGTTTTCGGCAAGCAGGATGCGGTCTATTCGTTCCATGGAAGCCAGGCCTTTCGGAATGTTATAGGAAGCTTTGGAAAAGTCCTTCAACGGATTGATGATGCTATAGAGAATCACCAGGTAAAAGATAAAGCCCGGGGCGTCAATGGCAGAGTGGTGATTCAGAATCAGTGTGCCGCCAAACCAAAGTACGAAAACGATGAGAACTGTACCCAGAAATTCACTCATCGGATGTGCCATCTGCTGGCGTGTGTTCACTTTATTGATGGTGTTCCGGTAGTTGTCATCGGCTTTGAAAAAACGGTTATACATCTTGTCTTCTGCAATAAAAGCCTTGATAATGCGCAGTCCCCCCAGAGTCTCTTCCACCTGAGCCATGAGTAAACCCCACTGATTCTGTGCGTCTTTGGATTTTGCTTTCAGCTTTTTGCCTACAAAGCCCATGAGCCAACCCATTGCCGGCAACACAATGATGGTGAAAAGAGTAAGTTGCCAACTGACGACTATCAATGTGGCAAAATAAGAGATAATGAGAATAGGATTCTTGAACAGCATGTCCAGCGAGCTCATGATGGAGTTCTCCACTTCTTGGACATCGCCACTCATACGTGCCAGCAAATCACCTTTTTTCTCTTCCGAAAAAAATCCCAGCGGCAGTTCGAGTATTTTTTTGTAGAGTTGGTTGCGAATGTCTCTTACCACGCCTGTGCGTATGGGAATAATTGTTGCCGATGACAGAAAATAAGCCGAGGTTTTCAGAAAGGTCATAAAGGCAAGAAACAGGCCCAGGATGAGCAAGGTGGTACTGGCTCCTTGTGTATCGATCATGCGGGTAACGTAATAATAGAAGTTATTGATGGCGATGGTCTTGAATCCGCCCGGACCGTCCCAAGGCATGAAGGCGTAAACTCCTTTCTGCATCTGGAAAAGAATTTGCAGAATGGGGATGATCAGCGTAAATGAAAAAACATTAAGTATGGCTGAAAGAAGATTAAAGAATACCGTAAGGAACAAATACTTACGATAGGGAGGCAGAAACCTTCTCAATATTTGGAGGAACTCTTTCATTCTTTTTCCTTGTTTTGATTTTGATTGCAAAGATAATACTTCTTATCTCCAATTTTCATCAAAGATAAAAAAAGTATTATAAATTTCTTGGTTTATACCGTTGATTATGTAACTTTGCGTTTGAGTTACTAAATTAATGTTATATTTTAAATAGGAGAATATTATGGATGAAAAATTAAAAGGTTCAAAAACCGAGAAAAATTTATGGACAGCATTTGCTGGAGAATCACAGGCTCGTAACAAATATACATATTATGCATCGAAAGCCAAAAAAGATGGATATGTTCAGATTTCAAATTTATTTGAGGAAACAGCCAATAACGAAAAGGAACATGCAAAGCTTTGGTTCAAGCTGATTCACGGAATTCATTCAACTGAAGAAAATTTGTTGGATGCTGCCATGGGTGAGAATTACGAATGGACAGATATGTATGCCACTTTTGCAAAAGAAGCTCATGAAGAAGGCTTCGAAGATATTGCAGCTCAATTTGAAGGTGTTGCAGCTATAGAAAAAGAGCATGAAGAGCGTTATCGTAAATTGTTGGCAAACATCAAGGATAAAGTTGTATTTAGCCGTGATGGTGATTGCATTTGGCAGTGCTCTAATTGTGGTCATATTGTCATTGGAAAAGAAGCTCCTGAAATTTGCCCGGTTTGCAAACATCCTCAGGCTTATTTCCAAATCAAGGCTGAGAATTATTAAGAAAGAAACCTATACATTAAGAAGGAAGGTGTGCCGAGTAAATTGGCACACCTTTTTTCTTTGGTACGCCAGTAATCGGCATTCTTTATTGGGTATAAGAAAGATAAGAATAGAGCACAAAAAAAGTTAGAATGCTCAATCTGTCCGAGCATTCTAACTTTTTATATATCAGATAAACAGAGTATTAAGAAAAAAAGTTGGAATGAGAATGCTATTTTAATTATTGAACTTCGGCTTTTGCTTTCTGCTTTATTTCTTTTAGTCTGTCGAGTACATGACGGCGCGAAAGAAGAATCTGGTATCGATAAACCAGACAAGTAGTGATGAAATAAGCTCCTGTCTGCAACCAAAGCATCCGGAACTCCGGTTCCACATCCTTGAGCAGGGCCCCCATGCTGTTGATCCTGACAAATCCGTTTATTCCAAATGTGGAAGGGAAGATGTAGGACAATGCTTTCCATACCATCGGCTCGTTGGAACGAGGCCAGGATATTCCCGAAATGAACAGAAGCGGAAGGGACGTGAATACCACGATGAGCATGCAGTTCTCCCTGTTCCTCATGAAAATGCTTACAGTCATGGCAAAGAATACGCAGGATAGAATGTAAGGCAATATGAACATAACCAATGTGCCAAAATTAGCTAACTGAATCAGATTGAACAACTTGGGCGTGATTATGAGTACATATGCGGCCAATAGTGAATAGATGAGGATGTAGGCAAGGCTCTTTCCGAATACGATTCGGAGTGTTCCGCTGTATTTTCTGTGTATGGGAACCAGATCCTTGAATCTGTTATTCTCACGGGAGGTGCCGGCAAGCAGACCTACACAGAGGAGAAGACTTTGCTGGATGATGAGCATCAGTACTGCCGGTATTAGAAAACTGGCCATTCCTTTTTGGGGGTTAAATATAGCAATGTCTGTATATTCTATCGGTGCAGTGCTTATTTCGTCCTGACGATTGGTCGTATTGCCAAGTCTTGCTATTTTTATTTCTTTGTTCATTTTCAAGGAAACATCTGTACAAGTCCCATATATAGCCTTATAGTAGAGCAAGCCGCTTAGGTCACAATAGATTGAAACATGTGCCTGGATTCCTCTTGCAATATCTTTTTCGAAAGATTCGGGTATGTGTACCACTCCGTATGCCCCTTGTTTGCGAAGTGTTTCCTTGGCATTTGACATATTTGGGGCGTGGTCGATTATATTAACGTCCGGCGAGGCATTGAGGTATCTCAAGAATTTACGGCTTTCGAAGGAGCTACTGTCGTCAACCACCACAACTGGCACTTCACGCACTACCTCGTAATTGTAAATGAAAGAGTACAGTAAGGGATATACAAGACAAAGGAAAAAAATGAATAATTGCGCTCCTTCATCGTGTAAAATCATGTGTATTTCTTTACGCCATATATAGAACACGTCATTGGTGCCGTCTTTTATTTTATCATACAGTTCCATAAACTTCAATCAATTAAGGCATATACTTATAATTCATCAATTCCATTTTCAATCTTTTGATGATAAAAAATGGCAAGGCCAAAAAGACTAGCAACATCAGGTAGGACTGCCATGCATAAATCATGGAATAACCGTTGAGTGCCTGGTTCACATAGATAAGGAAATAATGCCTTAGCGGGAATAGATAGGCGAGTCCCTGCAGAGTGGGATGCATGGCCATGCATGGGAATGTAAACCCCGACAAGGAGAATGAAAGAACACCCCAAAGTGATGCTACACTCATGGCAAATCTAATAGAGGGAAGAGCTCCATATAAGAATAGTCCGAAAGCCTGACTGGCAAGGACTAGAAGCAAGGAGGCAAGCATCATGGGCAGTATCCCGCCGTTACACGGATAGTTCAGAAATCCGTATAAATAGGCATCGTAGAGGCTGGTCACCATGAAAAAAATAAAGGTTTGAGGCAAGAGTTTGCCTGTCAGAGCTATGATGATATTGTTGTCGGCATAGCCAAACCATTTTTTTACGGTATCGTCTTTTTGTTCTACTCCCACACTGTATATGGTCATCTGGAAAATCAGAAGCATTAAAATGCCCGGCAGGATGGTATTGCTCAGGTAAACGGAATAATTGAGCCATGGGTTGTTGAGCGCGTGGGCATCAATGGCAATCGGCTGGAGGAATGCAACAGCTTGTTTGTCGGTATATCCTTTTGCACGCAAGGTAGCTCTTCCTACCGAACCGCTTGCCAGTTCGGACATGGTACGCATTTCTTTCCACAGAAGAGAACCGGGTATCATGAATGCGTTATTCGTATAGAAAGATACCCTTGGCTGCCGGCTTGCTAAAGCTTTTTCTGTAGTATGGCGGGGAATATAGTAGAAAGCATATATCTTGCCTTGTTGCATGGCCTTACGCGCATCATCAAAGTTGGAATACTGGGCAATGATGTCAGTCATTTGGAATGCATCCAGATTGCGTACAATGCTACGGCTGGTCGATGTATTGTCCATATCGACCACTCCTACAGGCATGTTGTTAGGTAAGCCTTCTCCCATCAGAGTCGTGAAAAAGACATAACAAAAGATAGGCGCGATTATCATACAGAAAACGTATAAAGGTCGGCTTACCATTCTTTTCCATTCACGTACTGAAATAAACCATATTCTCTTTAATGCATCAACCATTGCTTGGGCTTTAGATTATTTCTTTGTATTGACAGTCATTCCCGCCCGAAGGCCGTCGACTTTGTATTCTGGAACAGCTTTGACTTCGAATGTCTTTAAATCGTATTGTCCTGTTGTTTTTGTAGCTTTCCATGCTGCATACGTTCCCAAGTCTTTCATGCGAACAACCTTTAAATTGATATCTTTGTTCAGTGCGGGGACATTTCCTTTGATTTCACTTCCTACGCTAATACCTTTCAGCAAGTCTTCGCGGATATTGAATGTTACCCACATGTTGTCCATGATGGCAATATTCATGATAGGAGCTCCAGTTCCCACCAATTCACCGAGCTTTGGAAATATCTCGGTAACTTCACCATCGGTTGGGGCGGTGAGTACAGTTTCTTTCAAATAGGAATTTACTTCTGCCACGGCACCTTTTGCTCTCATGACTTGAGCTGCAGCAGCTTCCTTGTCTTCACGCTGGGCACCGTTTACAGCCATGTCATATTGTGATTTTGCCGCTTTGGCAGTAGCAGCCATAGCATCGTAATTGGCTTTGGCTTCATCTCTTTTTTGGATACTCATAACGCCTTCTTCGCAAAGATTGTTGACTCTGACGTATGATTTCTCGGCAATTCTCAATCCGGCTAAGGCTTTTTGCCACATATCGTATGCTCCTTGAATCATCTCAGCACGAGTTCCCTTTTCGGCCTTGTTGCTGATGGCCTGAGCTGCGTTTTCCGCCGCTTGTGCCTGATCCAATTTAGCCTTTACTTCCGGGGCTTCGAGGATAACTAAGGTATCACCAACGTTTACTTTATCTCCCTCTTGAACCATGAAATGAAGAATACGCGCCGGAACCTTACTTGATACTCTGTACTCATCAACATCGGCTTCTCCCTGGATAATTTCCGGTTCATGACCCAAAACCAGGAAACCAATGATACAGACTCCCGCAACGACACCTAGCAAGGTGAACAATGCAAGCAACATGTTGCTCTTCTGTGATCTTTCTGACATATCGTTTTTTATTAATTTTTTAATGAATAATACCCAAAGATTTCTTCAAATAAACGTCGGCCATCTGAACATCGATTTGTGCATCAATCTTTGCTGATTGAGCTTTCAACCATGCAGTCTGAGCTTCTAGAACGTTGCTTGTAGGTATAACTCCTTCCTTGAAACCCAAATTGGCATATCGTAAATTTTCGTCGGCTTTTTCTCTGTCTTTCAATGCCATAGCAAGTCTTTTGTTGGCTTCATTGACCTTGAAAGTGCTTTGATTAACTTGCAATTCAATCTTTTCTTTGGCATCATCAAGCTGATACTGAATGCTTCGGGCATCAGCCTTGGCAGCACGTACTTTGTATGTTCCTTCACCCCAATGGTAGATGGGAACCGTGACAGCGACGCCTACATTCCACATACCTTTGAACTTTTTCTCGAATCCATTGTACAGGGATGGGTTGGAGACAATATAATTTCCCATAAATACAACCTGTGGAAGGAAATCTGCACGCGTTACATTGATTTTTTGTTTATAGATGTTGGTTGCCCATTTTAGACTTTCAAGCTCAGGACGGTTGTTCCATGCTGTTTCAATATCGGCAGTGGGATGTGATTCCACTACAGGTATTTCTTCTTTCTGCTCATCAGCACAGCGTATGTCGGATGTAATATCCATTCCGCACAACTGGCAAAGCAGCATTCTGCTTAAACTCAATCCATCCTCCACTTGCGTAAGAGTCATATTGCCTTCGTTGACTTTCACTTTCACTGAAAGGCCATCAGCTTTTGTGGCAACACCTTCTTTAATCATCTTTTCCACATCGCTATCAAGTTTCTCTACCAAAGTGAGATAACTCTCTGCAAGTTTTTTCTTGTTGGCCAGTGAAACCACTTGCCAATATGCTTGGTCGGTATTTAGGATTACGTCCTGCATGCTACCTTTTTGTTGGGATTTTGCAAGATTTTCAGCAAAGTGGGTAATTTTGTTATAGGCAATAATTTTTCCACCCATGTAGATAGGCTGTGTCAGAGTAAGAGCACCACCATAAACATTGCGGGTATCTGTTCTGAATGCATCTACGATGGATTGTCCAAAACTATTTAATGGAGTTGCAATATCCATAGAGGCTAATGGGGCGAGAATGGTCTGCAAGTTGGGATTAACTGTGATAAGTTGCTTCAGTGCACCTTGAAGTTGGGTTTGTGTAGTGGTTCCAACTCCCGAAAGAGCTTCTTTTTGATCATTATTCAAAAGGGAAAGTTCTTTTTCATTGTGCATGTAGGTTCCTTCTGCTGTGAAATTCGGTAAGAATTTGGTGAAAGCGGCTTTCTTTTCATAATAAGCTGAATTGACTTTTTCGTGGGCAATTTTTAAATCCTTATTATTTCGCAAGGCCATGGCACGACAACTGTCCAATGTCAGTACCGCTTGAGCCTGCAATCCAAGGAAAGTTCCTCCTATGCAGAAAAATCCACATAACATTCGTTTGCTTATTCTCATATTTGTTTAATTATTATTTCAACGTAAATGAACTGGAACCTATCATATTTCCATCTGAGAAAATATTAACGCGGTAAGTTCCTGCTTGCAGGAATTCTTCTACATCCCAAAATACAGTTACGGGAAGTTCTTCACCTGTGTATTCAACATATTTTTTAATGGAGTAACTCAACTGCTTGTTTTCATAAGGAAATGTAGCACTGCTGTTTTTTGTCAGTACATCATTATCGGGTTTTGTAATTCTAATGTAAACGGCACGTTCACCGGTACTGGCGGTAATATTCTTTACAATAGTAAAATTAATGGCAATTTTGGTTACATCCTTGGCATTAAATTTAGTCTTTCCTCTTTTGTTCTTTGGAACGACTCCTATGTTTGTCACATCTAATTGTGCTGCTAAAGTTACCTTGGCATTCAACGACTTTTTCTCTTCGCTTAACGAACTTATTTTTTGGGTTGCTTCGTTGTATTGCTGCTTGACTTCTTTATTCTCAGCTGTCAATGCAATATTTGCACGATTCAAAGAGTCAATCTGAATAACATAACTGCGAAGAACTGCGCGAACAGTTCTCAGTTCTTTTTTTAAGCGCATGATTTCTGCGGCATCAGTAGTTTTTACTTGACGCAACTCTTCCAGCAGTCTTTGGGTCTTGATCTTTTCACTCTCAAGTTTCTGTTGGATGGAATCATTGTTTATTCTGACTTGCAGTTCATCGTATTGTACGGCAAAATTTGAGTATTCGTTTTCCATCTCTTCTTTTTCAATCTTGAAGAGTTGAGCCATGTCTTTATTTTCTTTTTTCTGTTTCCTTAATTCTAATCCCAGAAGAATGAGACTGACAAGGACAATGACACTCAGGACGCTAATAATAATGGTGAACTTCTTTTTATTCATATTATAATTTAATTGACATCTATTTGGTTAATACATGTATTAAAAACGTTGCAAAAGTAATACTTTTTATACGAAGAATCGTAAAATAATTCCTGTTTTTTTGGTCATTTTTACTTCTTATCAACTATTTTTATGTTTTTTTACGCAAGAATTACAAGAAAGTCTTTTTCAAGGTGAAAGTGCCTGTTTTCGGATATTTTGTAATAAGGCGATAAGAAAAACAGATAAAAATATTTTTGGTCTGTTAGTAATATTTCAGATATTTATGTATCTTATTTTAGAAAAGCAAAATATACGGCCATAATCAGGCAAACAAAAGCAGCCAAGTGGTTCCAATGCAACGATTCTCCCTTGAAGAGAACTGTTGCAAATATTGTAAAAATTGTCAGCGTGATTACTTCTTGTATGACTTTTAATTGCATGAGACTGAAAGGACCGCCATTTTCCCGGAATCCGATTCTATTCGCCGGTACCTGAAAACAATACTCTGCAAAAGCAATACCCCATGAAAAAAGAATAACCAGCCAAAGGGGCCAATTGGATATTATTTTCATTTCTTGTAATTTCAAGTGTCCGTACCAGGCCAGCGTCATGAATATATTGGAAATGACAAGCAGAGAGATTGTATATAGTTCTTTCATAGTTATGATTCTTTCATTGATTGTAGAACATTCTCCCAATTGTTGCAGAAATCTTGCATCGAGTGAAAAAGTAAGTTTGCACCTTTATCATGCAAAAGATGATCGGAAAGAGGACCCGTGTTTACAGCAATGGTGAATATTCCTGCAGCAACTCCTGCTTCTATTCCAAGAGGGGCATTTTCTATAACGATGGCTTCTTGCGGTTTGAGCTTTCCTTTTTTAAGTCCCATCAGATAAGGTTCAGGGTTAGGCTTGCCATATTTCACATCAAAAGCCGTTACCATCATTTCTTCACGGAACATATCAGGGAAATTCCGGTTTAATCGTTCCAATAATGTAACTTGCCCCGAACCTGTAATTACCATGGAAAAAAGTCCATCTGATTTTATTTTTTGGAGGACTTCCCATGCGCCCGGCATTCGTTGGGCTTTGGGGCATTTGTTGAACTCTTCTGTTTTCGTCTTATATATCTTTTGTTTTTCCTCTTCTGTTGCAGAACGTCCTAATTGTCTTTTACAAACAATATCGATGGTTGATGCACCTGTTCTGCCTTCATGTTCATAGGCTTCTTCATAAGGCAGATCCAGATCATATTTCTTCATCGCTTCATGCCATGAGTGAGCGTGATTTTTCATTGAATCGAATAGCACTCCATCCATATCAAACATTACTGCTTTCAAATCCATGTGATCATATCTATTTTCCTGCAGGTATTTTTTTATTTCTTTTTCAAACATGTTTCTTTATTAAAAATTAAACCCTACGCCTAAGTAAAACCCTACTTTTTTTGTTTCGTTTGACCAGCTGAATGTCGCTGACATCGGGCCTAAAAAAGTATCGTAGGCATAGGTTGCTCCGATACCGAATATAGGATCTGCCACAGATAGATTATAGAATCTTTCTCCAAAGATTCCTACATTACCGGTTAGTGTGACATATTGGTTTTCGGTGAGTCTCTGCCTTATTTTAAGACCACTTATAATAGCTTTGTTTTCAGCATAGGTTATATTATTGATACCGGCAAATGGCATTTGTTGGGAATAGTACCTTCCAAAATATTCGCCGCCGATGAAGTTACGGATGGAAAGAGGGGCATCTACAGCAAGAACCAGACGTCCGTATATTGATGGTTCTATGGCGAGACGATCTCCCAGCATGAGTACCGACATCCAGTTGGCACTTACTACAGAGATAGCATTCAAATCTTTATATTTGATGAAATTATCCGTATAGAGTGAGTAATTGATATTCCATCTCATTCCCTTTGTAGGAAAACTTCTTTTATCGAGATTGGAATATAAAAGATGACCGTAGTAGGAGATAAGTGATGTCCCGCTTTTCTCTATTGGAATACCTTTCAGATCTTGAGGCATAAGAAGATCGCTGTAGTGGAAGAATTCACATCGGGCTCCTATTTCAAAACGAAGTTTTCGCCAGTTGCTTAGCAGAGTTCCTTCAAACATGTGCCGGCTGTAGGAGTAGTTCACTATTTTGTTCCCTTTCTTGTTTATGTCAAGATCATTGTAGTCGAATTGATAACCAAGCTTGAAATCGCTCTTGTTATTGAACATATGAAGCATATAATCCATTCTGGTCATTACAAATTTTCCGAGACGAACGGTAAGGTCTATCTGTTTTGTCTTATTCTTGTTTATATTTACATATGTATTGAAAAGAAGAGATGCGAGGGTTTCATTGTCGAAACGAATACCCAAACTTAGTGAATTGTCGGGCTTGTCTCCCGGATAAATTTCCTTTACAATATCTGTTTTGCCTGTTTTGGGAAATTGATAGGGCTTTCTTGTTTCTGTCTTGTCATATGATGTAAGACCTATTTTTTCTTTCAGTAGTTTCAATTCGTCCCATTTGTCATAGGCTGCGGTTTCTCCTCTTTGAAGCAAAGTATCGATAGCGGCGGGACTAAAACTTGCTGCAGAATAGCCTTTTATATTTACCTTTATATGGACATCACTGTTCTTGACATTTTCTTCGTATTTGTTGGCACATAATATGTTGACCACCTGACCGATGATTTCAGTCAGACCATTTAATTCATTGGCATTGGCAAGAGTGTCCGCTACATCTACTCCGATGACGATGTCGGCTCCCATTCCCCTGGCCACATCAACGGGATAGTTATCACTCATACCACCATCAACCAATACCATGTTATTCCATTTGACGGGGTTGAAAACTCCGGGGATTGACATACTGGAACGCATGGCTAATGCCAATTTGCCACTGTGAAAAATATATTCCTTTCCTTTTGATATATCGTAGGATACGCATGCAAAAGGTATTGGAAGTTTGTTGAAGTCAATTGAATCATGATACTGTCCCGTTAGCTTCGATAAAAGAATGGCAATGTTTCTTCCATGAATGACTCCGCCTCCAGCCAATAAATCTGTGGGGCTTTTGTGAAAAGGTACGGTCAAAACATACTGACCTGATTTTTCACGTTTGTTCAGTGATTCATTTTCATTGCTTGAAGCGTCAGTAAGCAGGAATTTCCAGTCTTGGGAACGTACAAGACTGTCCATTTGTGCGGTTGTATATCCTATGGAATAAAGTGCACCGATGAGACTTCCCATACTTGTGCCTACCACATAGTCTATGGGAATGCCTGCTTCTTCAATCACTTTCAGAGCACTTATATGTGCAACTCCCTTTGCGCCGCCGCCACTAAGAACTACCGCAACTTTTTTTCGGTTTTTAGTGGGATTTTGTACGGCAAGAGCTGATTGAAAAAGAAGACATAAGAGTCCTATCAATATCACTGTTTTCCTCATAAGGTCTTCTATTCACTAGAGATTCTATAAAAAGCAGAGCGTTGACAGATAAGCAACGCCCTGCAATATTTTCATGACTTCCGGATAAATGAATTACAGTCTGGCTTGGATGGCCTTAGACTCTGCTTCATATCCCGGCTTGTTGAGAAGGGCAAACATGTTTTTCTTGTAAGCTTCCACTCCAGGTTGGTTGAATGGATTGACTCCAAGAACATAGCCGCTTATACCACAAGCTTTTTCGAAGAAGTAAATGATCTGTCCTAAATAATATTCGTTTAATTCAGGAACAGACAGACGGATGTTAGGAACTCCGCCATCTACATGTGCCAATTGGGTCCCGAGTTCGGCCATCTTGTTTACTTCATCTACTCTTTTGCCGGCCAGGAAATTCAGTCCGTCCAGATTTTCTTCATCAGATGGTACTTTCAGGTCATGATTGGGCTTTTCAACGGAAATAACTGTTTCAAAAATAGTGCGTTCACCTTCCTGAATCCATTGTCCCATTGAATGGAGATCCGTGGAGAAATCTACAGCTGCCGGGAATATTCCTTTCAAATCTTTTCCTTCTGACTCTCCGTATAATTGTTTCCACCATTCCATGATGAAATGTAATTTTGGCTGGAAATTGACCAAAATTTCAATTTTCTTTCCTTTTTCGGCATAAAGAGCATTACGAGTAGCTGCATAGATGGCACAGGGGTTTTCAGCAAACGGAATGTTCAAGGCAGTTTGAGCTTCCATATCCTTTGCTCCTTCCACTAACTTCACAATATCAAAGCCGGCAGCTGCAATAGGCAGTAAACCAACTGGGGTGAGTACTGAAAAACGGCCGCCGACATTATCGGGGATGATGAAAGACTTGTAGCCTTCTTTATCTGCTGTGATTCTGGCAGCACCTTTCTTTGCATCGGTGATGGCAACGATTACTTTCTTTGCCATATCTTTGCCGCGCTGGTCTTCGCATTGTTTCTTCAGCAAGCGGAAGGCCAAAGCTGTTTCGGTGGTTGTTCCGGATTTTGATATATTGATGACGCCGAATTTCTTGTTTTTCAAGAAAGAAGTCAATTCTGAAAGATAGTCTTCACTAATATTGTTCCCGGCATAAATGATGACAGGGCTTTTGCCGTCATTAATCAGCCATTGGAAACTGTTGGACAAGGCTTCGATAACCGCTCTTGCACCAAGATAACTTCCTCCGATTCCGGCTACTACAACTACTTCGCAGTTTTCGCGGAGAGTTTTTGCAGTTGATTCGATATCAGCCAAATGCTCTTTTGTAATGGATGATGGTAAATGTAACCATCCCAAGAAATCGTTACCCAGACCTTTTCCGTCTTCAAGTGTTTCCATTGCCTTTTTTACCTGAGGTTCGTAAGCGGCAATTTTTTCCTTTGAAACAAAGGAAGACACTTTGTCAATGTTCAAACTAATATTTTTCATACTTTTATCTTAATGAATCTGTTAAAAGTTTAATTTCAATAGTCGGAGAAATGCGTTCATACAGAATGTTATAAATAGCATCCATAATCGGCATATTGACATGATAGTGTTTATTCAGTTCTTTGATACATTTTGTTCCATAATATCCTTCGGCAATCATTTCCATTTCTATTTGGGCGCTTTTCACAGAATATCCTTTGCCTATCATCGTACCGAATACCCTGTTTCTACTAAAATTGGAATAACCTGTGACCAAAAGGTCTCCCAGGTATACAGAATCTTCCACATTGCGGTGAATGGGGTGGACGGTATCCAGAAAACGTTTCATCTCCTGAATGGAATTCGACATCAGCACCGCTTGGAAATTGTCGCCATATTTTAATCCGCTGCAGATTCCGGCTGCGATTGCATATACATTCTTCAAGACAGATCCGAATTCAATGCCGTCTACATCATCGCTTACGGATGTCTTAATGTATTGGTTGGCAAGTCTTTTTGCAAATGTCTTGGCATTTTCAATGTCCTTGCATCCTATCGTCAGATAGGAAAGGCGTTCCAAAGCAACCTCTTCAGCATGGCAAGGGCCAGCCAAAACAGCTATCTGCGACTGAGGAACATCATACTGCTTATGGAAATATTCCGAAATAATCATATTGTCGTCAGGAACTATTCCTTTGATGGCCGTGACTATGAATTTATCCTTAATTTTGGATTTGAGCTTCTTCAAGTGAATTTTAAGATAAGGTGAAGGAGTAACAAAAATAAGGGTATCCGATTCATTTACCACTTTATTGATATCGGAAGAAAAATTGATGCGTTTGACATCAAAACGTACACTCGTCAGATAGGCCGGATTATGCCCTAACCGCTTGAAATCCTCAATACGGTCATCTCTTCTCATGTACCAGTTGATGGATTCTTCACGTGCCAGCACTATTTTTGCAATGGCAGTTGCCCAACTGCCACCACCCATAATAGCTATTTTACCTTCGGGAGTAATCATATTTTTTAGATTTTACTTATCCATTCGGCAATTGTTTCTACAGAAGGATTGGCAAGCTCTAATTTGAATTTTTTGTTTATACCGCAGATATCCATCTGTAATTTTTGAGGTTTTACATCTTTCATGTCAGAAACCAGATTGTAACCTGCTTTCTGTATCAACGGAACCCATTCTTCAGGAATTCCCAATGCTGTATATTTTGAACTGTCGTCTTTGGCAGCTTTCTTTTCGGGGCGCATCTGAGGGAAGAACAGTACTTCCTGAATGGTTGTCTGTCCTGTCATCAGCATCACCATGCGGTCTATACCGATACCGATACCTGAGGTTGGCGGCATTCCATATTGCAAGGCGCGAAGGAAGTCCTGGTCGATGATCATAGCCTCATCATCTCCCTTGTCAGCAAGACGCATTTGCTCTTTGAAACGTTCTTCCTGATCTAACGGATCGTTTAGCTCGGAATAGGCGTTTGCCAATTCTTTTCCGTTGACCATGAGTTCGAAACGTTCTGTCAATCCGGGTTTGCTGCGGTGAATTTTCGTCAAAGGAGACATTTCTACAGGATAATCTGTAATGAACGTAGGTTGAATGAATGTTCCTTCACAGAATTCTCCGAAGATTTCGTCAATCAGTTTTCCTTTTCCCATAGTGTCATCGATTTCCTCCATTTTCAAATCTTTGCAAATCTGGCGGATTTCTTCTTCGCTCTTGTCATTCAAGTCGTAACCGGTTTTTTCTTTGATTGCATCGAGAATAGGCAAGCGGCGATAGGGAGCCTTGAAGCTGATGGTTTTGCCATCAATGACGCTTTCTGTACAGCCGTTGACTGCAATGCAGATTCGTTCAAGCAGTTTTTCTGTGAAACTCATCATCCAATTGTAGTCTTTGTACTGAACGTATAATTCCATGCATGTAAATTCAGGATTGTGACTTTTGTCCATTCCCTCGTTGCGGAAGTTCTTTCCTATTTCATATACGCCTTCAAATCCTCCCACGATGAGACGCTTCAGATAAAGCTCGGTGGCGATACGCAGATATAAATCAATGTCGAGGGAATTATGGTGTGTTATAAACGGCCGTGCGCTGGCTCCTCCTGCAATAGACTGGAGAATAGGTGTCTCTACTTCAGTGTAGCCGGCCTCATCCAGTGCATTTCGTAGCGTGCGAACTATTGTGGCACGTTTTAGGAATGTTCCTTTCACTTCTTCGTTTACCACCAAATCCACATAGCGCTGACGGTAGCGAAGCTCCGGGTCTTCAAATTTATCATAAGCAACCCCGTCCTTATATTTTACAATAGGCAGCGGCTTGATACTTTTTGACAACACAGTCAGCTTTTGAGCATGTATGCTTATTTCGCCCATTTGGGTTTTGAAGACAAAGCCTTCGATACCGATAAAGTCTCCCAAATCCAGAAGGCGTTTGAATACGGTTGTATATAAATCTTTATTCTCCCCCGGGCAGATGTCATCGCGTGTGATGTAAATTTGAATTCTTCCTTTGGAGTCTTGTAACTCAATGAAAGAAGCCTTACCCATGATTCTCCGGCTCATCAGTCTTCCCGCTACTGATACCTTGCGAGGTTCTTCATCTTCTTTGAATTCAGCTTTGATATCTGTGGAGAATGCATTGGTTACATATTCTGCAGCAGGGTATGGATTGATACCCATGGCGCGCAATTCGTTCAGATTATTGCGTCTGACGATTTCTTGTTCGCTAAGATCTAATATATTCATTTTCTTTCTTGATGATTATATAAATTAATTGCAAAAGTACTAATTAGTTTGGGATATTCCTTATATAAATGGAACTTTTTGCATTCCGCATTTCAACAGAGACAAAAAAAATAGTCCATATTGTACCTCTGTACTATGGACTATTTCCAACACAAAAACTAAACTAGACTTAACTAAACTATTCTATTTCGGAATTTCACAATCCCTTTTTCGCTTACAAAGATATATCACTTTTTTCTATTAACTAAGAAAAGAATGTAAAAAAAATAAAAAATTTTATTTTAAACAGTCTTTTCTATAATTTTTGTAGTTATTAAGAAGAATATAATCCAATATTGTCATGGAGGCCATCGCTTCAACAACCGGCACTGCACGTGGAAGGACACAAGCATCGTGTCTTCCTCTGGCTTTTATTGTTGTTTCATTGCCTTCAGTGTCAACAGTGGCTTGTTCCATCAAAATCGTGGCGACTGGCTTGAATGCAACTCGAAAATAAATGTCTTGTCCGTTGCTGATTCCTCCTTGTATTCCTCCTGAACGGTTTGTCCGGGTTTCTATGTGCCCTTCGTCGTTGAAAAAAACATCATTTTGTTGCGAACCTCTCAGTTCCATGTGGCTGAATCCCTGTCCGTATTCAAATCCCTTTGCAGCATTGATGCTCATCATGGCTCCGGCAAGAGCTGCTTGAAGCTTTCCGAAGACTGGTTCTCCCAATCCTGCGGGACAGCCTTTTATCACACAGGTTATCACGCCGCCTATGGTATCGCCTTTGCCTTTTACTTCGGCAACGAGATTTTCCATTTTTGCGGCAGTTTCAGGATCCGGGCATCTCACCATATTGGTCTCCGTCAGGCTTAAGTCATATTCCGTGTAATCTTTGTCCAAGACAATGGGTCCTATCTGGGAAGTATATGCCTGAATCTGGATTCCTTTGCTTTTCAGTGCCAGTTTTGCCAAGGCGCCTCCCACACAGCGTGCAATTGTTTCGCGTGCCGAAGAACGTCCACCTCCCCGATAGTCTCGTATTCCATATTTAGTGAAATAGGTGAAGTCGGCATGAGAGGGACGAAACACATTCCGCAAATTCTCATAGTCATTGCTATGCTGATTCTCGTTGCGCACGATGAAGCCGATGGGGCAACCTGTACTTTTCCCTTCGAAAATGCCCGAAAGAAACTCAACTTTGTCATCTTCCTTTCTAGGAGTAGTGAGTTTGTTTTGTCCGGGTTTGCGGCGATTCAGTTCTTCTTGAATAAAGTCCAAGTCGATATCTATACCGGAAGGAAACCCATCGATTACTCCTCCTATGGCGGGTCCGTGGGATTCTCCAAAGCTGGTCAGTCTGAATATATTTCCGAAGGTATTACTCATGATTTATTATTTTAGTGACATTGTCCGCATCCGCAACCGTCTTCGTGGTGATGATCGCACTTATCTCCGCACTCATCTCCGCAGTCGCCTCCACAGCCGTCGCATCCGCAACCGCATCCTTCTCCGCTCAACATGTTCAGCGTATTTTGGATTTCTGTGTTGGTGGCTTCACGTGATTCTACTATTTCACCTTCGAATGTAAGGTCTTTGCCTGCCAACGGATGATTAAGGTCGAGAATAACGGTTTCTTCTTTTACTTCAGCCACCAAACCATTGAAACGGTCGCCGTCTGCATTACTCAAAGGAACCACATTGCCTGCATAGATGTTTTCTTCATCGAATTTACCGTCGATTTTGAAAATGTCTTTCGATACTTCCAATACTCTGGCTTCTTCTCTTTCTTCATAGGCATCTTTCACCGGTATGGTGAAGTTGAATTTATCGCCGGCATTCAGATTTTTCAATTGATTTTCGAAAGCGTCCAGAGTTGTGCCAAGTCCTGAGATAAACTGGAAAGGGCGTTCTTTAGTAGCTTTTTCTACAAGTTCTCTTTTACCTTGGTTATCGACGTAAAGTTCGTAAGCAACCGTGATATACTTGTTTGGGGTTGTTTCCATAAATTTCTATTGTTTTTAATTGATAATTTCATGCAAAGATACAGCTTTATTTTCAATTATTCGGTATCCTTTTTAGTATTCTGCAAAATTAACTGATTATATAAAAAAGGTGTAACCTGTGGAGAAAAAAGATATAACCAGCCGTGAGGTCTCCGCCGGTTATATCTTTTTCCTCTGCCGGTTATGTTTTTCTGTAATTGATAATCAATGCTTTATGCATATGGTAAAATTACTGAGAATGTGCTTCCTTTACCTACTTCGGATTCGACTTCAATACGTCCATTCATTTTTTGCATGATGATTCGTGAAATGGAAAGCCCTAAACCTGTTCCTTGTACAAATTCATCTGATTTGTAGAATCTGTCGAATATCAGCTTTTGTTCTTCTTTCGTAATTCCTTTTCCGGAATCGTCTACGGATATTTTGACTTCTTTTTGACAGTCATTATAGGTGAGGCTAAGCTTTATAAATCCTTTTGCGGTGAATTTATTGGCATTGCTTAGAAAATTTGTAACGACTTGGGTCAATCTTAAACGGTCAATCAGAATATTTTCAGACTTGTGATCTTGGGGAATGACAAGAGAAAAATTCAGATTTTTGTTGATGATGACGCGATGAGTCTGGTATATTTCATGAATGATTTCATTGGCAGGAAATATTTTCATATTGAATGATAAATTTCCGGATTCTATTCGCGACATTTCCAGAACATCGTTTACCAATTTCAATAAATTTTCATTGTTCCTTTGTATGATATCGATGAAACTGGCTTTTTCTTCTTCGGACAATTCGTTGTCGGGATCGGCCAGCAGATTGGAGAATCCAACAATGGCGTTAAGGGGAGTGCGTATTTCATGACTCATATTAGCCAGAAAAGATTGTTTCAGCTCGGCTTGTTCTGCGAGTTCTTTGGCTTTAATCAGTTCGAACTCTCTTTGTTTCGACCTTTCAATATCTTGCAATAATCCGCAAGTAACGGCTTCTCCGTTGAATTCCGAATTGCGGAATCTCCATTCTACCCAAATGTATTCTTGAGGAACTGTCGATGATATTTTCATTTGGTAGATGTGAGTCTTTTTGTCGTTTTTCTTGTATTGGAAATTAAGATTCAACAACATGGTGTTGAATTCATCCATATCTTGAGGATGTATCAGTTCCCTTAACTTATCAACAGAAAGATGTATATCATTTATTGGAATAATCTGAGCTGCTGATTCATCGAATTTGAAATATCCGTTTTGGTAACTCCATGCCGCGTTTTGTGAACCTCTGATAGACAAGTATAGTTTGTTTTGAAGAGATTCCATTTTTTTGAGACGGTTGTTTTGAACTTTGTTCTTTTTAATTTGCTTAATCCATCCCGAAATTGAAATTGAGATGGAACCGAGTATAATGATGCATAAAACAATCAAAAGAGTTTTATGTTTAAGATACCAAGGGTAGTTTATTATTTTTACGTCCGAAGATAATGAATCAAGGTCCAGATAATTATATTTCGAAGCTATTGCCCAATCTATTATATATTCCTTAGCCAAATCGATACGCCTTTGGCTAGGATATTTGTTGTTGAAAAGTTCTGCGGCAAGATCGCAAACCGTCTGTGCTGTTATTTCGTCTGAAGAAAAATATCCTCCAGTTATTTCACATTCGTTGAGTCCTTCTCTGATGCAACTGAATACCGGGCTTGGAAAGAGAGATGATATGGAACAAAGAGTCATATCCATAGAATCTATTAGAAAAATCCGGCTTTCCTTTGTCTGAGTTTGATTGAAATTGGATATGATTTGATATCCGTCAAGAAATCTGATAGGTATTATTTTAAAATAAATGTTGGATTTTATGTATCTTTTCGATTGATTGATAGAGTCAAAATCCGCTATCGTCTTGTACCATGTTTTTTTTGATTCGTTGGATACGTTGCCTTCATAATAGGATGTTATGTAATGAGTCTTTTCAACTTGGGATAAATAGGATTGGATTGCAATTTTATCCAGTGTGCTTGTACTGTAATTTATGCATATAGCCAATGGTTGCGGTCTCTTATATATCTTTTTTATGAATTGTGCGTTCTTAATGAAATTAGGGGTGTCTGCAAGACAATAGACAGGGTTATTGCGATTCTCTTCCAGCTCTTTCTTGTTTGGATAATGAATGCCCATTAGAATGCTAGGACATTTTTTTAGTAGAGGGTGCTTAGTCTTTAAGAATGAATATGCACCTTGGTCATTTTGAACAATGATGAGATCGACATGCAAAGATGCGATGCTGTTTAAAATGAGTTTCATTTGTTCAATTTCTTCAAAAGAACCATATTTTTCACAATTGAGATATTTCTCATAAAAGGAAACTCGAAATCCCTTTTTTTTCAGATTGTATTCGATAAGTCCTTTCATGTTTTTTTGCCCTACGTCCGCTGGAGTAAAAGAATAAATAATAGCAACTTTTTTCAATGGCATGTCTTTATTGTTTCCATCATTTTTTGCTGAAAACAACATGGTTGCTATGATAATTAGTACAATCGTTATAGCTATGTATATTTTATACATCCTTCTAAACATAAAGACTCAATTATTCTTTTATTTTACGTATATATTTAATTTTTCCCATATACGGCCGGGAATCATTTTCCATAAGGAAGTCAATATGCGGTATTTCCAGTCGATAACGCGGATACGGCATTTCTTTTCAAGTGCATCGGCAATTTCCAGAGCCACTTTATCAGGGCTCAACATCATAGGGTAATTGTGATTGTCGTTGAGTAAAGCTGTGGATACAAAGCCCGGACGAATATCCGTGATATGTATATTCAGCTTTTCCATTCCAGCCAATTGAACCAGACTTTGCAAATAAGTGTTTTGAAATCGTTTAGTGGCAGAATAGGAGGGTGCTACACCTATACCTTTGGTTCCGGCGATGGATGTGATGGCTGCAATATGTCCTCCTTCGGGAATATCTCGAAAATAGTTGAATGCCGTGTCAATCATGCGAACGAATCCTTCGCCATTAGTCTGTAAAGTTTCGGTTTCAATATTTTGGTCTAAATGACGGTTTTGTTTGCCTATTCCCGAACTGTGGAAGTATATATCCAGCCCGCCCAATCTTTTAATAAGGTCAAGCAGAATGGTTGGGGAATCGGTATTTCTTATGTCAATTTGAGCAATTTCAATAGTTTCTGGTGATAGCGATTTAAGATCATAAAGCTCTTGAATTCTTCTACCGCAAAGTCCTACTTTCCAACCTTTTTTGATATATATAAGAGCAACTTCTCGTCCTATGCCCGATGTGGCTCCCATGATAATGATTCTTTTTTTCTCCATCAAAAAATATTTACAGTATCACTCCTTTTTGCTGTCAATTGCAAAGATATAAAAAAACTTTCGTACAAGCGTATTTTGTTTCTCTTTTTATCTAATTGTTCTTTAATTGGAAAAAAGGATGTATATTTGCAGAGCTAAAAAAAGCGTATGGAGAATACTGGAGATACAAAGCCTTTAATGGGAATGACACTCAGCCAGATACAGAATGTGGTGAAGTGCGTGGGGATGCCTGGCTACACAGCCAAGCAGATAGTTTCATGGCTGTATGTCAAAGGTGTGAAGTCAATTGATGAAATGACCAATTTGTCATTGAAGAATAGGGAAGTACTCAAGGAACGTTTCTCTATCGGTGCTTCTGATCCCGTGGACAGCATGCGTTCTCAAGACGGAACGGTGAAGTACCTGTATCAGACGTCGGAAGGCAACTTTGTGGAAACAGTATATATCCCGGAGGAAGACAGAGCTACTCTTTGTGTTTCCTCCCAAGTGGGATGTAAAATGAACTGTTCTTTTTGCATGACCGGGAAACAAGGTTTTTCCGCCAATCTGACAACAAATGAAATTTTGAATCAGATTTATTCCTTGCCTGAACGTGAGAATTTGACTAATATCGTGTTCATGGGTATGGGCGAACCTTTCGATAATCTGGATAATGTTCTGCCTGCTTTGGATATTCTTACGTCGGATTATGGATATGGTTGGAGTCCGAAACGAATAACGGTAAGCAGTGTGGGCTTGAGAAAAGGATTGACTCGTTTCATAGAGGAAAGCGAATGTCATCTGGCCATCAGTTTGCATACACCTGTATCCGTTCAGAGAAGTGCGATGATGCCTGCTGAAAAATCTTTTGCCATTTCAGAGATTGTGGAGGAACTTAAACAATATGATTGGAGCAAGCAGCGCCGCCTTTCTTTCGAATATATTGTATTTAAAGGTCTCAATGATTCCTTGGTTTATGCAAAGGAATTGGTGAAGCTTTTGCGAGGATTGGATTGTAGAGTGAATCTCATACGGTTTCATTCTATTCCGGGTGCTGATTTTCAGGGAGCGGATGAAGAGACGATGATGGCATTTCGTGACTATCTCACCGATCACGGCATATTTTCTTCCATACGTGCATCCCGAGGAGAAGATATTTTCGCTGCATGCGGAATGCTTTCAACGGCGAAACAGAAAAAATAATAACGAATAAAAAGATAAAGGGCTTATGAAAAGGTTGATCATTAGTATGAGCGTCATAACATTGGTAATGCTTTCGCTCGTGTCTTGTAGAAATAAGAAAAGCGGGACCGACTTGTTGACACCGGCCTCCAGCGGGCGTCCTTATGAAGTCACGGTGATTATGGCTGACAGTCTTTGGAACAGACCTGCAGGACGTGCAGTCTTTGCGGCACTGGATACCGATGTACCCGGATTGCCCCAATCCGAGCGTTCGTTCTTTATCTACCATATGGATGTACAGAATTATGACCAGATTACCAGATTGTCCCGAAACTTGATTTTGGTTGACATAAATCCGAATCTGTATACACAGACAAAATTCAAATATCAGCGGGATGTTTATTCTTCTCCGCAGATGATCATGACGATACAGTCACCCGATGAGAATGAACTGACAGCTTATGTGAATACTCATCGGAATGCAATTGTGGAATTCTTTACTCTCGCTGAAATGAATCGAGAAGTGGAATTCCTGAAACAACATCACAACAGAAATCTTTCGGATAAGGTTAAGGAAATGTTTAATTGCGAAATGAATATTCCCGAAGAACTCAGATCGTTCAAAGTAGGCAAGGATTTTGTCTGGGCATCGACCAATAAGGGAACTGCCGATATGAATTTCGTAATGTATTCCTATCCTTACACGAGTAACAAGACATTTACCAAAGAATATTTTATTGCCAAGCGTGATTCTTTCATGAAAGCGAATATACCGGGAGCAAAGCCGAATATGCATATGGCTACCGATTCAGAGTTTGTGGACGTGAAGAATATTATGGTAAAGAAGAATTACGCAATGGAAGCTCGCGGATTATGGGAAATGGAACACGACATGATGGGTGGACCGTTCGTTTCACACAGCAGTGTGGATACCGTGAACAACCGAGTAATTGTGGTAGAGGGATTTGTGTATGCCCCCGATACCAAGAAAAGAGATTTGATGAGAAAGATGGAAGCATCTCTCTATACCCTTCAGTTGCCTGCAGGACCTAAAAAAGTCCCGGGAATGAAGGCCGCCAGTAAAAAAACAAAATAAAGATTGAACATGGAAAATAGGAAAATACGTGTAGGTATTACCCAAGGCGATATCAATGGGATTGGATATGAAGTGATTTTGAAAACTTTTGCCGAACCCATGATGCTCGACTTCTGTACACCCATATTATATGGTTCGCCCAAAGTCGCTTCATATCACCGAAAAGCTTTGAATTTGCCTACTAATTTTACGATAGTAAACAGTGCCTCGGATGCCTCGGATAACAGATTGAACGTGATTAACTGCAACGAGGAAGAGGTAAAAGTAGATTTGGGGAAACCTACGGAAGAAGCCGGAAAAGCAGCTTTGCAAGCCTTGGAACGTGCGATTGAAGAATATAAGGATGGCTTGATTGATGTCTTGGTGACTGCACCTATAGACAAACACAGCATACAAAGTGATACGTTCCGTTTTCCCGGACATACAGAATATCTCGAAGAAAAAGCCGGAGAAGGGAAAAAATCTCTGATGATTCTGATGAAAGACGAACTCCGTGTGGCGCTGGTAACGACTCATGTGGCAATCAGAGATCTTGCTGCATCTATCACGCAAGAGTTGGTTGAAGAAAAAATACGTATCTTCAACACTTCCTTGAAGCAAGACTTTAATATTGATTGTCCTCGAATAGCCGTACTGGCACTTAATCCTCATGCAGGAGACAATGGCTTGATCGGTTCCGAGGAACAGACTGTTATTTCTCCTGCGATACAGACTATGGCAGCCAAAGGGGTTCAATGTTTTGGCCCTTATCCTGCTGATGGATTTATGGGGAGCGGAAACTATACAAAATTCGATGGTATTCTGGCGATGTATCATGACCAGGGACTGGCTCCGTTTAAGGTGATAGCCATGGATGAAGGCGTTAATTATACGGCTGGCCTTCCTTTGATACGTACATCTCCAGCGCATGGAACTGCATATGATATAGCCGGAAAAGGATTGGCTTCGGAAGAATCTTTCCGACAAGCTATCTATACGGCAATTGATATCTACAGAAATCGCAGACACGAAGAAGTTATACATAGAAACCCTTTGCGTAAACAATATTATGACAAACATGATGACAGCGACAAATTGAAATTGGATGCTGTGGATGATGATAAGTTTTGATTAAGAGATGAAATTTGCAATAATAGCGGCTGGTGAAGGTTCACGGTTGGCACAGGAAGGTGTGAAACTTCCAAAACCTTTGGTTAAGGTAAATGGCAAAGCCATGATTGACAGACTGGTTGAACTGTTTGTCGAGAACGGAGCTAAAGAAATTGTTATCATTGTTAATAATGAAACACAGCAAGTTCAAGAGCATGTGAGAAATTTGCAAAGCAGATTCCCTATCAGGCTTGTCGTGCAATCCACTCCCAGTTCTATGCATAGTCTATATGCAATCAGTCCTTACTTAAAAGGTGATTCTTTCTGTCTGACAACAGTAGATACGATTTTCCGTCCCGAAGAATTTTCCGAATATATCCGCAGCTTTCAGAAAGAGCAAGCTGACGGTATGATGGCGGTTACAGACTTTATCGATGATGAAAAGCCATTGTATGTTTCCACAGATGAAAATCTGTACATCAGCGGTTTTCATGATTCAATGCCGTCGAACTGCAAATATATAAGTGGTGGAATTTATTGTCTTCCTTCTAAGGCACTTGATGTTCTCGAAGATTGTATACATAAAGATATGTCGAGAATGAGAAATTTTCAGAGGCAGTTAGTTGCTGATGGCTTGATATTGAAAGCCTATCCTTTCAGCAAAATTCTGGATGTGGATCATGCAGAAGATATTCTTAAAGCTGAGGCTTTTTTGAAAGAAGGAGACGGAAAATGACGGCTGTGAAAGAAATGCATATAACAGGTGTTAGTAGAGGCAAGGAATTTTCTCCAAATTTGGAGAATAATGATGACGCCATATTTCATGCTGTCGAAGATAATTTGCGGTTGTTGGGATATAAAGTATCTGTTTGCTGTGAAAAAGATTTTGTCAAGCAGACTTGCGAAAGCCAAGTTATATTTAATATGGCAAGGGACACATCCACACTTAAGCGTTTGAAAGAACTTGAACAAGAAGGATGTTTCGTAGTCAATTCAGCTTTTGGAATTGAAAACTGTATTCGTAAAAGAATGACGGAACTGCTGCTCGAACATCAAATACCTCATCCTGTAAGTTTGATAATCCCTACAGATTTGAAAGCGATTCCTGAAGATTGGAAATATCCGTGTTGGGTGAAACGTGGTGATTCACATGCCATGTTGAAACAGGATGTGAGTTATGCCGAAACGGAACAGGATGTCTTGAATATCCTTGGAGATTTTAAAAGTAGAAATATTCCTTCCGCAGTTCTCAATGAACATTTGGCAGGAGATTTGGTAAAATTTTATGGAGTTCAGGGAACCGGCTTTTTTTATTGGTATTATTCATCTCCGTCCGGCCATAGTAAATTTGGTCTGGAAGCCATTAATGGAGAAGCTCGTGGATTACCTTTTGAAGAAAGCAGCTTGAAGCATTATGCCGATGAAGCATCTTTGGCTTTGGGAGTTCCCGTATATGGGGGAGACTGTGTTATAACTTCACCCGGACAAATGAAAATAATAGATTTTAATGACTGGCCAAGCTTTTCATGTTGCCGTGCAGATGCAGGCTTAAATATAGCAAAATATATTCATCAGTCAATAGAAGCAAGATATTAAAATAAAAAATGGAAAACGAAAAACAACATCAGAAAGGGCTTGACGCTACGTTGAAATCCAAAGATACGGAAGAGTGGCTTGATATTCATTTCACCCGCCCCTTAGGTTATGCATGGGCACTTTTTTTCAATAAATTCAACATTCATCCGAATGTAGTTACCATCCTATCTATTATATTGGGAGTAGCAGCCGGATATTGTTTTTATTATCCTGATACATTACATACCGTCATAGGTATACTTTTACTCATTTGGGCAAATATCTATGACAGCACGGATGGACAGCTTGCCAGAATGACTGGGAAGAAAACCCGATGGGGAAGAATGCTCGATGGATTTGCCGGAGATTTATGGTTCTTTGCAATCTATCTGGCAATCTGTCTGCGTCTGTATGATGAATGGGGAATGACCATTTTTATTATAGCAGCACTTTCGGGTTTCGTTTTTCATTCCTCGCAATGTCAGTTGGCTGATTATTATAGAAACATACATCTGTATTTCCTGAAAGGAGCGGAAGGAAGCGAGCTGGATACTTTCCGCCAACAGCGTGAGATACTTCATTCCCTTCCATGGAAACACAATTTTTGGTGGAAGATGTTTCTATATTTTTATGGAAACTACACTCATGCGCAAGAGAGGATGACACCAAATTTCCAAGATTTGAAGGTCGTCCTGAAGACTCGTTACAATGGAAGCATACCTCAAGATTTTAGAGATAAATTCTTAAACGGGAGTCGGCCATTGATGAAGTATACAAATATACTTACATTCAATACTCGAGCTATAGCTTTGTATATTAGTTTGCTTATAGGAGAACCTCAGTATTATTTTTATTTTGAAATCATTGTACTGACTGTCATATATTTTTATATGCGTCATCGCCATGAAGCAATGTGTGGTCGTATGTGCAATGAGCTCATACATACAATGTAGATTATGAAAAGCAAGTATCGTAACATATTTTTGCTATTTGGCATTGTGGCGATTGTCATTATGCTTTTTTCCTTCGATATGCGGTGGGGTGAATTGTGGAGTAAACTGTATACAGCCGGATGGTGGTTCATTGCCGTTTTGTTCCTTTGGTTTTTTATATATATTGTAAATGCCTTGTCATGGTATGTTATTATTCGGGATGGGAAAAAGGGATATCGTGTTCCCTTTTGGACAATTTATAAACTTACTATTTCGGGATTTGCTTTGAATTATGCCACACCTGTGGGACTGATGGGAGGTGAACCGTATCGTATTATGGAATTGACTCCTTATGTCGGAGCCAGTAAAGCAACGTCGTCTGTCATTCTTTACGTGATGATGCATATTTTTTCTCATTTCTGTTTCTGGTTCAGTTCCATATTCCTATATATAGCACTTTATAAAGTAGATTTCGCCATGGGTGTTCTTTTAACGGTCATCGGGACATTCTGTTTGGTAGTCATTTATTTCTTTACGAGAGGCTATCGGAAGGGAATGGCTGTGAAAACGTTGAAGTTTCTGAAGAGATTACCTTTTGTCAAGAATTGGGCTTCTCATTTTTATGAACGTCAAGAGGAAACATTGCGGAAAATAGATGAGCAGATTGCGGAATTGCACAAGCAGCGAAAAGAAACATTCTATATGTCCTTGGGACTTGAGTTCTGTGCTCGTATTATGACTTGTCTTGAAATCTTTTTTATTTTAAAAATACTAACCAACGATGTAAGTTTTCCTGCATGTATTTTGATTATGGCTTTTTCATCCTTATTCAGTAATCTCATGTTTTTTTCACCGATGCAATTGGGAGCACGCGAAGGCGGATTGGCTTTGGCTGTCGGCAGCCTTTCCATACCAGGAGCTTTTGGCGTCTATACAGGATTGATTACTCGTGTAAGAGAATTGATATGGATATCCATTGGAATGTTTTTAATGAAAGTAGGAAATAAAAAACCGGCAAAGGAGAATTTAACAAATGATTGATTTGAAAGATATAAAGGGCATAATATTCGATTATGGAGGTACAATCGATACGAATGGAGACCATTGGGCGGAAGTCTTATGGGATGCTTACAAAAAGTTTGATGTGCCGGTAAATAAGGAACAGTTCCGGAATGCCTATGTCCTAGCAGAAAGAGCGATGGCGAAGTTTCCCTATGTCAGAACAGATTTTGACTTTAAAGATGTCTTAAGAGTTAAAATTGATTTGGAACTCAGCTTTTTGGAAGAAGATGGAGCTATGGTCTTTCATGAAATCAATCACAGGAAGTTGTGTCTTCAGCTTTCTTCGTGGTGTTATAGTTATGTAAGAAATGTTTTGCAGGTCACCCGGATGGTTGTGAATACTCTGGCTCAGAACAGGAAGCTTGTTCTGGTTTCTAACTTTTATGGAAATATCCAGACAATTTTGAAAGATTTTGATTTGGACAGATATTTCCAGGAAATCATTGAGTCTTCTGTTGTTGGTGTCAGAAAACCTGATCCTGCCATTTATCAAATGGGAATTGATGCTATGGGGCTGCCAGCTGAGAATATTCTTGTGGTAGGCGATTCATACGGAAAGGATATGGAGCCGGCAATGATTTTGGGATGTCATACGGCATGGATAAAAGGTCGTGAATGGAAACATGAGGAACATGATGAATCGAAAATTGATTTTGTTATAACTGATTTAAAACAACTGATTTGAAATAACTGATAAACTAACAAAAGATAGGAGATAAAAATGAGTAGCAAGAAACAAGCTTCACTGGTTGGTGACGGATATATGTTATCCTTCTTCTTGATCACCTTCTTTTTCTTTTTATGGGGATTTGCCAGGGCAATCCTTGATGTGTTGAATCCATTCTTTCAAGAAACACTGGCTTTAACCAAAACAGAAGCTTCTGCAATACAGTTTGTAACCTATCTTGCTTATTTCATCATGGCCGTTCCTGCGGGAATTTTCATAAGAAAACATGGAACTCGCAAAGGAGTCGTGCTTGGCTTGATAGCTTTCGGATTGGCTGCTGTTCTTTTCTATTTCAATTCCTATGCAGGGAAAGCTGCATTTTTCTATTATTTATCTTTATTATTCGTTATCGGATGCGGTCTTGCTTGTTTGGAAGTAGCTGCCAATCCTTATGTGACTCTTCTTGGTGCAAAGGAAACTGCAGCAAGCCGATTGAACCGTGCCCAGTCATTCAATGGATTGGGATGTATTTTCGGTTCTTTAATGGGTGGCTTTTATTGCTTTTCGAATGAAAACCCTGATATCTCTTATCCTTATGTTATTATAGGTATTGTCGTTTTGGTCATAGCTGTTATCTTTTCCCGCATCAAACTACCTGAATTTGTCATTAAGAGTTCGTCTTCCCAACAGTCGGTGGGAGAAGGTAAGATATATGAGCACCCTATGTTTCTTTTTGGTTTGTTTGCTTTGTTCTGCTACGAAGTTTCCGAAATTTCTATTAATTCCTTTTTTATTAATTATGCGGCGGAAAATGATTTGACGGGCTTGATTACGCATCAGTTGTCAGGAATGAATCCAAAGCTTATTGCATCTATCGTTCTGTCCATCGGTTTACTCCTTTTTATGGGAGGCCGGTTCATCGGAAGTTGGATTATGGAATATATACGTGCTGAAAAGATTCTTTTGATATGTGCAATATCGGCCGTAGTTATGACTTCCATTGTCGTGGTGGATTTGCCTGTTATTTCTTTAATTGCAGCCATGTTTATTTTCGTTTCTGAATCGATTATGTTTCCCACCATATTTGCTTTGTCAATCCGAGACCTTGGAGGATTGACTCAAAAAGCTTCTTCTATATTAATGATGACTCCGATTGGGGGTGCCGTCGGGACTGTTCTAATGGGCATGGCAGCGGATGAAAGTACAATGACCTTGTCATTTATGGTTCCGCTTATATCTTTTGCAGTAGTATTAATTTATGCTTATACGATATTGATTCGTACGAAGAAGTAAATCAATGTCTTTTTATAATACTTCTGATAGCCTCTTCGTCTTTATCAAACGGACCCGATGTCTCTAGCTTGATAGTTGACATGGCCGCTGCAAATTTTCCGGACTCCTCATATCCTAATCCTTGCACCCGGCAGTAGAGATAACCAGTAGAATAGGTATCACCGCAACCGGTAGGGTCAATCAGTTCTTTCGGAGGATAAGCTTCAATTTCGTAATAATTACCATCGGCATAAATCAACGAACCATAACTTCCGGTGGTAACGACAACCTCTTTTACTCCCCAATCGGCAATTTGTTTTGCTGCGGCGTGAGCTTCATTTTTTCCGGTAAGTACTTCCATTTCATATTCATTGACTTTCAATGTGTGAATATATTTCAATGTTTCCAGCTTGTCTTTCCAATCAACTGCTATAACATTCTCGCCCTGAACTTCTCTCAGATAGCCTTGAACGTCGACAGATACCAAGCCTTTTGTGGAAAGATATTTCACAACTTCTATAGAAAAGTCGTCGGCAAGAAGACTTCCCAAATGGTATATTTTAGCATCAGTATTTTTTAATCCTTCAATGGTGAAAGGATCGGCTTTTGCCAATACACGTTGTGTCCGTTCATTTGAATTTTCGCCATATTTGTTTTCGAAAAAAACACTTTTCTTGCTTGGTAACGAAATAACGTCTATACCCTCATTCCTTAGCTCGTCAACAACATGCATTTCAGATTGTCCCACTGCAGTGACCAGCTGGTAATCTATTTTTTTTAACCTGTTTATGCCTTTGGAAAAGTAATATGACGTACCTCCGGGCATATAAACTGTTTTGCGAGGAGTAATGACTCTGTCGAGAGTAATATGTCCGATGCAGCAAATATCTTTCATTTTAATTTATTCTTGTAAAAAAGTTTTGCAAAGTTATAATTTTTTATTGATACCCGAAAGATAGGAGAAGATAAAAGATGTACAGAACTGTTCAAAAAGGGATATTTTTATGTCCAATAACACCTTTAATAAATAAAAAACTTATTTAATTGTAACTTTTATTACAATATTGGTCGAAAATTCAAAGTTTTTTTCTTACTTTGCCGTATTAATCATTTGATTAAACAATAATAACCCAATATTAGTCAGCCACAAATGTGGCTGCGTAAAGAAATTTTATACAATGGAAAGAACAAATGTAAAGCCGGCTACGGGAAAATTAGGTGTAATGGTCGTAGGCCTGGGAGCTGTCAGTACTACATTTATGACAGGTGTTTTAATGGTTCGTAAAGGTTTAGCCAAACCGGTAGGTTCAATGACCCAGTATGACAAAATCCGAGTAGGGAAGGGAAAAGACAAGAAGTATCTTCATTACAAAGATATTGTTCCTTTGGCAAACTTAAACGACATTGTTTTCGGTGCGTGGGATGTTTATCCTCAGAATGCTTATCAAAGTGCAATGTATGCAGAGGTCTTGAAAGAAAAAGACATTAATCCGGTTAAGGATGAGTTGGAGAAAATTGTTCCGATGAAAGCTGCTTTCGACAAGAATTATGCGAAGCGTCTGGATGGTGACAATGTAAAAGCCGGTTGCACACGTTGGGAAATGAAGGAGCTGATCAGAGAAGATATCCGCAAATTCAAATCAACCAATGGATGTGATCGTATTGTTGTGCTTTGGGCTGCTTCTACAGAAATTTATGTTCCGGTAGACGAGCAGGTTCATGGCACTCTGGATTCTCTGGTAGAGGCAATGAAAGCTGATGACAAAGTTCATGTAGCTCCATCTATGTGTTATGCTATGGCAGCATTGGAAGAAGGTGCTCCATTCATTATGGGTGCTCCAAATACTACTGTAGACATTCCAGCCATGTGGGAACTGGCAGCTAAAGTGAAGATGCCAATTGCAGGAAAAGACTTCAAGACAGGACAGACATTGGTTAAATCAGGTTTTGCTCCGATCATCGGAACGCGTTGCCTGGGTTTGAACGGATGGTTCTCGACCAATATTCTTGGAAACCGTGATGGCTTGGTTTTGGATGAGCCTGCCAACTTCCATACTAAAGAGGTGAGCAAGCTTTCTACTTTGGAGTCAATCTTGGTTTCCGACGAACAGCCGGATTTATATGAGAATTACTATCATAAGGTCCGCATCAATTATTATCCTCCTCGCAATGACAATAAGGAAGGATGGGATAATATTGATATCTTTGGCTGGATGGGATATCCCATGCAGATAAAGATTAATTTCTTGTGCCGTGATTCCATTTTGGCTGCACCTTTGTGCCTTGACTTGGTATTGCTCAGTGATCTTGCTGCAAGAGCCGGACGTTTCGGTATTCAAAGGTTCTTGAGTTTCTTCCTGAAGAGTCCTATGCACGATTATACAAAGGATGAAGTTGCGGTGAATCATTTGTTCCAGCAATATACCATGCTTAAGAATGCTATCCGCGAAATGGGAGGCTTTGAAGCTGATGAAGAAATTGATTGATTAATTAATATTGTTGATATGAAAAGAGATAAGCATGGAGTTGCTTATCTCTTTTTTTTATTAAAAGTTACTATTTCTGCCAAAATTTCTTGCTTATACCCCTTCCTTTCAGTAATTTTGTCATACCATTAAGAAAAAGAACTATGGATTCATCTAATATACAGCAAGTTAAATTAAAATTTGGAATTATTGGCAATTCCGAAGGGTTGAACCGGGCTATTGATATAGCCCTGCAAGTAGCCCCAACGGACCTGTCCGTGCTTATTACCGGAGAAAGTGGAGTCGGCAAAGAGAATTTTCCTAAAATTATTCATCAGAACAGTAGTCGTAAGCATGGAAAGTATATTGCGGTGAATTGTGGCGCAATTCCTGAAGGGACGATAGATTCTGAATTGTTTGGACATGAAAAGGGTGCTTTTACCGGTGCTATAGGTGAACGTGAGGGGTATTTCGGCGAAGCTGATGGAGGAACTATTTTTCTTGATGAAGTAGGTGAACTTCCTTTGTCCACACAAGCTCGTTTGCTGCGTGTACTCGAGTCGGGAGAATATATCAGGGTAGGCTCTTCCAAAGTGGAAAAAACAAATGTCCGTATAGTGGCAGCTACCAATGTGAATCTGAATCAAGCTATCGGTGAAGGCCGTTTTCGCGAAGATTTGTTCTACAGGCTCAATACTGTTCCCATAAAGATTCCGGCTTTGCGCGAGCGCCCGGATGATATTGTGTTGTTGTTCCGCAAGTTTGCTTCCGATTTTGCCGAGCGTTACAGAATGCCGTCTATCCAACTGACTGAAGATTCCAAGAGAATTTTGGTTGCCTATTCTTGGCCTGGCAATATACGTCAGCTTAAGAATATTACCGAGCAGATTTCCATTATAGAGAAGGTTCGTGAGATTACACCTTCTATCTTGAAAATATATATTCCCGAACAGCAGGAATCAAAACTCCCGGCTTTAGCGGGTGTTCACGACTCAGGAAAAACTTTTGAAAGCGAGAGGGAAATCCTTTATCAGATTTTATTTGATTTGCGTCGTGATGTCACTGATCTTAAAAAATTGGTGAACAGTAATATGATGCAGCAAAGAACTCCGCAAGCTCCGCAACAACCTGATTCCTCGGTTCCTTATTATCAGTCGCCTGCGGTTGATTATCATAATCAGCCCATGCCTACTATAAGCATTACGGCGCCGGATAAAAATAAATCCATGGAAGAAGATATTCAGGAGCCGGAAGAATATGTGGAAGAATCTTTGTCACTCGATGATTTACAGCGAGACATGGTGAAGAAAGCTCTCGAAAAGAATCATGGCCGAAGAAGAAAGGCCGCCAAGGATTTGAATATTTCAGAACGTACGTTATACCGAAGAATTAAAGAATATGGATTGGATGAAAATTAAATCAGTGTGCAGAATAGTTTTGATTCTCTTTTGCAGTGTTTTGGTAACTTCCTCGTGCATCTCTTATAAGTTCAATGGAGCTTCCATCAACTATGATAAGATTAAATCCATTACGATAGAGAATTTCTCTAACCGTTCGGCTTTGGTATGGGGACCCATGGAACCTAAATTGAACACGGCTATTAAAGATATCTACGCTCAGCAGACCCGACTCAAATTGGTGAACAAAGGCGGAGATTTGCAAATAGGTGGGGAAATTACCGGCTATGAGCAATCCAACAAGTCAATTGCTGCCGATGGGTATACCTCCATGAACTCATTGAGATTGACAATCAATGTCCGTTTCACAAACAACACGAACCATGCTGAAGATTTTGAACAGCAATTCTCGGCAACCCGAGATTTCGATGCCAAGCAGCAGTTGGCTTCAGTGCAGGAGGAATTGGTGAACCAGATGATTAAGGAAATCGTGGATCAGATATTCAATGCAACAGTAGCCAACTGGTAGAACAACAAAAAGAGCTTATGTCAGTCAGCATACAAGAATTAATAGACCATCCGGAAAAACTTGATAAGGAGACTCTTTACGAGCTTCGTTCCTTATTGGCAAGGTATCCTTACTATCAGACGGCAAGGCTGTTGTACGTGGCAAATCTTTATTTATTGCACGATGCTACTTTCAATGATGAATTATGCAAGGCAGCTTTGTCTGTTCCGAACAGAAAGGTGCTTTATGAGATGGTTGAAGGAGGAAAACAGGAGTTTGTCAAGAAAGATACGGCAAAGAAAGAAGAAGATGTATTCGGCTTCGACAGAACTTTGACTCTCATAGATAGTTTTCTTAGTACCCTGCCACAAGATGAAAGCCGTCAGTCTGTAAAATTTGATCCTTCCACAGATTATGTTTCCTATTTGATGAATGATACCGGCGAAGAAGATAAATCAGAAGAATCTCTTCTTCAAGGACACGAGCTTATTGACGGGTTTATAGAAAAAGCAGATGAAAAGATGCAGTTGCTTCCGTTGCCGCAGGAAGCATCCGTTCCGGAAACTTCTAATGTAGCAGAAGAGAAATCTCAGAGCGAGAACACGGATAAGAGCAATGATGAAGAGGTTGAAGATTCTTGTTTTACAGAAACTTTGGCAAAAATATACATCAAACAACAAAAATATTCCAAGGCACTTGAAATAATTAAAAAATTAAGTTTGAATAATCCAAAAAAAATTGCTTACTTTGCAGACCAAATAAGATTTTTGGAAAAATTGATTATTAATAATAAAAATAACGAATAAAAAATGTACTTATTATTTCTTATCCTAATCTTGATCGCATCTGTTTTGATGTGTTTCATTGTTTTGATTCAGAATTCAAAAGGAGGCGGTTTGGCGTCAGGTTTTGCTTCTTCAAATCAAATTATGGGTGTCCGCAAGACTACGGACCTGTTAGAGAAAACAACGTGGGGGTTGGCTATTGCAATGGTAATTCTCAGTGTTGCTACAGCCTATGTTCTTCCATCTGCTACTGAAGGTGGCTCAGTCATCATGCAGGATGCTGTGAAGACAGATAAAACAAATCCGGAAAATCTTCCTGATTTCGGAACCAACAAGACTCCGGCTTCTGCTCCGGCAAACAATGCACCGGCACAAACTCCGGCTCAGACTCCGGCAAAATAAAAAGAAAGATCTTTTTAGAAAAATATAAAGCCGTGGTGGAAAGATAATTTTCACCACGGCTTTTTGTTTATACTTGCATGTCTTCTTTCAATACATCTCACTTTTAAGATGATCGAATGCTTGCCCCAGTTTAACGCTGATCTCCCTGTTGGCAATCTTTCTAAGTATGCAGACGAAATTTTATAATCTATTTAATATCCCTTTCCTACAGATATCAATCCTGTCATTGTTCTAAACATTGTCTTTCCTGAAGTGTGGGGTGACCTTATGTCCGTCTTCTTTTTCTACGTTTCGAATGGCACGCGCAATGGCTTTTGATAATTCTACAATGTCAATGGCTTTAATAGTCGCTTTGTTTTAAACTGTGTAAAGATTTCGTTTATATTTAAAACCCTCTTTTGAGATAGAACATTATTATATGTCTTCTTCCTTCTTTTTTATCTCTATAAGCTATATTTCTTCCATATTTTACTAAAATAATTTCTATTTACAATAATCAAATGATATCTTCATATTCGTAAAGAGAACTTTCTACAAATATAAACAGATATCTTTATATATGTAAAGAGATAAAATGTAGGTATTCTAAGGATGTTTTTCAGGGCAACGGAGGGTAAATATCACTAAGGATAGCATAAAAAAAGAGAACCATTTCTGGTTCTCTTAGTGTGGAGCGGAAGACGGGACTCAAACCCGCGACCCTCAGCTTGGAAGGCTAATGCTCTATCGACTGAGCTACTTCCGCAATTTTTTGAGTGGGTGGTGATGGATTCGAACCACCGAAGTCGAAAGACAACTGAGTTACAGTCAGTCCCATTTGGCCACTCTGGTAACCACCCCTCTCATGCTAGAGAAATCTCCTTTTCTCTTTTGCGAGTGCAAAGGTAGAAATTATTTTTTGAATTTGCAAGCGTAATCAATCATTTTTATTGCAGTAATTGCACATTCATCGCCTTTGTTACCGAGGATACCACCTGCACGATCTTTGGCTTGATCCATATTGTTTGTTGTTATCAAACCATATATCACTGGTATGTCGCCTTTTACATTCAACTCAGCCAATCCTTGTGTGGTTCCCTGGCATACATAGTCGAAATGTGGGGTATCTCCGCGAATAACACATCCAAAGGCAAGAACCGCATCAAATTGTCCGCTTCTCATCATGATGGATGAACCGAATATCAGTTCGAAGCTTCCAGGGACACTCTGAACGGTGATGTTGCTTTCTTTTGCACCATTCTTAAGTAATGTGTTGATGGCACCTTCAAGAAGTGCGTGAGTGATGTTATCGTTCCATTCGGATACAACGATTCCAAAACGCATATTGGAGGCGTCAGGGACCGTTTGTGAGTCATATTCAGATAAATTATGATATTGTGTAGCCATATTGTTTGTGATTTGTATATTTAAAAAAGAGCTACTCGAAGAAGGAGCAGCTCTTTATTATTTTGTTTTTTGTGAGTATCTTTACTTCGTAGCGCGTTCGATGTATTTATCGATTTCCATTGCTGCATAAGAATTAAAGTATTTGTCCTTTATTTCAGTATAAGCCTTTACAGCCTCGTCATTCTTGCCGAGTTTCTCGTAAAGCTCACCGGCCTTCAGCAAAAAGATTGGACTCAACGAATTGTTGTCTGCCTTTTTAGCGGCTTCCATGTATTTGTCAGTTGCCTTGTCCAGTTGGTTCAAACCTGCATAGCAGTCGCCCATGGCACCAATTGCAGCAGGGCCTACCATTTGGTCTTCAGCCTTGAATTCCTGCAAATAGTTGATAGCTTCCTGATATTTGCCTTCATGAGCCAGACAAATTCCTGCATATCCTTTTGCCAAGTTTCCAGCTTTTGTTCCACTGTATTCGTCTGCAATTTTCTTGAAGCCCTTATATCCGGCTTTATCGCCGTTCAAAGCTGACTCAAAGTCGTCCTGAGCAAAATAGTTTTCTCCAGGGAAGAGGGCAGCCGAAGCTTTTTCTTCTTTTGGAACACTTACGTATTTTCTGTAAAGGAAGAACCCGGCAATGATAATTACAATTGCCAAAAGGGTGTACATGATTGCATTCTTATACTTGATAATGAATGCTTCTGACTGGCTAAGTGCGTTGTCAACATTTAGCGAATCCTGACTGTTTTTGTTTTCTGCCATATCTAATTTTTTTATTATTTTCGATAAAATGAGTTTTCGGTCAGCAAAATTAGTTTATTTCTGTCTATTAACGAAATATAATGGGAACTTTTTTCTGTTTCTTCATCGAAAAGTCTTGTTTGCGGATGAGTTTGTCCGTTTTTATTATTATTTTTGTACTGAAAATTGATGTTACATGATATTAGAAAGACTCTATATTCTTAATTATAAAAACATTGAAGAGACGGATTTGACGTTTTCGCCCAATGTGAATTGTTTTATCGGACAAAACGGAATGGGAAAGACCAATGTGCTTGATGCCATCTATTATCTTTCTTTCTGCAAGAGTTCCAATAATCCCATAGATTCGCAGGTAATCCGTCATGATCAGGAGTTTTCCGTTATCCAAGGGTTTTATCAGACTGATGAAGGAACTCCCGAAGAAATATATTGCGGATTGAAACACCGTCAGAAGAAACGCTTTCGCAGAAACAAGAAAGAATATACGCGACTCGCCGACCATATAGGCTTCATTCCTTTGGTTATGGTGACTCCCTCAGATTCTGATTTGATTAACGGAGGCAGTGAAGAACGCCGTCGCTTCATGGATGTGGTCATTTCGCAGTATGACCGTTCTTATCTGGATGCGTTGATTCGGTACAACAAGGCTCTGGCGCAACGCAATGCCTTGCTCAAGTGTGATGATCCGGTCGATGGCGAATTGTTTTCTATATGGGAAGAGATGATGGCGACCGAGGGAGAACTCATTCACGAAAAGAGATTGGCGTTCATTCAGGAGTTTATTCCTATTTTTCAAAACTATTATTCGTACATATCACAGGAGAGGGAGACTGTGGATTTGTCTTATGAATCGCATGCTGCTCAGGGAAATCTTCTGGAAGTTCTGAAAGCTAATCGCGAAAAAGACAGAATCATGGGTTTTTCCTTGAAGGGGGTTCATCGGGACGATTTGGTTATGAAGTTGAGTTCATACCCGATCAAGAAAGAGGCTTCCCAAGGGCAGAACAAGACTTATCTGGTTGCTTTGAAGCTTTCTCAATTCGACTTCCTTAAGCGTACAGGAAGTCAGACTACTCCGCTTCTTCTTCTGGATGATATTTTTGACAAGCTCGATACTTCACGGGTAGAAAGAATCGTAGAATTGGTGGCGGGTGACAAGTTCGGACAAATCTTTGTTACGGACACCAACAGGGATCATTTGGATAAAATATTGAAGAGATTACGTAAGGACTATAAAATATTCCATGTAGAAAATGGTGCCTTGACAGAATTGGCATCACATGGGAAAAGTATAAAGAAGGAGGATGGGCATGAAGAAAAATGAAGCACTTAATGTGGGCGATCTCATTCGCCGGTATCTCCGTGAAGAAGGGTTGGAAACTCCCTTGAATGAATACCGGTTAATTCAGGCGTGGCCTTCTGTGGTAGGTCCGGGCATGAATGCTTATACATCAAATCTGTTTATAAAGAACCAGTCTTTGTTTGTGCATGTGAGTTCTCCGGCTGCCCGTCAGGAATTGATGATGAGGCGTGAACATTTGGTCAAGGTCCTTAATGAGCAGGTGGGAGCCCAGGTTATTGTAAATATTATTTTCCGTTGAAGGAAAATCCTTTTTCCGTGAGTACGGCGTTCATGGGCAAATCAAAATTTTCATGTGGAAGAATTCCTTTGTATAGCTGCAGCTGGAAACAGACTCCGATATTGTATGAGTCGAGTCTTGGAAGCAGACGGTCATAGTATCCTTTTCCTCGTCCCAGTCTGTTGCCTGCAGTGTCAAAGGAGACTCCCGGTACAACTGCCAGTTCTATCTTTTTTTCATTTACAAAGATAGGGGAGTCGGGTTCCATGATATGAAAGGAACCGATTTTGAGATCGTCCTTTCGCGTATAGGGATGGAGTTCAAGTTCTTCACCTTTCACAACCGGAAGTATCAGAGTTTTTTCTTCAGCCCACTTTTCAATGAATTCATGTGTATATACTTCATCGGGGAGAGAATAGTAAAGAAGCACAACGTGCGCTTTTGCAAAAAGTTCGCTTTGCTCCAAAAAGCTGAATAGCTGAAAGGATTTTTCTCTCTTCTCTTCAGGAGTCAGAGCCTTTTTCCTTTCAGCCATTGCCTTGCGTATTTCTTGTTTGTTTTCCACTTCTTTTTTTGTCAGCAGAACTCTCTTTGGCTTACGTAATATATCCGGTCTCGTGAAGCCGAATCTTTCTTTTGCAACAAAGCTGTTCTTTTCTTGGTGTTATTTGAAGCCGGTTGAGCTTGCCATTGAGGTGTTGCCTCTCCTTTTTCTATCACATCGATGGCCTTCAACGTAACAGGATCACTGTCATTGAGATATTGTACGTAGCGTTCCATACCCAACATGTTGTAGATGATGTTGCCATAGATAGCTCTCTCAAAGAGTGCGCTCGATTTGCGGAGCATAAATCCACGACGTTTCAATCCGCGCTTTTCAGCAAAGGATGCAAACTTCTCAAGTACATTCTGATGCTTCAGATACTTCAGCAGACTTTCGTTGGTGACGAATGGTCTCAGCTTGCTGCGGTTGTCATCCGTATACTGGAAGCAATACTGAATGATGAGTCCTTGGTTGGCAGCCTGTGAGAAGTAGGATGTGAATCCAAGTGTGTCCTGAGGGATGAAAATATCAGGCATGATACCTCCGCCGCCATATACGATACGGCCGATGCGTGTCTTGTATTTGTTGCTCTCATCCATCTTGATACTATCTTTCGAGAAGAATTCTCCGTGTTCATATCTGTTCACGATATCCATTTCATAATCCTCATCGTGACCTTTCACGTAAGGTTTCTGTATACATCTTCCCGAAGGTGTGTAATAACGCGCTATTGTCAACCTGATGGCGGAGCCGTCTCTGAATTCCATCGGTTGCTGAACGAGTCCTTTACCGAATGAACGTCGTCCGATAATCAAACCACGGTCATTGTCCTGGATGGCTCCGGCAAAGATTTCGCTTGCCGAGGCAGAGCCTTCGTTGACCAGAACCACCAATGGAATCTGCTGGCTGGTTCCTCTTCCATCCGAACGGTATTCCTGGCGAGGGGATTTGCGTCCTTGTGTATATACGATGAGTCTGTTCTTTGGAAGGAATTCATTGACCATTTGAATGGCTACACCCATGTAGCCTCCCGTATTGTCACGTAAGTCAATGACAAGTCCTTTGAATCCTTTTTGATGTAATTCGGCTAAAGCAATGAGAAGTTCCGGGTAGGTTGTTTCTCCGAATTTATTAATCTTCACGTAACCCACTTTATCATTCAACATATATGCGGCATCTACGCTTTTAACCGGAATATCTCCTCTGACAACTGTAAAGAACAGGGTTTTGCTTTCTCCATGACGGGAAATACCTAGTTTTACTTTACTGCCTTTCGGACCTTTGAGCTTGCGCAAGACGTAATCCGTAACAATCTTCTTTCCCGTAAAAGCAGTATCGTTCACAGATACAATGCGGTCACCAGGCATAATTCCTACTTTAGCTGACGGACCGCCTTGAATTACATCGTTAATGTGGATTGTATCATTCTGTATGGTGAACTGTACGCCTATTCCGCTGAAACTCCCTTTCAAGTCGGCGTTACTGGCTTCCAGATCTTTTGCCGGAATGTAGGTGGAGTGTGGGTCAAGTTCTGAGAGAATGAGTGGCATGGCTTGTTCCACAAGATCTGCCATATTCACAGTATCCACATACTGATCATCGATGATATGGAGCAAGTCGTTGAGCTTGTTCGATGAAGTATTGATGATATTCAGTCTGTTCCCCGAAAAATGATTCGCGTAAAAAGTGCCAATCAGAATGCCGAAGACGATGCTTACAGCAATGATAATCGGGATAAAGCGTGATGAACGGTTCGTACTCATGATAATTTTAAATTATTCTTTTGGATCTACATAAACTACTTCAATGTTTGCTCTCTTCAGCAGGTTAAGTCCATCTTGCAGACGGTATTCTTCCGCATAGACTACTCTTTTAATTCCTGCCTGTATAATAAGTTTGGCACATTCGATACATGGTGCAGCCGTAATATATAAGGTGGAGTCTTCGCTGCTGTTTCCGGAACGTGCCACTTTAGTAATGGCATTGGCTTCGGCATGCATCACGTAAGGTTTGCTTACCCCGTTTTCGTCTTCGCATACATTTTCAAAACCCGAAGGGGTACCATTGTATCCATCCGAGATAATCATTTTGTCCTTAACGATGAGAGCTCCGACTTTTCTTCTTTGGCAATAGGAGTTCTCCGCCCAAATTCTTGCCATGCGGATGTATAAAACGTCTACTCTATGTTGTTTGTCTTCCATGACATTATCTTTTTTTCCCGAGAACTATAAAGGTGCTACTGTCTTTTTGATGCAACTCCAACTGTTCCGTATCTCCAACGTAAGAGGTGGTGTTCTTCATCCAATCGATAATAGTATTGCTTATGAATTCGGTTCCCGAAGCATTCCCCAAGTCGAAAGTGATTGACTGCTTTTTGCCGTCTATGTGGCATGTTCCTGAATAAGAACTTCCGCTAGTGGTTGTTACGGAAAAATTGCCGGTTGTAGTAAACTTAATGAAATAAGTGTCCGACCGCTTGTACAGTGTTTGAAACTGGGCATTTGAAAGAGCAGACTCTTTGCTGTTGGACATTAAGTTGATTACATACCAAGTTCTGTTGGCAAAGATAGCATTTATGTCATCTTCTTTGTTGCAACCGCTCGTAGCCAATACTATGAAAACTATAGGTAAAATATATTTTAATATCTTTTTCATATTAATTCCTTTTTATACCGTTCCTTTCCAGCAAAGCATCAATGGTGGGTTCCTGTCCGCGAAAATCCTTGTAAAGCTCCATCGGAGGACGGGTTCCGCCTTTTGATAAAATCTTGCTGCGGAAGGCATTGGCAACATCTTGATTGAAAATACCGTGTTTCTTGAATACCGAAAAAGCATCTGCATCAAGAACCTCGGCCCACTTATATCCATAGTATCCGGCAGAATAGCCGCCAGCCATGATGTGATCAAAGTTTGTCGTCATACAGGTGTTTTCTATTTGTGGCAAGAGAATTGCTTTTTTCCAAGATTCTTTTTCGAATGATTTGAGATCGTCCGTCAGTGGTTTCGTCCGCGTATAGTAGGCCATGTCCAGCAGACCGAAACTTAATTGTCTCAGGCATGAGTTGGCTACATTGAAATTTTCGGCGTCTTTAATTCGTTTGATATATTCTTTGGGTATATTTTCTCCTGTCTGGTAATGCTTGGCGAAGGTGTTAAGGAAATCCTCTTCTGTAGCAAAGTTTTCCATGATTTGTGAAGGTAATTCCACAAAGTCACGATAAACATTGGTTCCGCTCAAGCTCTTATATTGTGTGTTAGCAAACATTCCATGGAGAGAATGTCCGAATTCGTGCAAGAACGTTTCTACTTCTCCTAAAGTCAGCAAGGCAGGCTTTTCTGCTGTAGGTTTGGTGAAATTCATGGTCAAAGTGATGTGCGGACGACTGTTTCCGTCTTTGTCAATCCATTGATCCTTGAGTTCGCTCATCCAGGCACCGCTTTGTTTCCCGTTCCGTGGAAAGAAATCAGCATAGAGAACTGCCAGATAAGAACCGTCTTTGTCGAATACTTCGTATGCTTTTACATCTTTGTCGTAAACTTGGATATCCTTATTCTCCTTGAAGGTGATTCCGTATAATTTGGTTGCAAGTCCGAAGACTCCGTCAATAACTGCATCGAGCTTGAAATAGGGGCGAAGCAGTTCGTTGTTTATATTGAATTTTTCTTCTTTGAGCTTTTCGGAATAATAAGCCCAATCCCAGGGCATGCACTTAAAGTCCTTGCCTTCGGTCTTTTCGGCCAGTTCATTTACTGCTTCCATTTCCTTTACCGCCGTCGGCTTATATGCATCCAAAAGTTCATTCAGTAGTTTATAGACATTTTTGCTATTCTGAGCCATACGGTCTTCCAGAACGTAATCGGCATAAGTCTGGTATCCCAAAAGCTGTGCCATCTGCATGCGCAGGTTTACCAGCTTTTTGCAAATTTCCTGATTGTCGAGGGAATCGCCTTTGCAGCTCACTGTATTATAAGCCATGTAGAGTTCTTTTCTCAGCTCGCGGTTGCTGCAATAAGTCATAACAGGACTATAACTTGGAGCCTGAAGAGTAAATACCCACCCTTCGATACCTTTTTCTTTGGCCGTTTCGGCAGCAGCCTCAAGAGCGCTTTCCGGAAGTCCGGCTATAAGTTTTTTGTCTGTAATGACTTTCTGGTATTTATTTATTTCCTTTAATTTGTTTTGAGAGAAAACAAGAGACAAGGAGCTGAGTTCCGAACTCAGTTCGCGAAATTTCTTTTTCCCGTTTTCATCCAGATTGGCTCCGCTGCGAATAAATCCGTCGTATGTATTCTTCAGCAGCATTTGTTGTTCCGCATTTAAATGAGGTTTGGAATCATGTACCTTTTTGATGCGGGCAAATAATTTTTCATTGAGTGAAATATTGTTGGAGTGTTCTGTGAGAATAGGAATGACTTTGTTCGCTATTTCATCCATAGTGTCATTGGTGTTACTTTCCATCAAGTTAAAGAAAATACTTGATACTCTGTCCAGTAGCTCTCCGGATTTTTCCAAGGCAACAATGGTGTTTTCAAAATCGGGTTTTTGAGTATTGTTGGTAATCTGGTCGATTTCACTCTTTTGCCTTTGAATGCCTTCCTGGAATGCTGGCTCAAAATGCTCCAGCTTTATTTTATTAAAGGGAACGGTTTCATGTACCGTTCCATATTTCATCATAAATGGATTCTGTGCTTCTGTCATGATTGAACAACTGCAAAAAATGATAGTTAAAAATATTCTGAAGTTCTTTTTTATTTTCATCTTCATTAATTTACAAATTTCTTAAAAAATAGGCGTTTATCAATTATTATCATATAAAATTTAACAAAGAATATAGTTTTGCAGTTTTTTGAAGTCGTTGACAGCAATTTTTTTCCTTTTCAACTCAATCAAATGTGCTTTACACCATGCATTCAGGACTCTGGAAACATTAATCCTCGTTTCTCCTAAGAGACTTGCGATTTGTTCCATTGTAATATTAAGAGAAATTTCTCCGCTTGCTCTTGTAGAAAAGCGCTGGATGAAATAGACAATCTTCTTTTCCACTGAATCTTCCACGCAAAGAGTAAGAGCTTTGTGCAAGTCGGTCATTCTTCCGCTGAGAATGTTCAGATAATTCAGTCTGAATACGTTGTAGGTATATAATTTATTCACCATCGACTGTTTGTCTATGCACATAAGGTTGACTGGTGATTTTGTTAAATAGGTGGATGAGTAATATGTTTCTTTTCCGAATAAGGAATAGGGCTCTATGACACACGGGGCTGTAATTGTTTCCTGAACAGAAAAATCATAATTGTCATATTGTGTTTCTACAAATAGTTCCCCTTCCAGTAAAAAGAATATTTCTTCACAAGAATCTCCTTGCTTGATTACTACTTCGTTTTCAGAGTGCTTAATGAAATGAAATTTAACTTTATCGACAATGTTAGTGATGTCATTTTTGCTTAAACCCTGAAAAAGAGGAAGGCTCAACAGCCTTTCATACATGGTGAATTCCGCTTCCTTCATACTTATAATGTTAAATTTTTATTTGTTATCGCTGCAAAGATAGTGATAAGCATGTCAATAATGTATGTAGAAAGTCTTTTTTTTTCGTTTATTGTTAAAATGTTATGATATTTTACATTCTATTAGGGAAAGTATCAGTTGGCCTGTTGTATTTGGGTCAGCAAGGTCGTGAAGTTAACTGTGAAAAGTCTTGCTGATATGGCCAACAGGATAATTCCAAAGAATTTTCTTAAGACATAAATGCCGCCTTTTCCCAGCATATTTTGAACTTTATCTGTAAGTTTCAGAACGGTGAAAACCCAAACCATATTAAGCAGTAGGGCTGCTATAATATTTACGGATGCATATTCAGCTCTAAGTGAAAGTAAAGCGGTGAAAGCACCCGGTCCTGCCAAGAGAGGGAATACCAATGGAATCAGAGTGGCTTCCTTGATGGGGCCGTTGTTCTTGAAAATTTGTACGTCGAGAACCATTTCAAGTGCCATAAGAAAAAGAACGATTGAACCTGCAATGGCAAATGATGCAATGTCCACCTGAAAGAGTTTCAACAAAGCATCGCCAGCGTAGAAGAAACCTAACAATAAAGCCAAGGACAGTAATGTTGCCTGTGGACAATTGATTTTTCTTCCACTTTCCTTTATACTCAAAATGATTGGAATGGATCCAATGATATCAATTACTGCAAAGAGTACAATAAAGGCACTTGCCAATTGCTGCAAACTAAAGGATGAGAACATTTGAATCATAAATTATCTTTTACTAGTTATTACGATGCAAATATATACAAAATTTATAAAATTTCCTTATGTTTTTCAATTTCTTTTTTCCATCTTAAATATCCTGCAATGGCCAGGATTGTGTAAAGTGCATACAAACCTGCCGTGTAGGGGATGCCCTTGTATATGTAAAGCCCCACAGTAATGCCATCTACAACTATCCATACCAGCCATTGTTCAACGAATTTTCTTGACAACATCCACATGGCGATGATACTCAGGGCTGTGGTTGTACTGTCCCAGAAAGGAACAGTACTATTGGTCAGCTTCACTAGAAACAAGTAAATGGCGATATGAACTAATACATAAATGCCGATGATGGAGGGGATAACTTTGAGCGGCGTATGGGTAATTTCCAGGATCTTATTTTTCTTGGTTCCGTGGGTCCAGATTAACCAGCCATAGATGCCGGCCAATATGTAGTATCCGTTCATGGCACAGTCGGCGTAAAGTCCACTGATGTAATAGAGGTATCCATGCACGCAAGGCATAATCAGTCCTACTATCCACAAGTCGATACGGGCCTTGTATTCCAGCCACAGGTACAGTAATCCCAGAACGATTCCTGCTATCTGCAAAATAAGTTTCAGATCTTCCATTGCAATTTATTTTAAAAAGAAATGGTCAGATTAGCAAGAAAGTTACGGGTGGCTTGGGGAAAATAACGTTTGTCATACCAGTCACCGTCGGCTTTGCTTGTACCGGAATCATATATGTAGGCGTTGGAACAATATTTTTTGTTGAAAACATTGTTGATGCTGGCACCTAAACATATTTCCTTGAACATTTTTGTTTTGATGGTATAAGATGCGTTGATGTCAGTGTAAGTGTAGGCATCGAGACTAAGTTCGTCTTTTTGACTGTTATTGAAATATTGTTTTCCTACATGTTGCATATGAATGCTCGCGCTGAATCCGTTTTTGTTGAATTGTGCCATTGCTCCGAAAATAGTGTTTGGAGAATAGGCAATATCGGTTTTTCCAAGGTAGCGATCTATATTGGAATAAGAATCATAGCTGTAAATGCTTTCCGTGTAATTCTTTATTTTGTTCTGACTGAAAGTGGCGTTTCCGCTCAACGTAAGGCAGGAGCAAGGTTTGATACTGGCAGTCAATTCTATTCCGCGTCTGTAACTGTCCGGAACATTGAAATAAAGGACATCATATGTGTCGGGATTAATAGCTCCAGTCTGTATCAGTTGGTCATGATATTGCATCCAGTATAGATTGATGCCTGCTTTCAGCCAAGAGTTCCCGAATGTGTAGCCGGCTTCCCAGTCGTACATTTTTTCAGGTTTGGGATTCATCTTTGCTGTCGCGTTGGTGAAGTCATCACGAGTAGGCTCTTTCTGGGCTACACTGAATGATGCGTAGATATTGTGATTGCCGGTATTGTAACTTATTCCGGCTTTGGGGTTGAAAAAGTTATAGTCTTTGTCGATATTCAACTTTTGCATGTGGCCGATATCATTCCAGTTGGCATCATACACATATTGATAGCTGGATCCAGTCCCGTAAATCTGATGGCGGATATGGCGATATTGCATATCTCCGAATAGGTTCATACCTTTGAATATGGTCCAAGTGGCTTTGGCAAAAACATTTACGTCACTCTTGCGGGAATTGTTTCGGTAGTATTCCGCAGCATCGGTAAAGTCAACGGCTTTTTCCACTGAAGTTACATTGCCCCAGTGATTGCCGCTGTATAGATTGGCTGCGGCGCCGAAGGCCATGTCCAGATTTTCTGTATGATAATTGGCACTGCTTACGAATCCTTCAAAATCATTATCCATGTTTTTTGTGCGTGAGAGGTTGCTTTTGGATAGAAGATTTCCGTTCTTATCCTTTAAAGTCGTCAATCCATATTCCGAAAGTGTTCTCCGGTTCTTCCATTGGTTGTAGTAACCGTTTCCCCGGGTATAATGGAATGTGAGATTGAGATTCCATATTTCATTGAAGGTATGGTTCATGGATAGCTGATTGTTTATTTGTGTGTAGTTGTCCGTTTGGTTGTTGTAGAAACCTATCACTTTTTTATTATCATCGGTTATTTCGCCGCATGGATTGTAGGTTCTTCTCTTTTCCATTTGATCTTTGGTGAGTCCGTCCCATGCATTGTATGTTCTTTCGTGTCCTCCGAAAGTTATGAATTTCCATACTGTATTTTCTTCATAGTAGGCTGCTTGGAACATATAAGAGTTTAAGTTGGAAAAAGCTCTGTCCATATATCCATGAGAAAATATATGAGAAAAGCGGCCGTCCAAGGCCCAATGATTGTTGATGAGTCCGGAGCTGAGCTTGATGGCTTCTTTGTTTGTGGTATAAGAACCGTACGAGAAGGAAGCTTCTCCTGAGGGGCGTGTCGGCAAAGCCGAGGTTGTCATATTGATAGAGCCGCCAAATGCGCCCGCACCGTTTGTGCTGCTTCCGGCTCCGCGCTGTATCTGCATGGATCCGATGGATGACATCAAGTCCGGGGAATCAACCCAGTATAGCTTATGGCTTTCGGGGTCATTCATTGGCACTCCGTTGGTAGTGACATTGATTCTGGTCCCATCAGTTCCTCTTAGACGTATATCTGTATATCCAATGCCATTTCCGGCATCCGAGGTGCTCACAATGGATGGTGTCAGTTGCAGCAGGAAGGGAATGTCCTTGCCGTAGTTGTTGCGCCTGATTTCTTCTTGTGAAAGATTTGAATGTGCAATAGGTGTTTTCTTGTTTACCCTGGTTGCTTTTACCTCTATGTTTTCCAGTTGGTAAACATGCATGGTGTCTAATGCAAATGGAACTGCTTGTTGGGCAAAAGTCAGGGAAGTTGTGGCCACAAGACCAAAAGCTAAAAATAATCTTTTCATCTTACTAATTTGTTTTAAACTAACTAATAAGAGGAGTCAAACCTTTTGCGGTTCATTAAATAAATACATTGCTTGTTCTTTGTTCCAGCGTCAGCATTATCTGTACTGGTGCAATGGGTTTGTTCTCAGCCTGATAGTAAGGCACCCCTCATAGAAATTTTGAGCCTCTTGTCGGATTCGAACCAACGACCCCGAGATTACAAATCACGTGC
>DAIRSI010000011.1:0-105568 GCA_036804505.1 Bacteroidaceae bacterium
TGCAATGTAATTGCCTGAAATACAACTATTTAATTTTTAGAACTCCCCTTAAATTATTGTAGCATCAAAATTCAATGTCGAGCTTTATGGCACCCTCATCTTCTTTTTCTGAAGAATGATTGGATTCTTCTTTTGGAAGTTCTTCCGGTCCTTTCGAATCTGTCTCTTCATGAGGGTAGGGTGAAGCTAGACCTTGTTTTTCATCAATGAACTTGATTGCTTCGGTCAGCCCCATGATAAATTTTTCAAAATCTTCTTTGTAAAGGAAAATTTTATGTTTTTCAAAACTTACCTGTGCTTCATTTCCTTCCCCTTGAACTACTTTTTTACTTTCTGTAATCGCCAGATACATTTCATCTTTTCGATTTTTCTTGACATCTAGATAATAAATTCGCTTTCCAGCCTTTACGGATTTGGAAAACACAATCTCCTTATCAGAATCAGCAGTACTTTTCTTCTTTAACTCTTCCATATAAGTCAATATTAAAATCGTTCCAAAGTTGCTTATTTTTTTTAAATGAACCAAACAAAAGGTCATAAAATTGTCACTTTAATTATTTTTTGTTGTTAAAGTGTGGCTTTTTCAATAATTAATAGCTAACTTTGCCAATCTATAATGTAATATTATTTGAAATTATATGATTAATAGGGTTCTGATTCGTTTGAAAATTGTTCAGATTGTTTATGCTTATTATAAGAATGGTAGTAAAAATCTGGACGCCGGGGAAAAAGAGTTGTTTTTCAGTTTATCCAAATCTTATGATTTGTATAATTATTTATTGCTTTTAATGGTTGAGATAACAAGATACGCAAGAAAGCATCTCGAAATAGGAAAGAATAAATTATTGCCTACAGAAGAAGAGAAAAATCCGAACACCAAGTTCGTTGATAATCGTTTTATTGCACAGTTGGAGGAGAATAAACAACTGGGTGATTTTGTTGCCAATCAGAAAAAAGGATGGGAAAGCGATCCTGATTTCCTAAAGTCACTTTTTGATAAAATAGTAAGTTCAGATATATATAAGGAGTATATGTTATCTTCCGAGACTTCCTATGAGGAAGATAGAGAATTATGGCGTAAGCTCTACAAGGGTTATATCTATAACAATACAGACTTAGATGAAATTCTCGAGGAACAAAGTCTTTATTGGAATGATGATAAAGACATCGTTGATACGTTTGTATTGAAGACAATCAAACGATTCGATGAAAAGAATGGATCCAAGCAGGAGCTGCTTAATGAATATAAGGATGAGGATGATAAGGAATTTGCTCGTCGTCTGTTCCGCCGTACTATTTTAGGAGCTGACGATTATATGGCTTTGATAAAGGCCAATACCAAAAATTGGGATTTGGATAGAATTGCGTTTATGGATGTAGTGATTATGCAGATTGCTTTGGCTGAGATTATTTCTTTCCCCTCCATTCCGACAAGGGTGTCACTTAATGAATATGTAGAAATAGCTAAAACTTACAGTACACCCAAGAGTGGAGCTTTTGTCAACGGCATGTTGGATGCCATCGTAAATCAGTTGAAGAAAGAAAATAAAATTCAAAAGGATTAATAACTATAAAAATAATTGACTATGAACTTAATGACAGTAATTTTGCAAGGAGCTGCTGGAGGTGGAATGTCTTTCATCTTTATGATGATTGCTATTTTTGCTATTATGTATTTTTTCATGATTCGTCCTCAAAACAAAAAGCAGAAAGAAATTCAGAATTTCCGCAAAAACCTTGAGGTCGGTCAGGAGGTAGTAACAGCCGGTGGCATTTATGGGAAAATAAAAGAGTTGGATGATACAAAAGTGATTCTGGAAATTGCACCAAGCGTTAAAATCACAATTGATAGAAGCTCTATTTTTTCGGAAGCAACACAGGGCGGAAATACAAAATAAATCTTGCCTATGTCCGGTCAAGGGAGAAATGTGAAACCCTTTTATGTAAGGATATTGAAAAAGATCAGGTATTTTCTATTCAGTAAAAAGAATAGAGAATTACTGATCTTTTTGTTTTTTCTCTTTATATCGGCGTCTTTTTGGTTTATGCAGACATTGAATGATACTTATGATTATGAATTTGCAGTATCATTCCGCATTAAAAATGTGCCGGACAAGATGGTGATAACATCCGAGATTCCCAGTACGGTTCGTTTTACTGTTCGTGACAAAGGAACTGTCTTGCTGAATTATATGTTCGGGCAAAGCTTTTATCCGATTGTACTTGACTGGAATGACTATTATAATAATGCAACAGGAAATAGAATCGAAATTCCACAAGCCGATTTACTGAAAAGTATCAAAGGACAGCTTATTACATCTACAAAGATAGTAGCTATCAAATCGGAAGCTATAGATGTTGTATATACAAAGGGTGAAGCAAAAAAAATACCGGTGAGATTGCAAGCGCGCATCATCACGGCAAAACAATATTATATATCTCAGATATTGATAAAACCGGATTCCGTTTTGGTATATGCTCCCAAGAAATTGCTCGATTCCTTGAAAGTTGCTTATACGGTTGATTTGCAGTTACATGCCGTTTCCGATACAACTAAGGAAAAAATTCCTTTGCGGGCAGTTCATGGTGCCAAGTTTGTTCCCGAAGTGGTAGCCGTTCAGTTAAACACAGATATATATATGGAAAAAAGTCTGGAAATCCCGATAACAGGAGTACGCTTCCCTGATAATAAGGCTTTAAAGACATTCCCATCAAAAATCACCGTAACTTTCCAGACCGGACTTTTAGAGTCGAGGAATATTACATCCAATGATTTTAAGGTTGTAACTGATTATGATGAATTAATGAAGAAGGGACGTGTAGTTCTTCATATTCTATCGGCACCTCGCGGTATTAAAAATGTGAGAATTAGTCAGCAGAATATTGATTACCTGATAGAGAGCAAATAAGGATGAGAGAATTAAGGCTTGGCATAACTGGAGGAATAGGATGTGGAAAATCGGTCGTATCCCGGATTCTCGGATTGATGGGTATTCCTGTATATGATTGTGATTCCGAGGCAAAGAGATTGACTCAAAATAATGATGAAATCCGTAGATCGCTTATTTCTTTATTGGGAGACCGGGTATATGACAACCATGGAATATTAAATAAATCTTTTCTTGCATCTTACGTCTTTTCAACTCCCGAACATACTGAAAGAGTCAATAATATAATTCATCCTATAGTGAAAGCTGATTTTGAAGATTGGGCTAAAGAACAATTGCTTGATCATCCTATTATTGGTCTGGAATCTGCAATCCTTTTCGAATCAGGACTGGATGACATTGTTGACAAGGTGCTTTTTGTGGATGCTCCCCTTGAACTTAGAATACGCAGGACAATCCAGCGTGACGGTTCATCTTTGGAACAGGTCAAGAAGCGGATCGATGCACAAATGGATAGCACTGAAAAAATGAAACATTCTCATTTTGTCGTCGTAAATGACAATAAAAAGTCTTTAATCTCTCAGGTTCAAGGAATATTGAACGAATTAAAAGGAATGTAGCATTACTAATAATTGTTTAAAACAACTTTTTTTTAGGTATAACTATGCCTATTTAAACATCAATTTTCTATCTTTGCTCCGCAAAACTAATAAAGTAACATTATTAAATATTATTACTATGTTAAGAACCGTGTTGGCAATCTCTGGTAAACCGGGATTGTATAAGTTGATTTCCCAAGGAAAAAACATGTTGATTGTTGAGACCATTGATGAGGCAAAAAAAAGAATACCCGTTTATGGTCGTGATCAAATCACTTCATTAGGTGACATAGCCATGTATACCGATGCAGATGAAGTACCATTACGTCAAGTACTATCGACTATTAAACAGAAAGAGAATGGAGAAACCATAAAAGTAGATATCAAAAAGGCAAGCAAAGAAGAACTTCGTTCTTATTTTGCAGAAATTCTTCCGAATTTTGATAGAGATAGAGTTCATGACTCTGATATCAAAAAATTGATATCATGGTATAATATTCTAGTAAATAACAGCTTGACCGATTTCGAAGAGGATACTCCGAAGGAGGAAAAGCAAGCTGAATGAGTTACAAAAAAAGAGGATGTTTTGAGCATCCTCTTTTTTTATGTCTATGTTTTCAAATTAATTATGAAAAACCAGACCATCGCCAAATGAATCAATCATAATTGGTTTGCTTCTGTCTATATCTTCAGCAAGTAGTTTTTTACTCAGATCATTCAGAAGATAATGTTGAACAGCTCTTTTCACAGGGCGCGCACCGAATTCCGGATCATAACCTGCAGAGGCAAGGAAATCTATCGCAGAAGGCGTCACTTTTAGTGTAATACCATTGTCTGTCAATCTTTTCTGTACATCATTTATTTGCAGATTTACAATTTGCTTGATTTGCATCTTGTCCAAAGGCAAAAACATGATTGTTTCATCTATCCTGTTCAAAAATTCAGGACGAATCGTTTTCTTCAGCATCTCCATGACTTCTTTCTTTGTATTTTCAATGATTTGCTCTCTGTTGTTATCATTGATTTTCTCGAATTGGCTTTGAATGTACGAGCTGCCCAAATTGGAAGTCATGATGATGATTGTATTTTTGAAATTGACAACCCGTCCTTTATTATCAGTCAGACGTCCATCATCCAGCACTTGTAGAAGAATGTTGAAAACATCAGGATGAGCTTTTTCAATTTCATCAAACAAGACCACTGAGTAAGGTTTCCTTCTTACAGCTTCAGTCAACTGTCCTCCTTCATCGTAACCTACGTAGCCCGGAGGAGCTCCGATAAGTCTGGATACAGAGAACTTCTCCTGGTATTCACTCATATCAATACGAGTCATCAATGATTCGTCATCGAAGAGATATTCAGCGAGCGCTTTTGCCAGTTCCGTTTTGCCGACACCGGTAGTTCCGAGGAAAATAAAAGATCCGATCGGCCGTTTAGGATCTTGCAATCCGGCCCGGCTTCTCCTTACGGCATCTGCCACTGCCTGGATAGCTTCATCTTGTCCGATGACTCTTTTGTGGAGTTCTTCTTCCAGATGAAGTAATTTTTCCCTTTCGCTTTTCAGCATTTTACTTACCGGGATTCCGGTCCATCTGGATACGACATCTGCAATGTCTTCCGGAGTGACTTCTTCCTTTATCAAGGCAGATGACCCTTGCATCTTTTTCAACTCACTTTGTATTTTCTCAATTTCTTCATTCAGGGCATTCAGTTTTCCATAACGGATTTCTGCAACCTTGCCATAGTCACCTTCCCTTTCAGCCTTGTCTGCTTCGAATTTCAGATTCTCGATTGCCTGCTTGTTCTGTTGGATTTTGTTTACCAGATTCTTTTCATTCTGCCATTTTGCTTTCATAGAACTTTCCTGTTCCTTCAATTCGGCAATTTCCTTGTTGAGCTGTTCCAATTTGAAATTATCTTTTTCTCTTTTAATAGCCTCCCTTTCAATTTCCAATTGTTTCAGATGACGGGAAATTTCATCAAGTTCTTCCGGAACGGAATCGCGTTCCATACGAAGTTTGGCTGCCGCCTCATCCATCAAGTCAATGGCTTTGTCAGGCAGAAACCTTTCAGTAATATAGCGGTCACTCAGTTGTACGGCTGCAATAATGGCATCATCCTGAATACGCACTTTATGATGGTTCTCATAACGTTCTTTCAGCCCACGAAGAATAGAAATTGAATTCATGATGTCCGGTTCGTTTACCATGACCATTTGGAACCTGCGTTCAAGAGCCTTGTCTTTCTCAAAATATTTTTGGTATTCATCCAGAGTTGTGGCCCCAATGGAACGAAGTTCGCCACGGGCAAGCGCCGGTTTTAGAATGTTGGCAGCATCCATGGCCCCTTCACCTTTTCCTGCTCCTACGAGGGTGTGAATTTCATCGATGAACAGAATAACATTTCCATCAGACTTGATTACTTCATTGATGACGGATTTTAATCTTTCCTCGAACTCGCCTTTGTATTTGGCTCCGGCTATCAAAGCGCCCATATCAAGAGAATAGATTGTCTTGTTCTTAAGATTTTCAGGTACATCACCTCTCAATATCCTGTGTGCAAGTCCTTCTACTATGGCTGTTTTACCAGTACCCGGTTCACCTATTAATATAGGGTTGTTTTTTGTACGTCGGCTAAGTATTTGGAGCACTCGTCGGATTTCTTCATCTCGTCCAATTACTGGATCCAGTTTTCCTTCCCGCGCCGCCTCATTCAAATTGATGGCGTATTTACTCAAGGCCTGGTAGGTATCTTCACTTGATTCAGAAGTGACTTTTTCCCCTTTTCTAAGTTCGGAAATAGCTGTTTTCAATTCATTTTCAGATATTCCCGCGTCTTTTAGTATGGTCGACATTGTACTGTTAACATTCAGCAAGGCTAGGATAATGCTTTCAATGGAAACGAATTCATCACCCATTCCTTTAGAAAAATCCATGGCTTTTTGAAGTACCGCATTACTTTCTCGGCTAAGGTAGGGTTCTCCTCCTGTCACCTTAGGTAAAGATTGTATCTGTTTGTCTACGATGCTTTGTATCTGCTGTCCGTTGATTCCTAGTTTCTGAAAAATAAAGTTGGTTACATTTTCCCCCACCTTCAGAATTCCAGCCATCAAATGAACCGGTTCTATGGCTTGCTGACCATTTTGCTGTGTCAGTTTTACTGCCTCCTGAACAGCTTCCTGTGATTTGATTGTAAAATTATCAAAGTTCATATAATTGTTCTCCTTTCTTCATTTTTAATAAATTCATTTATCATTCACCAAAAGAATTGCCAATCATAATTATTCTGTCAAAATGGCTTGATTCGCTTTGAATTTGATGATAAATCTTCTTATTCTCTGCCAATTTAAACAAAAAAAGCTTTTTTTTGATTCAACTTCATAAATAATAAAGTACATTTGCATCAGTTTAATAATATGTAATATGAATAGATTAAAGTTTTCAGTTCTGGCATTTGCATGTGCAATGGCCGGGAATTTTGTAGCTGTAGGTCATGTATCTGCTCAAAGTTTTCTGAATAAACTGAAGAAAGCTGCAGAAACTGAAGTAACGAATAGTGCTTCGAACAATTCAATTACAAGTGTGTTGAGCAGTGTAATTGGTTCAACATCTGCGATGACCGAAAAGGAATTGATTGGAACGTGGAAGTATAATGGTTCCGACTGTGCATTTCAAAGTGAGAACCTTTTGGCTAAGGCCGGCGGTGAAGTTGCTGCAGAAAAGATTGAAAGTAAATTGAATACTGCATTTTCAAAAGTAAATGTAAAGGCCAGCAATACTTCATTCACTTTCAACAATGACAAGACTTTTAGTGGAAAAATGATGGGAAAGACTGTTTCCGGAACATATACCTTTGATTCCAAAAACAACAAGATTAATTTTCAGGGAGTTCTCTTTACTACAAGCTGCTATGTTTCCAAATCCGGATCTGCTATGAGCATGCTGTTCGATTCCAGCAAGCTTTTGTCTCTTATGCAGACAGTAGGGAAGTTCAGCAATAATTCTTATTTGGCTACCATTGCTAGTTTGTCTAAAAACTACAAAGGAGTAAAGATGGGTTTTCAAATGAAGAAGTAATACAGTTCTGCAATATATTTATAAATAAAAAACCGTTCCGAAGATTCAGAACGGTTTTTTTATAGGATTATCCTTCTTTTTTATCTTTCATTCTTTCGAAAATAAGTTTTTCAAGTTCTTCTGCGAGTTCCGGATTATCAGCCATACACTGTTTGGTGCCGTCTCTACCTTGAGCCAGTTTGGTATCGTTATAGCTGAACCAAGATCCACTCTTCTTGATAATGCCCATTTCAACTCCCAAGTCAACTATCTCACCTGTCCGGGAAATACCTTCTCCAAACATGATATCGAATTCAGCTTTTCTGAAAGGAGGAGCAACCTTGTTTTTTACCACTTTCACGCGTACCTGGTTACCTACAATTTCATCACCATCTTTAATTTGGGAAACTCTGCGGATATCCAAACGTACGGAAGCATAGAATTTCAAGGCATTGCCTCCAGTAGTTGTTTCCGGATTTCCGAACATTACACCGATCTTTTCACGTAACTGATTGATAAATATACAAGTAGTCTTTGTTTTGCTGATGGTAGATGTGAGCTTGCGAAGAGCCTGAGACATCAGACGAGCCTGCAGACCTACTTTGTTTTCACCCATATCACCTTCAATTTCAGCCTTTGGAGTAAGAGCTGCCACGGAGTCTATGACAATGATATCAATTGCTGAGGAGCGAATCAGTTGCTCGGCAATCTCAAGAGCCTGTTCGCCGTTGTCCGGCTGGGATATCCAAAGATTGTCAACATCTACACCTAATTTTGCTGCATAGAATCTGTCGAATGCATGTTCTGCATCGATAAAGGCTGCTATGCCACCGTTTTTCTGGGCTTCGGCAATTGCGTGAATTGCCAAAGTAGTTTTACCGGAAGATTCCGGTCCGTATATTTCGATAACTCTTCCTTTAGGATAGCCGCCAACTCCTAATGCTGCGTTCAGACCAATGGAACCGGTTGGGATGACTTCAACTTCCTGTATGGTGTCATCGCCTAATTTCATGATGGAGCCTTTACCGAAGTTCTTTTCGATTTTGTCCATAGCGGCCTGAAGTGCCTTCAGCTTTTCACTTGGGTTAGCTGCACCCATTTCTTCGTTTTCTTTTTTTGCCATTTATTAGCCCTGATTAATAGTGTATATTATAACTCAAGATCTTTGTTGAACTCTTCATGCCAAGGCAGACCCTGTTTGTTAAGTTGTTCCATGAATGGATCCGGATCGAATTCTTCAACGTTCCATACTCCCGGCTTCTTCCATAATCCTTGCATGAACATCATGGCTCCAATCATGGCCGGTACTCCGGTAGTGTAGCTTACGCCCTGCATGCCTGTTTCCAGGAATGCTGCATGATGGCTGCAATTATTATATACGTAGTATGTTTGTTCTTTCCCTTCTTTGACACCTTTTATTCGGCATCCGATAGAAGTTTCACCTTCGTAGTTTTTACCCAAATCCTGAGGGTTCGGAAGAACAGCTTTCAGAAATTGCAGCGGAACTATCTTCATCCCTTGGTATTCCACTTCGTCAATACGAGCCATTCCTATATCCTGGATTACACGTAAATGCGTGAGATACTCTTGTCCGAACGTCATCCAGAAGCGTGCACGCTTGATGGTAGGATAGTTCTTCACCAGAGATTCAAGTTCTTCGTGGTAGAGCAGATAGGAATCCCGTGGTCCTATATTGGGATAGGTGAGGTCTTTGTGTATTTCCAATGGTTTTGTGGTTACCCATTTGCCATCCTGATAATAGCGTCCATTCTGTGTGATTTCACGGATGTTAATCTCAGGATTGAAGTTCGTGGCGAAGGCCTTGTGATGATTTCCGGCATTGCAATCCACAATATCGAGATAGTGAATTTCATCGAAGTGATGCTTGGCTGCGTAAGCCGTGTAAACCCCGCTCACACCCGGATCAAATCCGCATCCCAAGATGGCTGTCAGCCCGGCTTCCTCAAAACGTTTTTTGTAGGCCCACTGCCAACTGTATTCGAAGTGTGCCACATCTTTCGGTTCGTAATTGGCTGTATCCAGATAATTGACACCTGTTTTCAGGCACGCTTCCATGATGGTAAGGTCCTGATACGGAAGAGCCACATTAATGACAATATCCGGTTTGCACTGATTAAATAATGCTACCAATTCATCAACACTGTCGGCATCCACTTGTGCTGTCTTGATGTTGGGGTTGCCAATGGCTTTGACCACAGCATCGCATTTCGACTTCGTGCGGCTGGCAATGGTAACGTCAGTGAAAACTTGAGGGTTTTGCGCTACTTTATGCGCAACCACAGTACCGACACCTCCGGCACCTATAATTAATACTTTACCCATTCTTTATGTGCTTAATTAGTTTTGACTTGTAAAAATAACAACAAAGATACGTCTTTTTTGATTGAAAGCAAGTGCAACAACTTTATTTAAGGGTTTGAAGCTTGCCGCCTTTGAATTCCAGAACATTCCTTTCGTAGAACCATACCTCCACACCTTTGGTTGTGACACGGTCCACACGGATTGGGTTTCCTTTTGCCATACGGCATTCATCCGTAGTCATGCCAATTTTGATTTCTCCGTTGGCTATAGCATTCCAGTTCTCTTCGCTGATGTTAGGATATTTCTTGCGCAAGTTGCCTATTCCAAATAAATCGTTGAAATGGTCCTCGCGTTCGCCGTTTATGTCTCCTATGACACTGGCACGAGTAAAGGTAACATCCTTCTCATATTTGTTGCCTTTATTGTCTGTCAGTGTGACAGTATTGTAATTGGATCCGCTTTTTGCTTTGATGTCGTTGATAATAAATTGTTTGTAACGTCCTATCTTTTTGGGCCCGTTATCAGAATTCATTTCAGTACTGTGAATCAGATAAACTGGTTTTCCTTTGTATCTGGCTGTCAGGTCTTCTGAAGTCTTCTTGTTTGCATCAGAGAAGGCAAAGGAATTTGGAAAGAAATTCTTTTTCAGTGTCATAATGAACTCATCGTCACGCATGCCGCAGTTTGTCTTGGATATGGCAACATTCTGAAAATATTCACCGCCTTTAGCATCCTTGAAAACTATTTTTACCGGGAATTCGCGAGTTCCTACACCTACGGCTGTTACTGTAACCTTTGAGTTTATAGGGAGAGTGACAGGGTCGAAACCTTCGGCTGCACTTTCATTATCTCGGCAAAAATCCGTGGTCCGGGTATAGAGTGTTTGTCCTTCCAGTAGTTCTTTGGCCATATCCACATCACCCAAGTAGGCTAACGTAGCGATTCCGGCTTTCGGTTTGGCGCAAAAGTCTGCTACTTTCATGTAGCTTTCTTCATGGTAGTAATTTTTTCCTTCGCAGGTAAAGTTGAATCGGGCATTACCTTTGCTGGTGTCTTCTGCACCGGTATATTCCATGATTTTGTACTTCAGTTCGCCGTTGCCTACGTCCTTCCCGGTTTCAGCATCGCAGAATGTGCTGATAATCATGTCGGTTCTGTTAGGCAATACCATGAACTTCATGCCTGGAGTCCATTCGTTAAGAAGATAATTCTTAAAATGATTTTCAATGAATTCGGATTCTTCATTAGTTGAGGCGGCTGTAGCTTTCTGAGTTTTTACCAAATACCCATTTTGGGCATTTGCTGCTATCGGACAACTGATCGCCAATAGTAAAGCGAGTGATAAGATTTTCATAATTACTAATTTTTCATGTTTTACGTTGTTGCAAATTTACAAATAATGCTGAATCTAACAATAAAAAGAGAAAAAATGTTGAATTATGTTTATACCTTTTTATAATAGTGAAGACAAGGAGACAGGAAGAAAAGTGCCAAAGACTGCCAAACCGTCAGTATGTTGCTATCGTTCGATAAACAAATTTCTTTTTTTGCTGCGCCATTGTGAAATTATTTTTCTTATTCTTACCTTTTGGCATATCGTTTGTTCCCTACAAGATGTGCCGGTTGGTAAAACAGCCGTACAGAGTGAATCAATTGAATAATAAATAAAATAAAAACATACAATTATGGGAAAGATTATTGGTATTGACTTAGGAACTACGAACTCATGCGTCGCAGTATTTGAAGGTAACGAACCAGTCGTTATCGCTAATAGTGAAGGTAAACGTACAACACCTTCTGTTGTAGCATTTGTCGAAGGTGGTGAACGTAAGATTGGTGATCCTGCTAAACGTCAGGCTATCACGAATCCGAAACGTACGATATTCTCTATCAAACGTTTCATGGGTGAAAATTGGGATCAGGTGCAAAAGGAAGTTGCTCGTGTTCCTTTCAATGTAGTAGATGAAAACAACATGCCGCGTGTTGACATCGACGGCCGTCATTATACTCCTCAGGAGATTTCAGCAATGGTTCTTCAGAAGATGAAGAAAACTGCAGAGGATTATCTGGGACAGGAAGTTACGGATGCCGTTATCACAGTTCCGGCATATTTCTCTGACTCACAGCGTCAGGCAACCAAGGAAGCCGGACAGATTGCGGGCTTGAATGTAAAACGTATTGTGAACGAGCCTACAGCAGCTGCACTTGCTTATGGCGTTGACAAGGCCAACAAAGATATGAAGGTCGCTGTATTCGATTTGGGTGGTGGTACATTCGATATCTCTATCCTTGAATTTGGTGGCGGTGTGTTCGAAGTATTGTCAACCAACGGTGATACTCACCTTGGCGGTGATGATTTCGACCAGGTTATCATTGACTGGCTTGCCCAGGAATTCAAGAATGATGAGGGTGCCGATTTGAAGCAAGACCCGATGGCTTTGCAGCGTTTGAAGGAAGCAGCCGAGAAAGCAAAAATCGAATTGTCTTCTTCTACTTCTACAGAAATCAACTTGCCTTACATCATGCCTGTAGGCGGTGTTCCAAAACATTTGGTAAAAACATTGACCCGTGCTAAATTCGAGTCTTTGGCCCACAACCTGATTCAGGCTTGTCTGGAACCTTGTAAGAAAGCAATGGCCGATGCACATCTGAGTAATGCAGATATCGATGAAGTCATCCTTGTCGGTGGTTCTTCCCGTATACCGGCTGTTCAGGATTTGGTACAGAACTTCTTTGGTAAAGTACCTTCCAAGGGTGTAAATCCCGATGAGGTTGTTGCCGTAGGTGCAGCTGTTCAGGGTGCCGTTTTGACAGATGAAATCAAAGGTGTCGTTCTTTTGGATGTTACTCCATTGTCAATGGGTATCGAAACTCTTGGCGGTGTGATGACCAAATTGATCGATGCAAATACCACGATTCCTTGCAAGAAGAGTGAAGTGTTCTCTACTGCTGCCGATAATCAGACGGAAGTTACCATCCATGTATTGCAAGGTGAACGTCCAATGGCTGCACAGAACAAGTCTATCGGTCAGTTCAATCTGACAGGTATTGTTCCTGCCCGTCGTGGAATTCCTCAGATAGAAGTATCTTTCGATATCGATGCCAATGGTATTTTGAAAGTTACTGCCAAAGATAAGGCTACGGGCAAGGAGCAGGCCATCCGTATTGAGGCTTCGTCCGGTTTGAGCAAAGAAGAAATCGAGCGTATGAAGGCAGAGGCTGATGCCAATGCAGAAGCTGACAAGAAGGAACGTGAGAAAATTGATACTTTGAACAAGGCCGACTCTACGATTTTCCAGACAGAGAATCAGTTGAAGGAATTGGGTGACAAATTGCCGGCTGATAAGAAAGCTCCTATCGAAGCAGCACTTCAGAAACTGAAAGATGCCCACAAGGCTCAGGATGTAGCAGCTTGTGAAGCCGCTATGACAGAATTGAACAATGCCTTCCAGGCAGCAAGTGCCGAGATGTATGCACAAAGTGGTGCTCAAGGTGGTGCTCAGGCTGGTCCTAATCCGGATTCCGAGCAACAGCAAGGTCCTACCGGAAATGCAGGCAATGGCAACAATGGTGAAAATGTACAGGATGCTGATTTCGAAGAGGTCAAATAAGGATAGATAAATACCTGATAAGATTTGATAAAAAAAAGAGGTGTAAATCATTGATTTACACCTCTTTTTTCGTTTAGTTGATATTTATTTTCTTGTTTGTTGGTTATTGATTTTCGACTTATATTTGCAACATAATTGCAATACCCAGCAAAAGACTTCCGAAGCAACTTATCTGCCTATCTCTTAACAAACCTACAATCTTTATGGCGAAAGGAAATCCCCCTATCGCGTCATCTTCGAGGACTTGCAAGATGCTCTGTGGATCAATCGTCCACTTACTGAATGGTGGAGTCAGCTGGTATCGCCAAGCACATCACCTTCCATTGTGCCCGTCATACCTATGCTACTATTCAACTCACCAATGGCACCGGCATCTATACCGTCAGCAAAATGTTGGGTCACATCAATGTGCACACCACTCAAATCTATGCCAAGGTAGTGGATGAGAAGAAAGAGGAAGCCGACAATGCGATACGAATAAAAGGGATAACTGGGAAAAATAATGAGTAATAATAATTACAGCATTATACTTCAAGACTGCAGCCTATTTATGAGAAATATTTAGTATATTTGCATAGTAATGATGTACCAAAAAGATCAACATAAGAAATCTATCCGCTTCTTTAACGACCGTGAAGTTCGAGCCGTATGGGATGAAGAAAATAATTGTTGGTGGTTTTCTGCAACGGATATAGTGCGAGCCATTAATAATGAACCTGACTATACCAAGGCAGGTAACTATTGGCGTTGGCTAAAGCGCAAGTTGAAGCAAGAAGGCATTGAACCTGTGAGTGCCACTCACGGGTTCAAATTCGAGGCGCCTGATGGTAAATTACGTGTTGCAGATGTGCTGGATAGTGAGGGCGTGTCACTGCTGGCTAAGCATTACCCTAATAATCGGGCCAATGATTTTCTTGATTGGTTTACATATAGTGATAATACCATAGATGGGCAGAGTCGTAAAAAGGCATACCAATTGTATGAAAGTGGCTTGCTGGGCAGCCTTGAACCTGGAAGTATTAAATGCCTTCAACAGATACATGCTTATCTGTTTGGAGGACTTTATGACTTTGCTGGACAAATACGTACAAAGAATATATCAAAAGGGGGCTTTACTTTTGCTAATTGCATACACTTCCCTGAAACATTACGGACCATTGAGCGAATGCCTGAAACTACCTTTGATGAAATCATGGACAAGTACGTGGAGATGAATGTGACTCATCCCTTTATGGAGGGTAATGGTCGCAGTACTCGTATTTGGCTTGACCTCATGTTGAAGCGTTCACTTAAGAGGTGTGTAGATTGGAGCCAGATAGACAAGAATGACTATCTTACTGCCATGCGAGAGAGTGTTGCAAATGGTCAACATATCAAGATGTTGGTGAAATCTGCATTAACAACAAAGATCAACGACCGAGAAATGTTTATGAAAGGTATTGATTATTCGTACTATTATGAACAAAATGATTGAAGCTTAAAAATAGAATTGATAACATACTGTTGAAGGAAAATGAGGAATACATAATAAAAAGTATTATCTTTCCAGCGTAAAAAACTGCCAATGATGGCAATAATTCATTATAAGCAAAGGAAATAAAAAGAGATAGATACTTACAGCAGCTGATTGAAAGCCATCAGAATGCCATTCTCGATATGCGACATATTGAAGAGACTCACATCATGGAGAATATTATTTATAACGAGCTTATTGTTCGTGGCTACAACGTGGATGTAGGAATGGTGGAGATTAAGAAGAAAGACAAGGAAGGAAAGTGGACTCGCACTCAACTTGAATTGGACTATTCGATTTTCTGCTCAAAGAAGATAGTTTAGATCTTTAGTCCTACTTTATAACAAAAGAATCAACAAATCGATGATAAGAATCTTCAAAATATAACTGTTCATCGTCCGACTTTGAAACGTATCGTATCCTTAAAAAAAGTTTTTTTATGCTTCCATACTTCCACTATTCCGTAGTCGTCTGTGAATGAATTCTTTATGTGTGGAACCATGAGTGGAAGTATAAAATTTTTACTTCCACTCATTTTTCATCTTATAAGGAATAAGGAAAGAGCAATCATTCGGTATAAGTCAAAAACAAATACGACTTAATCCGAATTCTTTTTCGCGTATAGTCGAAAGACTTTTCGGATTATATCAAAACATGAATGGATACCTAGAAACCGAATAAATCACCTTTATGCTTTATGTAACCATACTTCCTTGGTTACATCATGCCTACACCGATGCTTACACACTTAATATATTAAATTACAGTGATATACATGCCTTGTGGAAGTATGGAAGCATAAAAAACATTTAGATGATATTTTTTCACCTAAATTGATGGAGAACGCAATTGCAAAAGTTTTGGGTGTGGAAATTCAGAAATTGTTTGTGAAACAACCTGTTGATCAATCATGATAATTACTTTGCCACCAAAGTAGTCACTTTTCCATGACTAAATAGAGAATATGCCAGATATTATCACTATATTTGCATAATAACAATAGAAAACTAAGAATAGGGAAAATTGGAAAGGATGCAGAATGGTTGCATTGTTATTTTTTACCTTTGTCTAATAACTAATAGAATAAAAAACAAAAACAAGATATGAGTGCAGAAGACTTACAGAGACAAACTACTGTTAATGTACAGGAGAAAGCTAACCTGATTTGGGCTATCGCTGATAAACTGGTAGGTGTCTATAAACCACATGAGTACGGAAATGTGATACTCCCCATGTGCGTCATCAAACGATTTGAAGATACGTTGGCTCCAACACGCGATGCTGTCTGGAAAAAGAATGAAGAGCTGGATGCTCACAATATATCCGTGAAGAAAGGTTTTCTCGAAAATGCTGCGGGTTATAAGTTCTATAATCTGAGCAAGTTCACTTTCGAAACCCTTCTTGCCGACCCTGACAATATCCGTGATAACTTCGAGAGTTATCTGAGCCATTTCTCTGAGAATGTGATAGACATCCTCCGCCGCTTCGACTTCGATAAGGAAATCAAGAAGATGGCCGACGAAGGACTCCTTTATCTGGTCATCAAGGAGTTTGATTCAGAAAAAGCTTATTTGGGTATAGATAAGGTGACGGCTTTCGATATGGGTTACATCTTTGAAGAACTGGTACGTAAGTTTTCCGAGAGTTATGATGAACAGGCTGGAGCCCACTTCACCGCTCGTGACATCATCGACCTGATGAGTGCCGTGCTGGTGGCTGGCGATGAAGACGAACTCCGCACGAATGGTATTGTTGCCACCATTTATGATATGGCAATGGGTACCAGTCAGATGCTGAGCAGACTGAGCGATAAACTGATGGAGATTGATCCCGATGCGGAAATCACCACTTATGGTCAGGAACTCAACAATCAGACTTTTGCCATTGCCAAGGCCGATACTCTGATTCGTGGTGGCAATGCCGATAATATGCGTCAGGGCGATACGCTCGGCAATGACCAGTTCTCCGGTTATCAGTTTGACTATATCATCTCCAATCCTCCGTTCGGCATCGAATGGAAGACTTCGAAAAAAGAAGTGGAAGAAGAATATAACTTGGGTGATGCCGGACGATTCTCACCCGGACTTCCAGCTGTAGGAGACGGACAGATGTTGTTTCTTCTGAATGGCGTGGCGAAGTTGAAGGAAACGGGTAGAATGGCAATCATTCAGAATGGCAGTTCACTCTTCAAGGGTGATGCCGGCAGCGGTGAGAGCGACATCCGTGGCTATCTGTTGGAGCACGATTGGCTGGATGCCATCATCCAATTACCCAACGACCTCTTTTATAATACCGGCATTGCCACATATATCTGGATTGTCACGAAGGATAAAAAATCAGATCGTACGGGCAAAGTACAGCTTATCGATGCTTCCAATTGTTATGAGAAGCGCCGCAAAAGCTTGGGTAACAAGCGCGTGGAACTGACAAGTAAATGCATCAGTATGATTGTGGAGGCCTACAATGATTTCACCAACAAGACCTATGCCGATGGCGAGAATCAGGAGATTAAGGTGGAGAGCAAGGTGAAGGACAATGATGACTTCAAATATAGCAAGGTATTTACTCAGCAACCTTTGCGCCTCTACTATGAGGAACTGCAGCTCACTGACGAGCAGATTGCGGGAATGAATAAAGCAGACGTGGAAGTGCTGCAGAATGTGGTGAAAGCTTCCCATGATTTATGGAATGGCCATCGAGTCAGTGACTTTGCTTTATTCACTAATCTTAAAGTGCATGATATCAAAGTACCTGCCAGCAAAGTTGCTCTTGTTCGTAATATCTTAGGAACTAAAGATGCAGAGGCTGAAGAAGCTCATGTAAAACCAGCCGATATTGAAAGTGCCATTGCGCCCGATCCAGACTTAAAGGACAGTGAGATTATCCCATGGAAACAGAATGTGGATGAATACTTGGAAAAGAATGTTCGTCCATACGCGCCAGATTTCTGGTACAATACCGAAGAAACCAAGATTGGTTATGAGATTCCCTTCACCCGTGAATTCTACAAATATGAAGCTCCTCGCAAGAGCAGTGACATCTTTGCACACTTGCAGGAGTTGGAGAAACAGGAGCAGGAATTGTTGAACAAGATATTGGGATAGTTATGAGTAGAGAAATGAAAGATAGCGGAATAGAATGGATAGGGGGGATACCTGAAAATTGGAATGTTATTAGAATCCATAATATATTTCAACGGAGATTAGAAAAGAACCAACCTATAAAATCAAAGGAAAGATTATCGTTGTCTATTGAAAAAGGCGTTACATTATATTCTGAGAAAACTACAAATCTTGATCGTTTTAAAGATGACTTTACACAATATCAAATAGCTTATCCGAACGACATTATTTTAAATAGTATGAATATGATAGTTGGAGCTGTAGGTAAATCTAATTACTTTGGTTGTGTAAGTCCTGTATATTATGTGATTTATGGAAGAAAAGATAACAATGTCGATTCAGAATATTATAGCTATCTGCTTAACATACCTACCATTAGAAAGATTTATTATAAATTAGGTCAAGGTATTTATGCAATTGATAGAGGTGATGGTCGAGTAAATACTTGTCGTCTAAAAGTTAATTATGTTGATTTTAGAAATATTGTAGTCCCTATCCCTCCTATATCGGAACAAAGAAAGATATCAACTTATATCAATATGAAATGTGGTGAGGTAGATAGTATGATAGCATTGCAGGAAGAAATGATTTCAGAACTGCAAGCCTATAAGCAGAGTGTTATCACCGAAGCTGTCACTCATGGGCTTAATCCAAATGTCAAAATGAAGGATTCTGGCATTGAATGGATTGGAGAGATCCCAGAAAATTGGGACATAGATAAAGTTCTACGCATCTTTAATGTAATTAGTAGTGGCACGACTCCTAAAGGAGAGTTTTACTATGAAGGAAATATTCCATGGATAAACTCAGGGGATTTGAACAATTCAGATTTGTACACTTGCAAAAAATCAGTTAATGAATTGGCACTAAAAGATTATAGCGTATTGAAAACATATTCAATAGGTACTATCATTATTGCCATGTATGGAGCGTCTATTGGAAAAATGGCCACTATAAAATTCGAAGGTTGTACTAATCAAGCATGTTGTGCATTAAGTTATTTAAGAAAAGATTGTGATAGAAAGTATATATTCTATCACTTACTTACCTGTAAACGGAAATGGATTGAAGAAAGTTTTGGAGGAACACAACCAAATATAAGTGCAGAAAAAATCAAGCAAACATGGCTTGCTATTCCCCCTCTTCCCGAGCAGCAAGCCATTGCCACATATCTCGACTCAAAGTGTTCAGACATAGACAGTCTTATCTCTCTTAAGCAAGAGAAGATAGAATCTCAGAAAGCATATAAGCAAAGCATCATCTACGAATACGTCACAGGTAAAAAAGAAGTTTCATAATTATGTATTCCCCTCCATTTAAAATAACGAATAAGATTGTTTCGCTGGTGGCTGAAATCAGCGAAAGAATAGGAAGAGTTTCTGCGAGCGGACAGGTGCCAAACATTCCACATCTGCGCAAACAGAATCGTATACGAACGATACAGGCATCGCTCGCAATAGAACAGAACACTCTCTCCATAGAACAAGTGACCAATATTATCGACGGTAAACGTGTGATAGGTCGTGCAGAAGAAATAAAAGAAGTACAGAACGCCTTTCAGGCATACGAACTCATTATGAGTTATGACGCTCATAGCATAAAAGACCTGTTGAAAGCGCATGGTGTGATGATGCAGGGATTGGTTAAAGAGGCTGGTCGCTTCCGTTCCGGGGGAGTAGGCGTATTCGGTGAACAAGGTTTGGTGCATCTTGCACCGCCTGCAGACCTTGTACCTACTCATATCAAAAATCTTTTTGACTGGTATGCTCAGTCTGATTTGCATGTTTTGATAAAAAGTGCTATATTCCATTATGAATTTGAGTTCATTCACCCCTTTGCTGACGGCAACGGACGCATGGGAAGAATGTGGCATAGTAAACTGATGTCAGAATGGAACCCTGTGTTTTATTGGTTACCTGTAGAGGATATGATAAGAGAACATCAACAGGACTATTACAAAGCATTGAGCGTTTCGGACGACAATGCCGAATCTACCATATTCGTTGAACTTATGTTGACACTCATCAAAGAAACATTAGACGAATACATCAATGACCAAAATGCTTTATTGGAGAAAAGTAGCCAAGAAAGTATCCAAGAAAGTAACCAAGAAATATTAAGCCTCATCTCATCTAACCCAACTGTGACGATATCCCAACTCAGCAACATGACCGGACTTTCGACCAGTGGCATCAAGAAAAGGCTCAACACACTAAAGGAAAAAGGACTTATAAAACATGAAGGTTCGACAAAAGCCGGCCAATGGATTGTAAAGAATGTCCCTAACACTTAACACTTAAAACTTAACACTTAAAACTTAAAACTTAGCACCATGGCAGAAGAGGGTTTGAATGAAAAGGATTTCGAGGCAGACATAGAAAGTTGGCTTCTCGGTGAAGGCGGTTACGAGAAAGGTAACCTGGTCAATTATAATAAGGAGAGAGCCATAGACATGACCGCTCTGATAAACTATATAGCCAAGACACAACCTAAACAGTGGCAACGCTATCTGACGATATACGGCGACAAAGCCGAACAACAACTCTATAAAGTATTTCAACAGAATGTGTTGGAATCCGGCCTGATCTATGTGCTTCGCCATGGTATCAATGACCAGGGTGTAGAACTAAGGATGTGCTATTTCGCCCCACCATCAGAACTGAATGAAGACTTGGTGGAGAAGTATGAAGCCAATGTGCTCACCGAAACACGACAGTTTTACTATAGCCCGAATAACACAAATTCCATAGATATGGTGCTATCGCTCAACGGTATCCCTGTGATTGCCATAGAACTGAAGAACCAGTTTAGAGGTCAGAGCATCGAGAACTCCAAAAAACAATGGCGCGAAGACCGCGACCCGCAGGAATTCCTTTTCCATTTCAATAATAGGATATTGGTCTATTTCGGTGCTGACCTTTATGAGGTATGTATGGCAACTGAACTGAAAAAAGACAAGACGTTCTTCATGCCATTCAATCAGGGAAGTAATGGTGCCGGCAACGTGGGCGGTGCAGGTAATCCGCAGGCAGAGGATGGGGAATATGTGACCAAATATTTCTGGGAGAAGGTTCTCAGACGCGATATGCTGCTTTCCATTCTGCAACGATATATCTCTGTGCAGAAAGAGGAAAAACTCAAGATTATCGTGGATAAGCATGGTAAGGAGAAGGAGACGAAAGAGAAATCAACCAAGATTATATTCCCAAGATACCACCAATTGGATGTGGTGGAGAAACTGGTGGATGCTACAAAGAGACAAACAGCAGGGCATAACTATCTGATAGAACACTCTGCCGGTTCGGGCAAGAGCAACAGCATTGCATGGCTCACTTATCGACTGGCATCACTGCATGACCAGAGTCAGAAGGATATGTTCAATTCGGTATTTGTCATCACTGACAGACGTGTGCTGAATACACAGCTGCGAGAAACCATTCTCGGTTTTGAGCACGTGAAGGGGACTATCGAAGTAATAAAAGACAGTGACCCATCTACCAAACTGCGCGATATCATCAATGATGATAATGCCCGCATCGTGATCTGTACACTCCATCGTTTCCCCGTAATCTATAAAGAACTGAGCAATCGCAGCGGTAAGCACTATGCCGTCGTGGTGGATGAGGCTCATTCTTCACAAAGCGGAAAGAGTGCCGAGAAGTTGAAGGCAGCACTGGCTGATACCGATGAGGCGCTGAAGGAAATGGCTGAGATAGAAGGCAAGACGGAAGAAGAACTGGAAGCACAGAAGGATGAACTGATGGAGGACTTGCTGAGTCAGGGACAGCACGCTAATCTGAGTTTCTATGCATTCACGGCTACGCCGAAACCAAAGACACTGCAGACTTTCGGCATCCCTTACCAGGATGCAGCAGAACCTAATACAGAGAAGTTCCGTCCGTTCCACATCTATTCCATGAAACAAGCCATCGAAGAGGGATATATCATGGATGTACTGCAGAATTTCACGCATGTCACTACAGCTTATGAGGTGGCGAAGCAGATAGAGGATAATCCCGAATATGAGGAAACACCTGCCACAAAAGCGATCAAAGCCTATCATGATAATCATCAGCACGTGATAGAGCAGAAGACCGCCATCTTCGTAGAGAAATTCCGTGAGGTGACGCTGCATAGTATGGAAGGTGCGGCAAAGGCGATGATAGTCTGCAGCAGTCGTGCCCATGCCGTGAGATATTATCTGCAGATGAAGAAATATTGTGCGGAAAAGGGCTATCCGGATGTCAAACCGCTCGTAGCATTCTCCGGCACTGTGATATTTCATGAACAGGAATACACAGAGACTAAACTGAACTCCACCGAAGAGCGTACCATATCAGAAGCACGCCTGCCGCTATACTTTGCCTCGGACTTATATAATGTGCTGATAGTGGCAGAGAAGTATCAGACCGGTTTCGACGAGCCATTACTCCATACCATGTTTGTGGACAAGAAGCTGAAGAATGTGAAGGCGGTGCAGACGTTATCGCGACTGAACAGGTGGGAAAAGCGCAAGGTGGATACCTATATTCTGGACTTCTCCAATACTTCAGAAGAAATCAAAAAGGCTTTCGAACCTTTTTATAAAGGTACAGAACTGATAAATCCGGTGGACGTGAACTATGTATATAAATTCCGCAAAGACATCGAACAGTATCATCTGTGGACAATAGAAGATGAAGAACATTTTTATGAATTATACGCACAGCACAGAGACCAGAAAAATGTACTCGGCGCATTGAGCAACTGTTACAAACCAGTGCTGGATAAATTTGACGAGCTGGAAGAAGAACAGAAGTTTGAGGTCCGTTCGAAGGTGAAGAACTTCATCCGCTTCTATTCATATATGGTCATCATTGCCCGAACATTCGACACGAAACTGCTGAAAGCCTATTATTATGCTTTCTATCTATACAAGCTGCTCCCAAAAACCGCTCATGAGCATCCCGACCTCAACAAGAAGATCATGCTTATCAACAGTCAGTTTAGGGAAGGTACCCCCGTCAGCATCTCCCTTGAAGGAGGTGTGGATGTTAAAGGTGAGAATCCCAAAGGTAGTGCCAAACCGGATGACAACCGTGACCTGCTGAAGAACATCATAGACAAGGTGAACCTGATGTATCAGGGAAAGTTCTCGGAAGCCGACCGCGTAATAGTGGAGAGCATCTATGACAAGATGATGGTTACAGCCAAGAAGAAGCTCACCAAACAGGCGAACAACACTGATGAGAAGCAGTTTGAGGAAAGCATCTTCCCGCAGATATTTGATGAGGTGGCACGCAACTGTTACTGTGAGCAGATGGACTCCTTCGGTAAGCTGTTTGAGAACACCGACTTCTACAAGAATGTGATGACCCAGATGGCCAAGGTGATGTATGAGAACTACAAGCAGCAGGATGAGTTCAAGTATAATCCAATACTCTTTTACACTGGCATTGAGAAGAAGTTAGGCGGCAGTCTGGACGAAGCATTGAAGGGTATGCGTCCCATCGACGAGATTGCGTGCTATCTTGTGAAAGTTATTACGTCGAAGACTATTGATTCGCTCGATGGGGCGAATGATATGTTATTGGATTCCCTGAATCGTTTGGTATGTCAGAGTAGGATGAAGATAGTGGACAAGCGTCGCCATCTTTCCACTATAGTCACGAAGTTCGAACTTTTCCTGAAGAAGATATATTACCTGATAAACAACAAGGAACTTCAATCCAAAGAAATAGGAAAGGGTGCCACCCTGACTGATGCTATCATGACCTTCGGCTTTCTGAGAAACCTGAAATACAGTCATGATGAAACCCATCAGCAACTCTACCAGTATCTTGATCTCCTCAAGTCACTGCGCAATGCTGAATCACACGGTTCCCCTAATGCCACAGAGAAAGAACTCAACACCATGATTCAGGTAGTCATCGCCATGTACATATATGTAATGGCCAACACCATCACAGATATAGAGATGAATGACACCACAATGAATACCGACAATGCTTTTACAAAAGAATTGCTGTATGAGTTTGGAGACGGCGGGCTGCAGATGGGAATGGTAGCGGAAGATAAGGGAGAATAGAAATGATATATTAGACCTTTGCAGTGAACATTAAATCAAAATTATGCCAACAAATAAAAATGCTCAGATACGGTACCAGGCACTTGATAAGTGCTTGGGTAATTGGGGCCGTCGATATTACATTGAAGATCTAGTGAAAGCCTGTAATGAAGCATTGTACATCTACAATGGTAATACAAACAAGGGTGAAGGTGTAAAGAAACGGCAGGTTCAGGAGGACCTGAAGTTCATTGAAAGCGAAGAAGGTTATCGTATGATAATTGATGCAATTCAAGAAGGTCATAAGAAGTACTATCGCTATCACAAACGTAATGCATCAATAAAAGAGCAGCCTATCAATCAGGAAGAAATAAACCTCATCCATGATGCGCTGACTCTGTTGAAGCGTTTTGAAGGTGTTCCTCAATTTGAATGGTTGGAAGACGTAGAGAATCACCTATACTCTACTAGCCAGCTTGGTGAAAATGCTAAATCAGTCGTGAACTTTCAGAATAACCCATATCTGAAAGGTATGAACAATTTCTACAAGCCTCTATTTGATGCCATTGTCAACAAGCGCGTGATAGAATTGAAATACCAACCTTTCGGTAAGGAAGAACGTATCATTACAGTAAGCCCATATCATTTGAAACAATATAACAATCGTTGGTTTCTTGTAGCAAAACGTATTGATTTTCAGGATTATCTGTCAAATTTTGCCATCGACCGAATATTATCTGTTGAAGAGACTTCTAAACCTTATGAGCCTCTTGATGATGATTTTGACTTTGACGATTACTATAGTGATGTAGTTGGCGTATCAGTAACGAATAATCCTGTAGAAACAGTTGTGCTACACGTTAATGAGAAAGCTCTTGGCTATATCATGACTAAACCGTTACATGAATCTCAATCTTCTCAGCTCATTCAAGTGGATGATAAACATTGGGAGATAACCCTGAAAGTGAAAGACAACTATGAGCTTCGTTCACAAATTCGTTCTTATGGTGACCAGATAGAAATTATTAAACCTGAGCATTTAAGAACTGAGATGAAAAGATTGGCAGAAGGATTGACCAATATGTACGAAAAGGATAAATAGTCGGATGTATCCATCCTGTTATGAAAGATTTATAAGAAGAGTGTAGAAAGACTGCACTCTTCTTTTTTTTCTTTGTATCACTATTAAGACAGGAGATACAAAGATGAAAACAAAAATTATCAAGACTGAGACAATAGAAAGAAGGTTCAAAAAGCTTCATACTTTAGCAGAATTTGCACAGGAAAGTTGCAAGGCAATTGTATTTCATGCTGAGCGACTGGCAAATCTTATGCCTACAGAAGAACAAAAGACAGCCTGTATGGAGATGAAAGTTTCTATCAATGAATGGTGTGACAATCTGAATATACTGAATTCCACCATGAAAGCAACAGAGGAGATGTACTACAAGCATCTTTCCGCTGACGGAACTAGTTGTAAGGTAATTGAAGCTATTCCTGTATGTCCCAAGGGATATATGCCAAACACATTTCAAATGACTGAGGTATTCTATCGTGTTGGCTATTATGTGATAGAAGGGGATCCATTAAAGATAGGGAAAAGAGAATATTTGGTTGCTGATATCATGAATGATATTCAGGAATTGGATACCAATGTGATTTTTTGCCTTAAAGCTCTCATCAACGCTACTTACCAAGGCATTTGGGAATCCACAGGTTTACTCATAAACCGATTGTATGATTTTGAGCCTAATGCCCATATATACAAGCTTCTTAAAAGCTATAACGTGGAAATGGAAGAATGAAACGTAATTGTAAGTACATTTTTGCTCAATAATGCAGAAAGGCTGCACTGTCACTCTTTATGTTTGCATCATAAATTAGAAGTAACACTTAAACTTTAATATATATGAAAAAATTATTTTTGTTAGTTATGCTGATTTGTTTGGCTTGTATGGTATCAAATGCCCAAAACGCTTCTGGAAATTGTTATCGTGGTTTTATTGATATTGGCTATGATGTCGGCAACGGAGACTATGACTTTGGTCGTTTTGTGATTAACACCACTCACGGCTATCAGTTCAACCCTTATATCTTCTTGGGTGCAGGTGCAGGCTTCCATTTTATGTCGACGTATGAGACAAAGGGAAGTTCTGATATTCCTTTGGATATCAGAGAGAGTAAAGTGGATATTCCTATTTATGCGAATGCCCGTATGAACTTCACAAAGGGAAAAATTGCCCCTTTTATTGATGGCAAGGCTGGTACCTTCGTAACCAATAACGGAGGTATGTTCTGGAATCTTTCAGTCGGTTGCCGTATTGCGACTAATGCGAAACAAGCTGTAAACATTTCGATTGGTTATGCTGTTGAAAAGCTAGAATTTGAGACATTCGATCGGTTCCTTAACTATTCAAGTATGGATTATACACGTGAACCTAGAGTGCAAAATGCAGAATGCGTTACCTTGAGAGTAGGATATGAATTTTAATTTAAATACATATAGATATGAAGAAGTTAATCATTTTTGCTATGGTTTTGGTAATTACGTTGCCTTCCTTGGCGCAGCGAAAAACTGAGATTGTAGAAACCCCAACCACGAAACTTCAGAATGAAGGCATGGTTCTAAAGAGAAAAGTAGCTATTGGACGTTTTTCTAATGAAACTCAGTATGCAAAAGGCATCTTTTATGACAAGGAAAATGATCCTATGGGTAAACAGGCATTGGATATCTTGTCGGCAAAGCTTGCTGCATCCGGAAAATTTCTATTGCTTGAACGAAGCGACCTCGCATCGTTATTGGAAGAGTGCCAGAAAGGTGAAAAAGGATCGGCCGCGATAGGTGCCGATTATATGATTATCGGTTCAATTACTGAATTTGGCAGAAAGAATACGGGCAAGAATGGTGTCTTTTCATCGCAAAAGACTCAAACTGTAGAAGCTGCAGTGGCTGTAAGACTAGTAGATGTTTCCACTGGCTTGATCATTTATTCGGATGAAGCAAAAGGTTCAGCAGAACTTACAACCAAAACAACAATGGGTGTTGGTGGACAAGCTAGTTTTGATGCAACATTGAGTGATAAAGCTATCTCAGGAGCTATCGACCAGTTGGTGGAGAATATTATCAATAAATGTACCAACAGTCCATGGAAAACGTTCTTCCTTTCCTACGATGCGGGTTCTGTATTGATTGCCGGAGGTAAGAGCCAAGGTATCAAAGAAGGTATGACATTTTCAGTAATGACAAAAGGAAAGAAAGTCAAGAACCCTCAGACTGGTATCATGATAACTTTGCCAGGAAAGATTGTTGGACAGGCAAAGGTGCTTTCTACAGGTGGTGATACACCCGAAACAGAATATTCTTTTGTTGAAGTTAAGTCTTCAGAGAGTATTGATTCCTCAAACATGGAGAATTACATAATAGAACAAGTCAAATGAAAAAGTTACTGTATTTATTGGCCCTGCCATTGATATTATTCAGTTGCAAGGCAAATTTTCCGGTCGCTCAGCAGTCAGGAAAAGAAGATATGGCATATCTGCTGTTTGTTAGCTCAAAGCAATATGCAGGAAAAGACGTTCAAGTCACTATCGATAATGGACAACCATTTACTGCCAAGGTTGTAAAGGGGAAAAAATCCAATCGTCGAGGTACCCAATATGGTATAGGAACCGGAACTCGCACCTTAAAGGTCAGCTGCGATGGCAAGACTCTCTACGAGAAAAAGGTCTTTGTATCTACACAAGAAGTTAAACAGATAATACTACCCTAATGAAAAAGATATTTTTTATTCTTGTTGCAGTCTTGACATTGTCATCCTGCACAACAACCCAGTCTTTGTATTCATGGTATAATTATGAAGACGCAACATACCAATACAACAAGAAGTCAACAGAAGAACTTCAAGTGAAAATGTTGGAACAGTATAAGAAATTGACAGATAAGCAGAAAGGTACTCGTGGTGTTGTTCCTCCGGGAATGTTTGCAGAGTATGGTTATCAGTTGTACAAAACTGGCAAAAAAGATGAAGGGCTAAGTTTCTTGAAAAAGGAAATAGCACTTTATCCGGAATCAGAGAAATACATTTCACGTATCATAAAACAATTGGAAAAATGAAAAAAATCATATTATTCGCTTTGACCGTAGTAGCATTGGTATCATCCTGTACTACACCCATGACAATGGGCAAGCAATATCCTGCCATGTACGAAGAGAAACCGTTGACAATTGCAATCATGCCGCCAATCAACCAAACGACGCATACAGAAGCAAAGGACTACTTCTATACAACCATGTATTTACCTCTCTGTGAAAAGGGATATTACGTTTATTCTCCATATCTGACCATGGAAATGTTTCAGCAAGAGAGTGCTTACGACGCTGAACAGTTCATTGAAGGTGACTTAGGAATATTCCAGAAGATTCTGGGCGCAGATGCAGCCATGTTTACTATCATCAAGGATTGGAGACGTAACAATATTGGTGGTCTTTTGACCGTAGATGTTGAATATGTATTGCGCTCTACCAAGACAGGACAGACTTTGTATTCAAGAGAAGGAAAAATAACTGTTGATACAAGCATCAATGGTGGTAGCAGTGGTTTGGGCGCTCTTGTAAGCATGATAGCAACAGCCGTAAATACTGCTGCTACTGACAAGGTTATTGCTGGCAGAAAATGTAACGCATTCGTCCTTTCTGATCTACCGGCAGGTAAATATTCATCTTGGTACGGGAAAGATGCTTCCAACGCTGCTGGAAAGAAGATGATTAAAGCAACAGTGAAATAATAAATATATGATAAGCGAAGATCTACACGTATTGATGGGTCTGCAAATCTAACGTTAACAAGCGAAAAGCAATATTATATGAGAGAGGGACATTGGAAACAATCCGGATGTCCCTTTCTTTTTGAATTTCAAATCAGAAAATATACAGGATTGTGGTAATATGATGCTAAACAGCATATGAAAAACCATAATTATAGTAGTCTTTGGTATGATAATTAGTGTATTGCACTAATATAAGAGAATTTCGCTCTTCTTGTAGTAAAACAAACGTGAAAATATGAATCCAGCGAATTGCTTGAAAATTGTACTTACAAAAAAGGAAAACCAATAAATGGTTGGCAGAAAACATAAGAAAAGGCTAAACGACTATTTCCAAATGGTGTATAAACAAGTCTCAACCAAACATTGAGGTTCTGTATGTAATAACAGAATCCCTCAATGCAGATGATAGAGAACTACTTGCATCAAATAAATAAATTCGATTTAGCCAGATAAGGCAACTTACGACTCCAATGTCTAACAAATAATAATCGAGAATATGGATAATGTTTATGATGACAATAGAATACCGTCCTAATCAAATATCGTGTGAGATTCCTGCTATTGTTTTGAATGTAGATGGGGTTGATTATATAATTCAAACAGACTCTTTAAATGATTGCCTAGTCGATCCGAATTGTAAGAAGGAATTTCTAGCAATAGAATGTGAAGAATAGAGAGATGGTTTCTTTTTGAAATCTGCATATTCTCATGTTGAGTTGTTTTATATGTATCAACCAACTAAAGAATTGACACCTTTGGCAGTAAAAAAATACCATATTTAGTAATATAATTGTCCGTTACGCAAAAAGACTGCGTACCGACATAGTTATTTTACACCCGCAAATGGTTAAAACGGCAGAAACCTTATTGGAATCTTCGAGAAACAGTTACCTTTGCACCCGAATTACAACGTATTAAACAGATAACAATGCTGAAACAAAGAATGAACATACAGACAACAAGGCAGTTCCATAGCTTTAGCAGCTTTTATACAAGCACGCTTGAGGGATGTTTCCATTGCTATCGATACTGTAGTTGTTAAACAACAGACAAGATTAATCCAAGATAAAGGAGATAGTTGGGAAGTCCTCAAAAGCTTTCCAACTTTTTTTGTGCCCAATCGGCCGGCCGTCTCTTTTATCACTGGCAGACTGTGGTACATATAAAAAACAAGAATTATGAACCAATCAGATTTTACACACAGTAATGCCAGTAAACAAGAATGCGTTGATACGCTACAAAACTATAGACCGATGCCTGCGGAACAGGTACAGACGATGGACTCTGGATGATTTGGTCGAAGCCTGCTCGGATGCCCTTTACGATATGGAAGGGATAACGAAAGGTGTGTCCATACGAACCGTACAAGCCGATATTCAGATAATGAGATCAGACAAGTTGGGTTACAATGCTCCGATAGATGTCTATGATAACAAATACTACCGCTATGAAGATCCCGATTATTCAATCTCGGAATCTCCATTGACGATGGAAGATTACGAACTGATGACGAAAGCCGTAGCCATGATTCAGCAATGCCAGGAGGGAAACCAATTGGAAGATCTAAAAGATGTGCTGACCAAAGTAAAAGAGAAGTTGAATCTTCTGCTAAGATGCGGATAATAACAAAAGAAGTTTTCGATGATGGCGTTAAATCCATGTTGAAGACTTCTTCTGCTACATCCCGCTATGTTGAGCTTCAAGTAGGACTCGAACCTACGGCCTGCTCATTACAAGTGAGCTGCTCTGCCAACTGAGCTATTGAAGCGAAAAAGGGAGTAAGACGGGATTCGAACCCGTGACCACTGGTGCCACAAACCAGTGCTCTACCAACTGAGCTACTTACTCCATATAGTTGGGGCGACAGGACTCGAACTTGTGAAGTCGAATGACGGCTGATTTACAGTCAGCTCTCGTTGCCGTTGGAGAACACCCCAATAAAAGCGGAAGTAGAAGGATTCGAACCTCCGGATCCTATTGGATCAACACGTTAGCAGTGTGCCGGTTTCAACCACTCACCCATACTTCCATTTTCGCCTTGTCTGCTGCACTTGGCAAGTCTCAAGTAAACCTGGCTCTGCTCTCGTTTACAAGACAATTCCTTTGTTTGATGATGCAAAGGTAGAGGGCCGTTCTGCAGCCTTTTTGCGTAGTCCAAATTATTTTTGATTTTTTCAAAAAAAAGTATGATTTTCTTCTTTCTTCAGCAAAAATATCCCGGAACAGTGGTTTACTTCGGCTCTTGTATAATATATGCAAGAGGTTATAAACTTTATAGATAGATTCCCCTACATGACCAATAAGGGGCTGTTCAACCGTTATTGGCAGACCTTGAGATATTCTGCTTAGAATTTGTACTAAGATAGCATAAAATATTTTTGTCTTGATCCAATTCTTGAGCAAATAGAATGTATCTTTGTATCGTTAAGTTCAAATACAGTTCAATATGGGTAGAGACAAATATTCACAGCAAGAGATCAAAGAGATAGGTAAGTTGCTCCGATTGAAGAATGCAGGGAACCGTTTTCAACAGAAAACCATACGGCATGAGTTACGGACGGCTTATGAGTTCAATATCTCTGATTTCAATGAACCGGGCAAGGCTTTTGGTGATGAAGAACTGCAGGATGCCATTCGGCGTGGTGCCATCCAAATATTGGACGATGCCACCATTGCGGATATGAAGGCAAAACGCGCTCGTGACAAAGCTCGCGATGAAGCACAGAAAGAGCAGGAAGCTATAGCCAGTGGTAGTCAAACCGATTGGAAGGAAGCAATGAAAGAATGGGAAAAACTTGAGAATGGCCACCAGAATAAATAGAATCTGCGTGGGAACATGAACCTCCGACTCTAATCCTTCTCTGTTGCGGCTAGCAGGCTGTTCTTATCTTTTTGGCCTAAAAAATGCCGCAAGTCAAATTATTTGTTTAAGTTTGCATAAACAAATAAGCAAAGAAATGGTAAAAGTTTGTATAGTGACAGGTGCCCGACCCAATTTCATGAAGGTGGCACCTATTATCAGAGCCATCAAAAAGGCTTCGGAAGAAGGAAAAGAAATTTCTTATAGACTGATATACACGGGAAAGAAGAGCGACCCCACTCTGGAGCCGTCCTTGTTTTCCGATTTGCAGATAGATGCCCCCGATGAGTATCTGGGAGTGGATAGTGCCAATCTGAATGAGTTGGCAGGTATGACCATGTTTGCCTTCGAAAAGGAACTGGAGGTTCATCCGGTGGATGTGGTCATCGTTGTGGATGATCTCACTTCGACCATGGCGGCGGCTATCGTAACCAAAAAGAAAGGCATCACCCTTGCTCATCTCGTAGCGGGAACACGCTCTTTCGATATCAACATGCCGAAGGAGATAAACCGTCTGGTCATCAATGGACTTTCAGATCTTCTTTTCACCGCCGGAGTAAGCTCCAACAGAAATGTGAGCCGCGTGGATTCCGAGAATCTGCAAGTATATATGGTGGGAAATATTCTGATGGACACGCTGAGGTTCAACAATTCACGCTTCACGAAGCCTTCGGTCTTTACGGAGCTGAATCTCACGGATGGTGGCTATCTTGTCTTTACTATTAATCGCCGTGTCCTTTTGGCCGATAAAGCCAATCTGAAGAAAATGCTGGAGGCAGCAGTAAAAGAATCTGCCGGAGTTCCAATCATCGCTCCCGTGCACGATTATGCCCATAAAGAAATAAAGGAACTGGTGCCCGATGCCGGTAACCTGCATCTTATAGATCCTTTATCCTATCTGGAATTCGGTTATCTCACGTCGAGAGCCAAAGGTATCATTACCGATTCCGGCAATGTGGCAGAAGAAGCTACCTTCAACAGAATTCCCTGCATCACTCTGAATAGCTATACCGAACATATAGAAACTGTGAACATCGGCTCCAATGTCCTGGTGGGAGAGGATGCCGCTCAATTGGGTGAAGCTGTGAAACAACTGGTGTCCGGTGCCTGGAAACCTTGTGCGGTTCCAGAAAGATGGGACGGAAGAACTGCCGAGCGTATTACTCAGATCCTTTTGGAGAACAAGTATTGATAAGAGAAAGGATACGTAAATTCGTAATATAAATGTAATATGTCTTGATATAAGTCAAAAATACGTGCATTATGCATCATGTTAAATCATTTTAACGTTAAAATGATATTTTGTTATCGAACGCAGATTATCTTTGCATACAGAAAAAGGTAATAGAGATTGTTTTTACAATCAATTTTGTTTTTAGGTAACATTTAATTTTTTAGGTATTATGAAACGTTTAATGATTGTAGTAGCCGTTGTGTTAGGTATCAACGCTACATGTTTTGCAGGTAACAGAGTAAAGAATGATGATTTTGACATGAAAGTGAATGTCAGTCTTTTAGGCAGATATTTGAATCTGACTGACGACCAGGCAGAAAAGGTGGCTTCCATTAATGAGTATTTTTGTGACAAGATGTCAAGAGCCGCCAATACTAATGAAAAGAAACAGCCGGCGCGCGTTCGCGAGGCAGTCTACGGGGACTTCAAATTAATGAAAGGTACGTTGACTCCCGACCAGTACAAAAAGTATGTTCAACTGATGAATGTCACTTTGCGCAACAGAGGTTTGGATTCTTATATGATTTACGAATAAACTACTATTTAATAAGGAAGAAAAAGGCAGATTGTTTTAATCTGTCTTTTTTTATGCCCTATAATCTTTTAAATCAAGTGTTTTATCCCCTCTTTTCTTTCAAATAATAATTTTAATCTCAAAAAAATATTCATTTTGTTTGATATTTACAAAATAACGTTATACCTTTGCATTCGAAATCAAAATGAAAGAGAAATGAACGTAAGTACACTATCTAATCTTGCTATTTTGCATATTATTCTACACGTCGTGGTGGTCACATCAAGAGCGTGAGAAAGGTTGTGTGTGTATTTATGAATTAAGAAACATAAGGTAGAGCCTTTCTCACATACGTGGGGAAGGCTTTTTTAATTGATAAAGTTATGAAGCATCAGTTACGCAGTTCCATTAGCACGCAAGGTCGTCGCATGGCAGGAGCAAGAGCTCTATGGATTGCCAATGGCATGAAAAAAGAACAGATGGGAAAACCGGTCATCGCCATCGTGAATTCTTTCACACAGTTTGTTCCCGGTCATACTCATTTGCACGAAGTGGGCCAGTTGGTGAAAGCTGAAATTGAAAAGTTGGGTTGTTTTGCTGCAGAATTCAATACGATTGCCATTGATGACGGAATCGCCATGGGACATGACGGCATGTTGTATTCTTTGCCATCAAGGGATATCATTGCCGACAGTGTGGAATACATGGTCAATGCGCACAAGGCTGATGCTATGGTATGCATAAGCAATTGTGATAAAATCACTCCGGGAATGCTCATGGCTGCCATGAGACTCAATATTCCGGCTGTTTTTGTTTCCGGAGGACCGATGGAAGCCGGTTTGCTCGACGGCAAACAGCTTGACTTGATCGATATCATGATAAAGAGCGCCGATACCACAATGAGTGACGAACAAGTCGCAAGAATAGAAGAAAAAGCTTGTCCCACTTGCGGTTGCTGTTCGGGTATGTTCACGGCAAACTCCATGAACTGCCTAAATGAGGCTATCGGATTGGCTTTGCCAGGAAACGGAACCATATTGGCTACACATGCAAACCGAATAAATTTGTTTAAGGATGCGGCCCGACTGATTGTGAAGAATACATATAAATATTATGAAGACGGAGACGAAAGCGTTCTCCCTCGCAGTATAGCAACAAGGGATGCATTCCTGAATGCCATGACCTTGGATATTGCCATGGGAGGATCCACCAATACGGTTCTTCATCTGTTGGCTATTGCTCATGAAGCAGAAGCCGATTTCAAGATGGACGACATCGATATGCTTTCCCGTCGTGTTCCTTGTCTGTGCAAGGTAGCACCCAATACTCCGCTTTATCATGTGCAGGATGTAAACAGGGCTGGAGGCATCATGGGCATCATGCACGAATTAGCCAAGGGAAAGCTGGTAAACACGGCTGTTCACAGGGTTGACGGAATGACTTTGGGCGAAGCTATATCGGAATATGACATCACTGATGGAAAAATTTCCGATGAGGCCCGACGCATTTACTCCAGTGCGCCCGGCAATCATTATAATATTGTGATGGGTTCACAGGCCAATACGTACAAGGAACTCGACACGGACCGAGCCGAAGGGTGTATTCGTGATTTGCATCATGCTTACACCAAGGACGGAGGTCTGGCCATTCTTCATGGAAATATTGCTCAGGACGGTTGCGTGGTAAAGACTGCCGGTGTGGATGAAAGCATCTGGAAGTTTACAGGTCCAGCCAAAGTTTTCGATTCACAGGAAGCTGCAGTCGATGGAATTCTCGGAGGCAAGGTTGTGAAAGGTGATGTAGTGGTTATTACCCACGAAGGACCTAAGGGAGGACCCGGAATGCAGGAAATGCTTTACCCGACATCTTATATCAAGTCAAAGCATTTGGGCAAGGAATGTGCTTTGATTACCGATGGCCGCTTCAGTGGAGGAACCTCAGGACTGAGCATCGGACATGTATCTCCTGAAGCTGCTGCCGGAGGAAACATCGGCAAGCTGGTTAATGGCGACCTAATAGAAATAGATATACCCAACAGAAGTATTAATGTAAAGTTGAGCGAATCTGAATTGGCTTCACGGCCAATGACTCCGGTAACCCGTGAAAGAAATGTGCCAAAGAGCCTTAAGGCTTATGCTTCGATGGTAAGTTCGGCAGACAAGGGTGGAGTAAGAATCATTGACTGACAGAAAAAAGTGAAAGATATGATGAATAATGACAAAATCAGTGGCTCTGAGGCTTTGATGCGTTCTCTGGAAGCAGAGGGCGTTGATACTATCTTCGGTTATCCCGGAGGAAGTATTATGCCTGTGTACGATGCGCTCTTCGATCATACAGATAGAATCAAACATATTCTGGTTCGTCACGAGCAAGGGGCTGCTCATGCAGCACAAGGATTTGCCAGAGTTTGCGGTAAGGTGGGAGTGTGCCTGGTTACCAGCGGTCCCGGTGCTACCAATACGATAACGGGAATTGCCGATGCCATGATGGATAGTACTCCGATTATCGTTATAGCAGGACAAGTGGGCAAAGCTGTTCTGGGAACCGATGCTTTCCAGGAAGTCGATTTGGTAGGTATTACACAGCCAATCAGCAAATGGAGCTATCAGATACGTAGTGCGGAAGATGTGGCATGGGCAGTGGCCAGAGCATTTTATATAGCAAGTACCGGCCGTCCCGGACCTGTTGTTCTCGACTTTACCAAGAATGCCCAGGTGGAGCAGATAGAGGATTATGCACCTAAAGTGGTGGATTATGTCCGCAGTTATTTGCCTGAACCTGATACGGATCCGCTTTCACTGGTAAAGGCAACGGAACTTATCAATAATGCCAAGAAACCTTTTGTGCTTGTAGGACAAGGGGTTGAATTGGGAGCCGCTACGGAAGAATTGAAGGCTTTCGTCGAAAAAGGAGATATGCCTTGCGGTTGCACTCTATTAGGATTGTCGGCATTGCCATCCAATCATCCTTTGAATAAAGGAATGCTGGGAATGCACGGAAATCTGGGAACGAACGTCAAGACCAATGAATGTGATGTCCTCATAGCTGTGGGCATGCGTTTTGATGACCGTGTGACGGGAGATTTGAAAACTTATGCGAAGCAGGCTAAGGTTATCCATCTGGATATAGATCCCACAGAGATAGACAAGAATGTGAAAGTGGATGTTGCTGTGTTAGGCAACTGCAAGAAGACGCTGAAGAAATTGACTATCATGATGAAGGCCAATCAACATAAGGAATGGATTGACAGTTTTGCGCCCTATGAAGAAAAAGAATATAACGAGGTTATCAAGAAAGAGCTCAATCCGGGCGAAGGTCCCATTTTGATGGGAGAGGTGGTCAATGCAGTAAGCGAGGCTACTTCACACCAGGCAATTCTGGTTACGGATGTAGGTCAAAATCAGATGATATCTGCCCGTTATTTCAAATTTACGCAGAACCGCAGCATAGTAACATCCGGAGGTATGGGTACGATGGGATTCGGATTGCCGGCTGCCATAGGAGCTACATTCGGAACGAACAGGACCGTATGCCTTTTCTTGGGTGACGGCGGTTTGCAGATGTGTATTCAGGAACTGGGAACCATTATGGAACAGCAGGCCCCTGTAAAGATCATCGTCTTGAATAATAATTATTTGGGGAATGTACGTCAGTGGCAGGCTATGTTCTTCCGTCACCGGTATTCCTTTACACCGATGATGAATCCGGATTACGTGAAAATAGCTCAGGCGTATGACATTCCTGCAAAACGGGTAATTGACAGAAAGGACTTGCAGGCTGGTATCAGTGAAATGCTGAATGCGGAAGGGCCCTATTTGCTTGAGGTGGCAGTTATCGAAGAAGGCAATGTGTTGCCGATGACTCCTCCGGGAGCACCGATTAATGAAATGTTGTTGGAATGTTAAAGAACCAGATTATGAGTAAAACATTATATACATTGATAGTCTATTCGGAGAACATTGCCGGAGTTCTGAATCAGATAACGGCTGTTTTTACCCGCAGACAAGTGAATATAGAAAGCTTGAACGTTTCGGCATCTTCCACTCAGGGTGTTCATAAATACACTATTACGGCCATGAGTGATGAGGATACGATCTCGAAGATAACCAAGCAGATTGAGAAAAAGATAGAAGTGCTTCAGGCTAATTATTATACTGACCGGGATGTTTTCATTCTGGAAACGGCGCTGTATAAGATATCGACCCAGAATATTCTGGAAAACAGAAATATATCTAAAGTAGTGCGGATGCACAATGCCATGATGGTGGAAGTGAATCCGACTTATTCCATTGTGGAGAAAACGGGAATGACGGATGAAATCATATCTCTGTATGAAGGATTGAAAGAGTATGATTGTGTTATTCAGTTTGTTCGCTCCGGACGTATAGCCATCACGAAAGGAAACGTGGAGCGTCTCGATGCTTACCTGGCAGATCGGGAAGCACATTATATCGCCTCAAAAAAAAGTGAATGAGTATGGACAATAATAAAATAGGCACATATAGTTTTATAGCGGAACCTTTTCATGTGGACTTCAACGGAAACTTGAAGTGGAATATCTTGGGCAATCATTTATTGAATTGTGCCAGCTATCACGCCAAAGAGAGAGGTTTCGGAATGGCTACCATAAATGAGAATCATTATACCTGGGTGTTGTCTCGTCTGGCAGTAGAAATGAAGCGCTTGCCCAAACAATATGAGTCTTTTTCCATTCAGACTTGGGTGGAGGACGTCTATAAACTGTTTACCAATCGTAATTATGCAGTATTGGACATGGATGGCCATGAAATAGGATACGCTCGTTCGGTATGGGCGATGATTAATATGGAGACACGCAAACCAACTGACTTGCTGGCACTTCATGGAGGAAGTATAGCCGATTATATTACTGATAAACCTTGTCCAATTGACAAGCCCGGAAGGATTAATATGAGCAAGGACTTGACACCGGTTCGTGAATATGGAGTGCAATACAGTGATATTGACATTAACGGGCATGTAAACAGTATCAAGTATATAGAGCATGTGTTGGATTTGTTCACCATAGAGCAGTTCCGGCAAAGGCAGGTAAAACGATTCGAAGTGGCTTATGTAGCTGAGAGTTATTATGGCGATACGCTTTCTTTTTATGAGGAATCGAAGAAAGAAGGCGAAAACGACATAGAGATCAAGAACAGCAACAATGAGGTCGTTTGCCGCAGTAAAATTGTATTTAACTAATTATTTAATAACGTGACATTGAGTCACATAAAATTTTTAACAAAATGGCAGAAATGAATTTTGGCGGTGTTATGGAACATGTCCTGACCCGCGAAGAATTTCCATTGGAAAAAGCACGTGAAGTATTGAAAAACGAAACTATTGCAATCATTGGTTATGGTGTGCAAGGTCCCGGTCAGTCTTTGAATCTCCGTGATAACGGTTTCAATGTTATCGTAGGACAACGTAAAAGCAAAACTTGGGATAAGGCAGTTGCTGATGGTTGGGTTCCCGGAAAAACTCTTTTCGAAATTGAAGAAGCTTGTGAAAAGGCAACAATAATCGAATTCTTGTTGTCTGATGCAGCACAGATTGAAATGTGGCCGGTTGTAAAAAAGAATCTTACAAAGGGTAAAGCTTTGTATTTTTCTCACGGTTTTGGCATTACGTTTAATGACCGTACCGGTATAATTCCTCCTAAAGATGTGGATGTAATCATGGTTGCACCTAAAGGTTCAGGTACATCCCTTCGTACCATGTTCTTGGAAGGACGCGGTTTGAACTCTTCTTTTGCCATTTACCAGGATGCAACAGGTCATGCTACAGAACGTTGCCTGGCTTTGGGTATTGGTATCGGATCCGGTTATTTGTTTGAGACCACATTCAAACGTGAGGTTTATTCTGACCTGACAGGAGAACGCGGATCTTTGATGGGTGCCATTCAGGGTCTTCTTTCAGCTCAATATGAAGTACTTCGTGAGAACGGACATACTCCTTCTGAAGCTTTCAATGAAACAGTAGAAGAATTGACTCAGTCCTTGATGCCGTTGTTTGCAAAGAATGGTATGGACTGGATGTATGCAAACTGCTCCACTACAGCTCAACGTGGTGCTTTGGACTGGATGGGTCCGTTCCATGATGCAATCAAACCTGTAATGCAGAAGTTATACCATAGCGTAAAGACAGGTAATGAAGCTCAGATTTCAATTGATTCCAACTCCAAACCGGATTATCGTCAGAAATTAAATGAGGAATTACGCAAATTGCGTGAAAGCGAAATGTGGCAGACCGCTGTTACCGTACGAAAACTTCGTCCGGAGAACAATTGATAGTTTATAAATAATAATAAAAAAAGGTTCAACCGGAATGGTTGAACCTTTTTTTTGTTGTCCGTTATTCTATTAGAAGAACAAGTAACGAGTATCTTCAATATCAGCTTTCTGGTATAAGTCAGCAATGAAGCGGCTTGCAGCTCTAAGAGACATTTGTGAGATAGTAGCCTCTTCGGTTTTCTCATCAAATCTTTCATTGGTCTTCTGCTTGTTGTAAATCTGGAATACATAAACAGCTGCATTACCTTTAACCGGCTTGCTCAATGTGTTTACTGCAGTCTTTGCAGCTGCACCGGCCAAGGCTGGTTCGCTGGCGCGTGTCATTCCTACGAATACAGGAGCGGCAAAAGTGACATGCTTGATAGTATCGGTCTGGACATTGGCAACTGATTTAGCCGTTGCTATAGATTTTACTTGAGCTATCTGAGTCATCAGCTTTTCAGCTTTCTTGTCTCTAATGATTTCAGCTTGGAGCATTGGTTTTACCTTCTCAAGTGAAGCATAACCTTTTTCGTTGATACCTGTTGTTGCAATAACCAGTAGATGATCATTATCACCGCACTCATACAATGGAGAAACATCACCCTTCTTTGAAGCGAAAATCCATTTCATGGCTTCGCGAGTAGAATGTATTCCGCAAACATTATGTTCGTTGCTGTATAAATCTTGACGTTCCTGCAAACGGTAACCTTTTCTTTCAGCGTTTGCCTGCATGTCTTTCAAAGTCGGATTGGATGCAACAAACTGGCTGAAATCATTGTAAGCCTTGTTGTAAGTCTCTTTGCTAAATTCGTTTGTACGCTTGATAACTGCGACATTGTATTTCTCAACCATATTCTTCTTGTTAAGAACTTGCAGGATTACATCTGCCTGACCGATTGCCAGATTCTTGATTTCGTTGACAGCCATACCATTCAAAGTATTGATATATTTGGCATTGTCACCGGTCAATTCACCGCCTTCGTAGTTCTTGGAAGTCATCCAGTTGCTTTCACCTGTCTGACCATATTTCTTTGCTACAGTTGCAAAATCAGCACCGCTGTTCAACGCATTGTAGATGCTGTCGGCCAATGTCTTTACTTTTGCTTCGCTATCGGCAACCACTTGGATTTGGCGGAACTGGATGGAATCTGCAACGCTGGTCTTTGAAATTATCTTGAATGCATTGAAAGTATTGTCGCTTTCATTGAAGTATGGTCCGTAAACCTGACCTACAGCTGTTGAGTCCAAACGGCTTGCGACGTCAGAAGGATAGGCTGTCTTGCTTACAGGTACTTCACTGTATGCTACGGTTGAACTAGTGGAACGGATAAATGCTGCAAGATCTGTTGAAGTATTGGCAAGTTGTTTGGTATAATCAGTCATTTCCTGTTGCAAAGCTTTGCGGTCTGCAGCGTTAGCTTTTACTTGAACATCGATATATTTGATGTCACGACTTTCTACCAATTGCTTGAACTGTTCTTTTTTCTTGTCATAGAGAGCTTTTAAATCCGAGTCGGAAACCTTGATGCTTGCATCCGGAATAGCTGTGTAAGGAATAGCGGCAAGCTGTAGGTCCATTTGGATGGTACGCTCATCAAATGCTTGTTTTGCTTCAACAGGATTAGAAACCAGTGATTTTGCAATAAAATTCTGATATTTCTGTTCCAACAGGTTTTCAGCAAGTTGTTTTTCGAAGAATGTCCACAGATTGTATAGCTTCTGATAATATTCGCTATATTGTGCAGGCATTTTCTTCATATCCATCTTTGCATATTTTGCCAGGATTTTTTTCAACATGTCTTTATCAAATGCTCCTGTCTGTTGGTTTCTGAAAGGAGTTTGAAGAAGCATTGGGTTAGTCCCTTTGTTGATGACATCCTCAATTTCTTCTTTTGTAACGGTCAATCCCAATTTATCAGTTTCTTTTTTGATAAGTTTGGAATTTACCAGGTTCTGCCAAACCTGATCTTTTACTTGTGTAAGCTGATCATCGTTCAAAGCAGTCATTCCGCTGGTGAACTTTATTACTTCTGAATATTCATCAACGAGTTTCTGATAATCCTGTGCTGAGATTTTGTCTCCATCAATGATTCCGGCACTTTGGGCTCCTTGATGCGGTTGTAAGACTTTCCAGGCATCGCCTGCAATAAATGCAAACAATGCGAGACCGATAACAATGACCAATAATGGTCCTTTGCTTCTGATTTTTTGTAATGTTGCCATTTAATTTATTGTTTATTTTGTTATTATTTTCATCTTTTCATAATATAGCGCACGAAGGTACAAAAAATGAACCGAATAATCTAGTTTTTTTAAAAAAAAGTTTATTCAAGAACTTTTAGTTTTACCAATTCGATTTTTGTTGCCGATATCTTTATGATTTTAAATTCGTAATTGCCTAACCGGATAACTTCATGTAACTTTGGAAAACTCTGATATTCGTTTAAAATAAGTCCTCCGATAGTGACATACTCGTCGGATTCAGGCAAATCAAGCCCGAATTGCTGGTTTACGCTTTCTATTTCGAGTCTTGCCGACAATACGTATTCATCGTCACTGATTCTTTTGGCTATGTAGGAAGTGTTGTCATGTTCATCTTCTATTTCTCCGAATATTTCTTCCACCAAATCTTCCAGAGAGACAATGCCGGATGTACCGCCGAATTCGTCCACCACAACCGCAAGTGATTTCTTTTGTTGCATGAATATCTTCATTAGCTTTTGGGCTTGCATCGTTTCAGGTACGATTGGTATCTGACGGATATGGTTCATCCAGTTTGGAGCGTCTTTGAACATCTCAGAAGAGTGAATATAACCGATAATCTTGTCTATATTGTCTTTGTAAACAATGATTTTAGAATTTCCTGATTCAATGAATGTGGATTTCAGTTCCTCCAAAGGGCTGTTGGCTTCCACTGCTACTATTTCTGTTCGAGGTATCATGCAGTCTCGAACTTTTATACTTGAGAAATCCAAGGCGTTTTGAAATATCTTTACTTCATCGTCTATTTCCTCTGTTTCATCACTGTTGTCAATGCTGGATTGTATAAAATAATCCAAATCCACCTTTGTAAAAGATTTTCCTTTATTGCTTTTCTTTATCTGAGCTCCGAATATTTTGAGTATCATATAAGAAAGGTAGGAAGATATTTTGGATACAGGATATAAAATGATGTAGCATAAATAGGCTGGGATGGCAAACCATTCCAGAGTGGCATTAGGATTGATTTTAAAAAGTGTTTTGGGAAGAAATTCGCCCGTAACCAGAATAATCAGGGTGGAAAGGATCGTTTCCACCAGTACAAGCAGTAGCCCGTCGCCCAATGCTCCAAACAGGAATCCTTTAATGAGTTGTGCCATCAAAATACCGTAAACGACAAGCGCTATATTGTTTCCGACCAGTAACGTAGAAATAAAATCATTGGAATGCTTGTAGAATACTGACAGTATGCGGTTGGTAATATTGTCATTGTTTTCTTTTTCCATTTCCAGTCTAAGCTTGTTAGAAGAGACAAACGCTATTTCCATTCCTGAAAAGAATGCGGAAAAAGCCATTGTAACAGCTATTTGTATAAATAAAGATAATGACATGTTTATTTTTTTATCGAGTCTCTTGGAATGGAATCCTTGTGTTCTACAACCGGTAAGATACCGGTTGAATTATATATGATGTAATCCGTGAATTGCTGATTGGATTTGAAACCGATACCGGTGAGTATCTTGTCTTTTTGTTGGATGCGCATGTATTTGCTTGAATACACTTCACCCATATTCTGATCCCAAAAGAGTAATTCCGTATTGAATCGTTCTCCTTTTAAGTTGCGGATACTGACGTGCCCGCGAAGTTCCCATAATTTCTTGATATTGTAATAATAGGCTGTATCTGCCATTATGCTGGCATCGACATGGAACTTTTCATCGAATTTTTCAATGAACAAACCTTTTTCGAAAGCCCAGTAGGGGGGATTTTTTTTATCGTAAATGAGCCATTCCTCTGTGATAATTCTGTAACGGATGAGGCCTGAATCTGAAATCAATGAAGATGTTCCGATATTTTTTAATGTAGGCAATGAATCTTTCTCATGAATGGCAGGAGCCAGATTTTCTTTTTCATTCGAACAGGAAGGAAATAAAAGAAGCATAACTGTTGCCCAAATTGCAACAGTTATGCTTAATTTTATAATAAATAATTTATTTGTCTGCGAGTCTTCTGCCATAGATTATCTACATCTTAATGTAGTAGTTACACCCGCTACTGAGATAGATTGTCCCTCTTTATAATTAGGATCCATGAATACATCGTCTCTCTTCGGGAATCCGCTTCTGAAAGAACCTGCCAGTCTGCTTGCTTCTCCTGAAACTTTCGGATCAATGGATTTGGCACGCATGGCTGCATCATAAGCTGCACAATAAACTGCACCCCTTAAAACCGGGTCACTGTAACCGCCTGCATTAGCAGCGATACAGTTTGCAATGATTAATTGAGCTTTACCCATGCTTGGATCATATTGCAAAGCCTGAGCTGCATAATGTCTTGCTTCGCCAAACTCTCTTTTGTGTGCCAGGATAGCGGCGATATTGAAAGAATAATCAGCTTTCTTGTCTCTGTCATCTTCCAACTTAATGGCTTGCTCGAAATAGTCAATGGCTTTGGCTGTATTGCCTCTCTTATAATACATGGCACCGCAACCTAAAGCAGATTCTGCAGTAGGGGAAATGGCGTTGCTATATTCAGATGCCGTGAAATATACTTCGGACTCTGTGCAACCCATCATTCTCATGATTGACAAAACACCTTTCAGATAATCAAAATTGCTCTTGTTCTCTTTTACTTTCGGCTCATAGATTGACTGCAAGTTTTCGCATGTAGCAACGCCGCTGTTGATGAACAATGCATCAAGGTTTTCCTTGGTTGCCTTGTATGCAGCAATAACATCATCTTTTGTTTGTAACTTTTTACCCTTATCCAAATAGTCGGATGTGGTTAAATAGTCCTGAATAAATTGTTCCTTGAAATTAGAATCTGTTTTAAGCTTTTTAGAACCGATGAACAAAAATTCTTGCAAAAGATAAGCCTCACTGTTTTCTTTTTCTTCATCAATAGATGATTTCAGCATGTCATAAGCTTTCTTTATGTCTGCTTTGTCTCCCATGAGAGTTAGATAGTCGTGCGCTTCTCTTCCAATCAAAGAACCTTTTGTTGTAGGATTCTTTACATAAGTGTTAAGAATATCCAGATATTTGATACGCTGGTCATATACACCAAAAAGTTCATTGATGTACGCAGCCTTCTTAGCGGGGTCTTTCTCTTGTGCAATCAAACCGCTCAAAATCTTGGTACCGTTTGTATACGTACCGACTTGTGCCAGTGGTGCATCCTGAAAGACTTGTTTCCATGCGGGATAAGCATCTTTGAAGTTTCCCGTCTTCACATACTCAGAATAAATACTGATGTTTTTCAAACAGTTGATACTGTCTTGTCCGTGTCCAAATTTGGACCCGTCAACAACACCCTTTTGTGCGAAAGTGCTTGTCGCTCCTAGTGCAAGAACGATCAAAGCTGTAGCTACTTTTACTTTCATCGTATAGATATTTTAATGAATTAATTTATTTTATTTATTTTATTATTCCATCTTCCATTTCTTAAACCATGCTTCATTGAATGTGAATCCTACGCATACACCGAGTCTGTTTTCTTTCAACAAGCCGGCTGTTTTGGGACTAATCTTCACATATTGGCCACTAATGTTAATGAGTGAGCGTCCAATAGGCAATGAAAAACCGGCCGTAACTCCATATTCACGTGCTCCCGGATGTCCGTCTACGCGAGCATAAGGGTCGGAATAATAAGCGCCGGCTTTATATTTTATCCTATTCAGATAATTTCTACTGTATGAATTGGGCAGATATTCTAATCCGAAAGCATATTTTATACGGTCACACAACATTCTGTTTTCTCCAAAGAACTTGGTTGAACCATATTTCTGCAAGGTATAGTCAAAGCCCAATGTCAGTTTGTTATTATATGTGACTGTTATACCTCCTCCATAGCTGTAAGGAAGTTGGAAAGCCCGACTGATATTTGTAGTATCGGCAACCGTGACAGAGGTTGTATTGTTTTGGCTCGCATTGATGATTCTTGCATTCGAGCCAATATCATGCCCCAGTGAAAAGATTCCACCGACTGTAACATTCCATTTCTTATTTATGTCATACGAATACTGTAGGCCGAAATCCAACTTGTAAGTATAAATATCAGCTTCATAAATTCTCTCTGTGGTATTTGCGGACGTCTGACTAAATGAACTGACTATTGTGTGCTTTAAGTTACCATATAAATATGAGGCGTTCACACCTACTGAAAAATTTTTGAATGCTTCATACCCAAGACCTACAAATACTTGATTAAGTCCTCCTTCTCCATAGTAACTTCTGGTAGAAGTTATATCTTCATAGTCTCCTGCATTTGTAAGAGTTTCAGATGTACTGAAATTATATCCTATATTGGAATATGGCAGCATGCCTATTGTGATACCCAGTTTCTTTTTTAATCTGAATTGCATGGCCAGGTAGTCAAAACTGGAATTACGAATGTTTTTCTTAATTCCATTTTCATTGAAGTTGGTGTTCTGTAATGTGATACCCCCATCGAATAGAAAGGTCATGGAATCTACGGCAGAATAGGATGCCGGATTGATGGCATTGATTTGCGCTTTGCCGCGTAATCCTATGCCGATGCCTCCCATTGCTTTATTCGCTCCTGTAGCTTGATCGGACAATTGTCCAAAACCATACCTTGTGTAAGGAGAGTTCTGTCCATTTGTGCCGTATTGGCCATATTGTGCATGGGCTGCGCTTGCCATTGCTATAAATATAACCAATGGGTATATTATTCTGCTTTTAGTTATCATATAATCTTTTTAGACCCTTCTTTTAAATTTGACTGCAAAGATGGTACTTTTTATGTTTGTTTCAAAAGAAAAATTCCGTTCTCTCGTTAAAAAAAACAAAAGGCACGGGTTTTCATTCATTATATTTTCCTTGCAAAGGAACAAAAAAATAACGAAAGAATCCAAAATTTGACAGGTAAATCAGTATATTTTTAGTTTTTTCTACTTATGAACTGCCAAAATAAGATTATTTTTGCATCCGGAATAAAAGTAAGAGCATTATTAACGTATGAAAAGTCGGCTTATATATTTATGTGTTTTATTATTTTCGGTTAGCTATGGATCTTTTGCAGCCGAAAATCAGGATTCATTAAAAGTCAGTCTTCTGACTTGTTCTCCCGGTCAGGAAGTTTATTCATTATACGGACATACTGCAGTACGTGTACAAAATATTCGTACGGGAGAGGATTGGGTCTTTAACTATGGTATGTTCAGCTTCAGTACGCCTAATTTTTTAATGAGATTCGTAAAAGGAGAAACTGATTATGAATTGGGAGTGATGCCTTTTGATTATTTTACTCAGGAATATAAGGAAAGGGGGTCTTTTGTACGTCAGCAAGTATTGAATTTATCTCCCAAGGAGGCAAAAACCCTCGCGGTGTTGCTAGCTGAAAATTATATGCCGCAAAACAGAGTATATCGTTATAATTATTTTTATGATAATTGTACTACGCGCGCACGTGATAAAATTGAAGAGAGTATAGAAGGAAAAGTGCTTTATCCTAAGTTTGATGAAACGGTTTCGTTCAGGCAGATAGTTCATGAATATACTAAAGAACATCCATGGGCAGAGTTTGGAGTTGATCTTTGTTTGGGGAGTCAGGCTGATTCTCCTATTGATACCCGCAAGCAGATGTTTGCACCTTTCAATATGTTACAGGCTGCTCATATCGCTAAAATTAAAAACCTTGATGGCACTGAAAGACCTTTAATACGTGAAGAAGAGAATATTGTGCAGCCTGCAAATCAAAATATTGAGAAAGAATTCCCATTATCTCCTATGCAGGTTTCTGTATTTCTTTTTGTAATAACTTTGACTCTTTGTCTCCTGCAGCTGAAAATAAAACGGATTTTTTGGGGGATAGATTTATTTTGGTTTGCTTTGCAAGGATTGTCCGGGTGCATTATCGCTTTTCTGTTTTTCTTTTCAGAACACCCAACCGTTGGGAGTAATTACCTTATAATTATATTGAATCCTCTGCCGTTATTTTATTTGCCACGGTTATTGTATTGTGACTTTAAACATAAAAAGGACCATTATCACTACGTAAATATAGTAGTTTTAACACTTTTTGTGCTTCTTTGGGGCGTTATACCACAAAAAATATCTCCAGTAGTGCTACCTTTGGCATCTAGTTTGTTGGTTATCTCTATAACCCATTTAGTTTTGGAGAATAAAATAAAGAAATGAAAAAGGAACGAATGATTTTAACATCCTTGCTGGCAGTGCTGATTCTTACAAATATGCAGGCACAGCAGATAACGAACTCCCCAAAGCTCGTTGTAGGTGTTACTATTGATCAACTTCGTTCTGATTATCTGGAAGCCTTTTCGGCATTATACGGAGAAAAAGGCTTCAAGAGGCTGTTGAAAGAAGGACTCGTGTATCATGATGTGGAATATTCATTCAATGATGTGGATAGAGCTTCTGCCATTGCCGCCATATATTCCGGTACACCACCTTATTATAATGGTATTGTCGCAGACAATTGGCTGGATAGAGCAACACTGCGTGTCGTAAATTGTGTAGATGATACAAAGGTCATCGGATATGAGACTTTACAAAGTTCTTCACCACGAAAGCTTTCCGTTTCTACAATTACAGATGAATTAAAGGTTTCTACAAATGGTAGGGGACTGGTTTTCTCGTTTTCCCCATTTCGGGAAGCAGCTGTATTCTCTGCAGGTCATGCAGCTGACGGTGCTTTTTGGCTGGACGATGACAATGGTCGATGGTGCGGCACTTCCTATTATGGCAATTTCCCTTTTTGGATCACTTCATATAATGATCAGAGCAAACCTGATAAGAGAATTAAATCTATTGCCTGGACTCCATGGGCTGATGCGAATGATGTAACCTTACAGAAAAACAGGAATGCCGATTTCAAATATGTTTTTAGTGATGCAAAGGGAAAGGTGAGATTCAAGACTTCACCGTTGGTAAATGATGAGGTAAATAACATCGTTGGCCAGTGTCTTCAAAATACTGAAATAGGAGCTGACAGCATTTCAGATTTCCTGTCCGTGAATTATTATGGAGGTTGTTTTGATCATAAGTCTTTTTCGGACTCTCCTGAAGAGATGAAGGATGTATATATCCGCTTGGACAGAGATATTGCGGAACTTCTTGATTTGGTAGATAAGAAAGTAGGTTTGAAAAACACCTTGTTTTTTGTAACATCTACTGGTTTCAATGATCAGGAATCTATCAACGATATTTATCGTATTCCTACCGGAGAATTCAATATCAAACGATGCACTGCTTTACTCAATATGTACTTGATGGCCATTTATGGTGACGGACAGTATGTTGATGCCTATCATGGCAATCAGATTTATTTGAATCATAAACTGATAGAGCAAAAGCATTTGAATCTTACGGAAATAATGAACCGGTCATCTGAATTCTTGATTCAGGTTCAAGGCATTAAGGATGTATATACTTCACGGAGACTGCAATTTGATGCCTGTATTCCGGAAATCAGCAGGATAAAAAATGGGTACAATACCCAGATATCCGGAGATATAACGCTTATCATCAATTCCGGATGGAAATTTGTTGATCCGGATAAAACAGAACAACCAACAGTGAGGAATTCTTTCGTTGAATTTCCTCTTATATTTTTTGGAGCAAACGTCAAGTCTGATAATTATTTTCAGACAGTTACCACTGACTACATAGCTCCAACCCTTGCTCATTGCATGCGTATACGTGCACCAAATGCATGTAGAGTTTCTCCTTTGGCAATAAGCCGTCGGTAAATATTTAAGGAAAAGCAAAGGTTAATTTATATTTTTGATTAACTTTGCACCCTGAATTATAATCATTTAGAAATAATAAATAAACTACAATAAATGGATTTTAATAGTTTTTTAGGCATGGTTTTCGGAAACAAGTCCACTCGTGACATGAAGGAAATCCAGCCATGGGTAGAGAAAATCAAAGCAGTGTATCCAGACATTGCAAAGTTGAGTAACGATGATCTTCGCGCTAAGACAATAGAACTGAAAAAACGTGTTCAGGATTCAGTGGCAGATCTAAAGACAACAATAGAAGAACTGAAGTCAAAAGTTGAAGAAACTGAATTGGAAGACCGTGAAGATCTTTTCAATCAAATTGACAAGTTGGACAAAGAGGTCTTGGATAAATATGAGGATGCCCTGAATGAAGTTCTTCCCGAAGCATTTTCAATTATGAAGGATACGGCAAGACGTTTTGCCGAAAATGAAGAAATAGAAGTAACAGCAACGGACTTTGACCGTGAATTGGCTGCTACCAAGGATTTTGTCCATATAGAAGGAGATAAAGCAATTTATCAGAATCATTGGATAGCAGGCGGTAATGACACGGTGTGGAACATGATTCATTATGATGTTCAGTTGTTTGGAGGAGTTGTTCTTCATCAGGGAAAGATAGCCGAAATGGCTACCGGTGAAGGTAAGACTTTGGTTGCCACCTTGCCGGTGTTTCTTAATGCCTTAACCGGTAACGGAGTGCATGTGGTTACAGTCAATGACTATTTGTCAAAACGTGACTCCGAGTGGATGGGGCCATTGTATATGTTCCATGGTTTAAGCGTGGATTGTATAGATAAACACCAGCCGAATTCGGAAGATAGAAGAAAGGCTTATGCTGCCGATATCACTTTTGGAACAAATAATGAATTCGGATTTGACTATTTGCGTGATAACATGGCAACAAGTCCAAATGATTTAGTACAACGCACTCACAATTATGCTATCGTCGATGAGGTTGACTCTGTATTGATTGATGATGCGCGTACACCATTGATTATATCCGGTCCTGTGCCACAAGGTGAAGATCAACTTTTTGAAGAACTTCGACCTATGGTTGAGCAATTGGTAGATATCCAAAAAGGATTGGCAACCAAATTGTTGGCAGAAGCAAAGAGGTTGCTAGAGTCTCAGGAAAAGAATGATCAGGAAGCCGGATTCCTAGCTTTGTTCCGTAGTCATAAAGCTTTACCTAAAAACAAAGCTTTGATTAAATTTTTGAGTGAACCGGGAATTAAGGCAGGAATGCTCAAGACCGAAGAAATTTACATGGAACAAAATAACAAGCGAATGCCAGAGGCTGTTGAACCGCTTTATTTTGTTATTGATGAAAAGATGAATAGTGTGGATTTGACTGATAAAGGTATCGAAATCTTATCAAGATATTCTCAGGACCCTACATTCTTCGTTTTACCTGATATCGCATCGCAGTTGTCAGAATTGGAAAACGAAAATGGATTGTCGGAAGAAGACAGATTGTCCAAGAAAGATGAGATGATGACCAATTATGCAATCAAGTCAGAGCGTGCTCATACCATCAGCCAGTTATTGAAAGCATACACGATGTTCAATCGTGATGAGGAATATGTAGTTATTGATGGTCAGGTTAAGATTGTTGATGAGCAGACTGGACGTATCATGGAAGGTCGGCGCTGGTCAGACGGACTTCATCAGGCTGTTGAAGCAAAGGAGCGCGTGAAAATTGAGGCGGCTACACAGACATTTGCTACCATTACATTGCAGAATTATTTCCGTATGTATCATAAATTAGCCGGTATGACTGGTACGGCTGAAACAGAAGCGGGTGAATTATGGGATATTTATAAATTGGATGTCGTAGTTATTCCGACAAACCGTCCGGTAATCCGTCACGATATGAATGATCGTGTATATAAGACTAAGCGTGAGAAATATAAAGCAGTCATTGAGGAAATAGAAAAAATGCATCATGAGGGTCGTCCTGTATTGGTTGGTACGACTTCGGTAGATATTTCCGAAATGTTGAGCAAAATGCTTACCATGCGTAAAATAGATCATAATGTATTGAATGCCAAGCTACATCAGCGTGAAGCAGATATTGTAGCTCAGGCAGGTTTGAGCGGAACGGTAACAATCGCTACCAATATGGCCGGTCGTGGTACCGATATTAAACTAAGTGATGAGGTTAAGAAAGCCGGTGGTTTGGCAATTATCGGTACGGAACGTCATGAATCCCGACGCGTAGACCGACAGTTGCGTGGTCGTGCCGGACGTCAAGGTGACCCGGGATCTTCTGTCTTCTTTGTATCACTTGAAGATAATTTGATGCGTTTGTTTGCTTCTGATCGTATTGCCAGTGTTATGGATAAACTTGGCTTCAAGGAAGGAGAAATGATTGAACATAAGATGATTTCCAATTCCATTGAGCGTGCTCAGAAAAAAGTTGAGGAAAATAACTTTGGTATTCGTAAACGTCTTCTGGAATATGATGACGTGATGAATAAACAACGTGTTGCCATCTATACTAAACGTCGTCATGCTTTGATGGGAGAACGTATAGGAATGGATATCGTGAATATGATATGGGATCGTAGTGCAAAGATCTTGGAGGGTGCTGATTATGAAAGCATGAAGATGGAAGCTTTCCGTATTCTTGCATTAGAGCTTCCTTTTACTGAAGAAGATCTTCGCGCAAAGAGTAAGGATAATTTGACAGACAAGACATTCGAAGCTGCAATGGCCGGTTTCAAACGTCGTGTCGACCGAATGGCTCAGATTGCCAATCCGGTTATCAAACAGGTTTACGAGAATCAAAGCCAAATGTACGAAAATATCATGATTCCAATCACAGACGGTAAAAGAATGTATCAGATTTCAGCTAATCTGAAAGAGGCTTATGATACTGAAAGCAAGGCTGTGGTGAAGCAGTTTGAAAAGGCCATCCTTCTTCATACAATTGATGAGGCTTGGAAAGAAAATCTGCGAGAGCTCGATGAATTGAAACATTCCGTACAAAATGCAAGCTATGAACAGAAGGATCCGTTATTGATTTTCAAATTGGAGTCTGTTTCTTTGTTTGACAATATGGTAGATCAAATCAATGACCAGACCGTATCAGTTTTGATGAGAGCCCAGATTCCTGTAAGAGAGCCTGATCAAGTTCGTGAAGCTGCCCCGGAACGCCCGGCACCTCGCCAGCAATATCAGGAATCGAAGGAAGACCTGAATGATCCCAATCAGCAAGCTGCAGCTGCACACGATACACGTGAGGTAAAAAAAGAACCTGTACACGTAGAAAAGACAGTAGGAAGAAATGATCCATGCCCTTGCGGTAGCGGTAAAAAGTTTAAAAACTGTCACGGAAGAAATTTATAATATAGTTTAACAGTAAAAAATGTTTATAATGTCATTCCGACTTTGTATCGGAATGACATTTTTTTTGTAGTTTTGCCAAAGTGATATATTATATAAAGGAGATGAATATGCGAAAATATATTTTTTTATTTTTAGGGCTTCTATTGTTGAGTTCCTGTTCTACCTTGAATTCTATGTATATTGATCAAATAATGCCTTCCGACGTCAGTTATCCGTCACGCATCAGTAAAATAGGAATTGTGAATAATGTTGATCCCAATGTTGTCTATACTGACAAATCTGATTTGTTACAGAAAAACTTGACTTCCAAATTCTTTGCTCCTGATGGAAAAAAGTGGGCTGAGAAAATAGCAACAAATATTGCCGATGTCAATTATTTCGATGAAGTAGTTATCTGTGATTCAGCTACCAACAATACGGGAAGTGAACATATCTTTTCGGGAGAAGAATCCAATCTTTTAATGAATAACCTGAATGTGGATATGTTAGTATCTTTGGATCAATCTGTCGGTATTTTCAGATTCAGTCCAGCTCAGGCGTTGCCATATTCCTACATTTCCGGGCAGGCTGTGGTATATTCCATTATCCGTTTGTATTTGCCGGATCGCGATCGCCCGTATCATACTTTTGTAGATAAAGACACTCTGGTATGGAATAATGATTTAGGCTTGAATAATGAAGTGATCAATAATGAAATAACAGAATATGTAGCCAGCCTTCCTCTTAAACATATGGTACCTCAATGGAAGAAAACAGAGCGATATTATTTTACCGGGAGAAACATTAATTTACGTGATGCTGCAGTTTTTGTACGGGAAAACAATTGGAACAAGGCCGTCAGTTTGTGGAAACAATCTTTCGACGAGAGCAAGGGCAAAGCAAAGTTTGAATCGGCATTCAATATGGCTTTTGGTTGTGAAATGCAGGGAAACTTTCAAGAGGCCCTCACGTGGATAGGCAAGGCAGAACAGCTGGGAGGAGCATCAAATACTGAATTATTGAAGTATTATAAAACGATTTTGGAGAAACGCGCCATTGATGCTTCACTCATAAATGTTCAAATGAGCAGATTTAATACGAAAAATTAGGATAATTCTATTAACAGATTAATATTTTTAGTATTTTTGAAAACAAATTGATTATCATTATGAATTTAAGCGAATCATCTTTAGAAAGTATACAACATTGTCTTCGTAAAGCTATCTCTCGTTATACGACGGGAGAAGAACCTACGATAGTTACTGATATTCATATCCAACCCAAACAGGATTCGGGAGAATTGCTCGTTTTCAATGATGACGAGCAAGAATTAGCCCATGCAGTCGTTGAGGAGTGGGTGGATAATAATGATGACTCGTTTTATAGTGATGTAGAAGAGTTGTTACGCTCATGTTTACTTGAATTTCGTGAACAAGGGTTGTTAGATGCGTTGACCATAATGAAACCATATTCTTTTGTGATGGTTGATGACGAAAAAGAAACCCTTTCAGAACTTTTGCTTATGGATGACGATACGTTAGTATTGGGCGATGACTTATTGAAAGGATTGGACAAGGATTTGGATGATTTCCTGGAAAAATTAATGAAAGAATAATTTATTCGAATTTGCAGATTTTATACTCTATCGGAGTGATGTCTGCATGAGAATACATGAAACAAATATATATAACAAATTGCAACCAACATTTAAAATCATATATTAGTTTAATATATCTTTTCCTTTTGTTTTTTGTATCGAATACTTCTGACGCAAAAAGCTTACAACATAATGTAGATACCCCCAATATTTATAACAGTTATTTTTTTCCTGTTTTATTGTTTCTTGCTATTGTTTCCTGTGGCATTATTTTCTTTTTAATACATAGAATTAAGAAAGGAGAGAAACGTCTGGCTATTCAGAACCGGCGGCTTGCTCTTGCGCTGCATGCCGGTGATGTTAAGGTATTTGGATATGATGTCAATAGAAAACAGTTCTTTAATGTTTATTTGGATGATATTCAGACCGAAGGACATACAATGGAAGAAGAAATCCGCAACATTCATCCAAATGACCGAGCGGCTTTTGTTGATTGTATGGAGAGACTGATGCATGGCGAAGAACCTCAAAAACGACTTTGCTTTCGAATGAAAACGGAGGAAAAAGGGACCTGGAATTTCATCGAGAAAGAATTTGAAACAATAAGGAATAAAGAAGGAAAGATTGTGACAATCATTGGAACCAGAAGGGATATTACGGAGAAACACAATATAGAATTGCAGTTACAGGAAAGTATTCGTAAAATTCAGTATGCTAGCTCGGCATCCGATATGGTCCTTTGGGAATTTGATACAGATAATATGATTTTCAAGAGTTACAATAATACCGTTAATGGAATGAGTGATAGTTATATAACTCTGAATTCTTTAAAAAAAATTATTCACCCGGATGATATCAAAAAAGTATACGATAGATTATCGTCACTGGAAAATGGAGTTAATGAAACGAGTTCCGTTTATTTCAGAATGTGGTATGAATCCGACAAGCAATGGCATAATTGTTCGGCAACTATAACTCCGTTTGAATATGATAAGACTGGAAAAGTTTGTCGTTATGTAGGATTCAGACGCGATCAAACGCAAATCATCAAACTTCATGAGAATCTTCAGGTTTTTTCTGAAAAGCTGAACTATACTCTTCAGGCCAGCGATATCAGGATATGGGAATATGACATCAAATCACGTATTTTTTCATTCATGACATCAGTAAATACTATTAAGGAGAGAGTTACTTTTGAAAAATTCATCGAACGTATTGACCCATCTGATCGAGAGCAAGCCATCAATTTATTCCCTCGGATGGAAAGCGGTAATCTAGGTGATTTTTGTGTTCAATTTAAGCTTTTGACATCTATATATGCTGAAGGAGTGAGATACTATATATATAATGGTGTACCAATGCATAATAACGAAAATGAAGTTGTTTCTTATTTTGGTATAACACGAGATGTAACTGATCTAATTAATATACAGATAAGGCTTGAGGAAGAAAAGCAAAAAGCTTTGGCTGCTGATAAGCTAAAGTCTGCTTTCTTAGCCAATATGAGCCATGAGATACGGACTCCACTGAATGCAATTGTTGGCTTTTCCCGTTTGCTACCTGATGCTGACAGTAAAGATGATAAGAAGCAATTCATTGATATCATTAATGAGAATACAGAGATTCTTCTCCGGCTTATCAATGATATTTTGGAACTTTCAAAAATAGAAGCCGGCATTGTAGATATTAAAAAAAGTACATTCGACTTTGTTGCTAATTTCAATAATTTGATTCCTTCTCTTAAGCAACGTTGCGTTAATCCGGATGTGAAATTCATCACATGCAAACCATATAAGAAATTCGTGATTTGTTGTGATGATGGACGTGTTGACCAATTAATAACTAATTTCACAATCAATGCCATAAAGTATACCACAAGAGGATATATTAAAGTAGGTTACGAATGTGTTGATAATGGCCTGAAAATTTTTGTCGAAGATACAGGAGCCGGCATAGCAAAGAAGGATCAAGAACGTATCTTCAATCGATTTGAGAAGTTAAATGATTTTGTGCAAGGAACGGGTCTTGGACTCTCAATATGTAAGGCTATTACCGATGCTTGCAGTGGAAAAATAGGTGTCGAATCCGAAGTAGGAAAAGGGTCAACATTTTGGGCATGGATACCCTGTGAAGTTTCTGAATTAGTCACAATGTAAACCTATAGCAGAAATCATTAAATGTATGGATGGAGTAGGGACTTGTTTGTTCAGGGAATAAATATAAAAATAAAGAAGCCTACTTTTAAATGAAGTAGGCTTCCGGTTAGATTTTTATTTTTTCAAAGCTGCTATACTTTCTTTCAGAGACTGAATGATACTTTCTGCATCAGCTTGTTTTTTCCGCTCCATTTCAATAACATTGGCCGGGGCATTAGCCACAAACCTTTCATTACTGAGTTTCTTGAGGACACCTTGCAGAAATCCCTCTTTATGTTTCAACTCAGCTTCCATCCGGGCTATTTCAGCTTCCACGTCAATCATATTACCCATAGGGACAGCATATTCCGTGGTTTCTACCATATAAGCAGCAGCGCCTTCCGGTTTTATTTCCAAAGATTCGATAGAACTTAGATTTGCCATTTTGCAGATTACTGAATCGTATGCTGCAACAGGATTTGTTCCTATAACTTTTAATTCCAGAGGTTCTTTCTGTGCTATGTTTTTCTGCAGACGTATTGTGCGCACTCCGCTGATTACTCCTTTCACTTGCTCGAGATCGGCAATCAGATTCTCATCACTATTTTTATTGATGGAAAGCTGTTGTATCATAATGCTTTCCCCATCTTTGCGTTCATAAAGGGCCTGCCATAATTCTTCGGTAATGAAAGGCATGAAAGGATGAAGAAGTTTAAGCAGGTTATCAAAGAAAGCCAGAGTCTTATCGAATGTGGTACGGTCAATAGGCTGTCCGTATGCCGGTTTGATCATTTCCAGATACCAGCTTGAGAATTCATCCCAGAACAGTCTGTAGACAGCCATTAAGGCTTCACTTATTCTATATTTACTAAAGAGATCTTCTACTTCGGCTACCGTGCGAGTAATCATCTGGTCGAACCATTCGGTTGCAATTTTTGACGATTCAGGCATTGGTATGGCATCGGATACTTCCCACCCTTTTACCAAACGGAATGCATTCCATATTTTGTTATTGAAATTTCTTCCTTGTTCACAGAGAGTTTCATCGAACAAGATGTCGTTACCAGCCGGCGCCGATAACATCATACCCATACGTACACCGTCTGCTCCATATTTATCAATGAGTTCCAACGGGTCGGGTGAGTTCCCAAGAGACTTGCTCATCTTGCGACCTAGCTTGTCTCGTACGATACCTGTGAAATAGACATTCTTGAACGGCATCTTGCCACGGTATTCATAACCTGCCATGATCATACGTGCTACCCAGAAGAAAATGATATCCGGTCCGGTAACCAAATCATTTGTCGGATAGTAGTAATTTATTTCTTTGTTGTCCGGATGGTTGATGCCATCAAACAAAGAGATAGGCCAGAGCCAGGAGGAAAACCAAGTATCCAGACAGTCGCTGTCCTGACGAAGATCTTCCGGTTTCAATGAACTGTCACCGGATTTTTCCTTGGCTAGTTTCAAGGCTTCATCGGCTGTTGCAGCAACAACAAATCCTCCTTTCGGCAGATAGTAGGCCGGTATGCGATGTCCCCACCAAAGCTGACGACTGATGCACCAGTCTTTGATATTCTCAAGCCAATGGCGATATGTATTTTTATATTTGGTAGGATAGAACTTGATTTCATCATTCATGACAGGGTCAAGAGCTATTTTAGCCAAGTGTTCCATTTTCAGGAACCATTGCATGGAAAGCTTTGGCTCGATAGGAACGTTGGTACGTTCCGAGAACCCTACTTTATTGTTGTAGGCTTCTACTTTGACTAAAAGTCCGGCAGTCAAGAGGTCTTTTTCTATCTGTTCGCGAACATCAAAGCGATCCATTCCTATATACATTCCGGCAGCCTCGCTGATTGTTCCGTTCTCGTTAAAGATATCGATAGTCTGCAGATTGTATTTTTCTCCTAACATGTAGTCATTCACATCGTGTGCCGGAGTCACTTTCAAGCATCCGGTACCGAATTCGATGTCTACGTATTCATCTTCAATGACCGGAATAACCCTGTTGACCAAGGGAACAATAACTTTCTTCCCTTTCAAATGTTTGTTTTTCGGATCATTAGGATTGATACACATGGCCGTATCACCCATAATGGTCTCAGGACGGGTTGTGGCAACTACTGCATATTCTCCACTCGCAGCAGGTTTTCCGTCTTCCCCGGCAACATTATATTTCAAATAATACAATTTGCTGTGTTCTTCTTTGTAAACGACTTCCTCGTCGCTAAGAGCGGTAAGAGCCTTCGGATCCCAGTTTACCATTCTTACTCCACGGTAAATCAGACCTTTGTTATACAAATCGACAAATACTTTGAGGACACTTTCACTACGAAGCTCGTCCATGGTAAAAGCCGTGCGGTCCCAATCACAGGATGCTCCCAGTTTGCGGAGCTGTTTCAGGATGATGCCACCGTGTTCATCGGTCCATGCCCATGCATGTTTCAAGAACTCGTCACGTGTGAGGTCTGTCTTCTTAATACCCTCTTGAGCCAGCTTGTTCACAACCTTGGCTTCGGTAGCTATGGATGCATGATCCGTTCCAGGTACCCAGCATGCATTCTTTCCTTGCATGCGTGCATGACGAATTAAAATATCTTGGATGGTATTATTAAGCATGTGTCCCATATGGAGAACGCCAGTCACGTTGGGTGGAGGAATAACGATGGTGTATGGTTCGCGGCCATCCGGCTTTGAACTGAAAAGTTTGTTGTCCAACCAATACTGGTACCATTTTCCTTCAACCTCCGAGGGGTTGTATTTGCTTGCTAATTCCATTATCTGTAGTTATTAATATAGTTCTTTTATGATGCACTTGTAGTGTGCAAGAAATTTTGTGCAAAATTAGTAAAAATCATGTTTATATGCGAATAAACTTGCCTATTATTTGTAACTTTGCTGTTCAAAAATAATTAAAATGCATACCAGAGAAGAAAAATTGGAAGCATTCGGACGCTTTTTGGATATATTGGACGAATTGCGTGTGAAATGTCCTTGGGATAAAAAACAGACAAATGAGAGTCTGCGTCCCAACACTATAGAGGAAGTTTATGAATTGTCGGATGCCTTGATGAAGGATGACAAAAAGAATATTTGTAAAGAGTTGGGTGATGTACTTCTTCATGTGGCTTTTTATGCAAAAATAGGTTCCGAAACGAATGAATTTGATATCAAAGACGTGTGTGATAAATTGAGTGAAAAGCTCATTTATCGTCATCCCCATGTCTTTGGTGAAGCCAAGGCAAGTGATGCAGAAACTGTCATTCAGAATTGGGAACAGTTAAAACTGAAAGAAAAAGGCGGAAACAAGTCAGTCTTGAGTGGCGTCCCGGAAGCATTGCCTTCATTAATCAAAGCTTATCGGATTCAGGATAAAGTGCGTGCTGTGGGATTCGATTGGGAGGAAAGAGAACAAGTCTGGGAAAAAGTAAAAGAAGAAATAGGTGAATTCCAGCATGAAATAGATAATATGGACAAAGAAAAGGCCGAACAGGAATTCGGTGATTTATTTTTCAGTCTAGTCAATACCGCGCGGCTTTATCATATTAATCCGGATAATGCTTTGGAACATACCAATCAAAAGTTTATCCGTCGCTTTAATTATATGGAAGAACACACCATCAAGCAAGGGAGAAATCTGAAGGATATGACACTGGATGAGATGGATGAAATATGGAACGAAGCAAAGAAAAAAGGTCTTTAATTCGTTTATTAGGGTATAATTGTTTATTTTTGTATTGATAACCATTTTATTATAGATTATGAAGTATTTAAATGTTATTTTTATCGTGGTAATTATATCGCTGATGGCTGCTTGCAGCAGTAAGCCGAAAGTGCAGTCGGAGACAGAAGTAGAACAAGTAGTGGTTCCAAGTGATAAAGTTGTGGAAGGTACTATCCTGGCGGAAGGAACATCCATGAACAATCTGGTTTTATTGACAGCTTCCGGTGATACCCTTTCTTTCAGTACAGTAGAATGTAGAGATGCCGGATTGCTTATAGGTACCGTGGAAGGCGGGGCTATTGCACAGGTGACTTATACGGAAATCGCAGATGAAGAAAACACAATACCGACAGCCAAATCGGTAGTGGTTATATCAGATTTGATAGGTTCATGGATGGAGCCAAATCCTATTGAACAACATTCTTATCAGGGAATAAAGATAGAAGAAAACGGTGTGGCTTCTTCCGTTAATATGAATACGATTACTTATACCGGATGGTCGATCAACAAGGGCCGATTGGTTTTGAACTCGGAAAGTGAGGGGAGCGGAAGTCCCATTGAATGCTCAGATACATTCAATATTGCCAAGATAGATAAAGATTCATTGGTTCTTGTGGGTACTGATTTGACGCTTCGTTACGGTAAAAAGTAATGTAAAGTACATATAAACTTGCTTCCACTTATCTGCTCCTAGTCAAAACGGATTGTTCAACCGGGTAGAATAGTGGAAGTAACTTTTTTATGGAAATAAGTCTTCGTCTTTGATAATGTTATGATGGTATGATTACTTATTCTGACGATATTCTGCTGTTAAAATTGATACAGGAGGGAGATGAAAAAGCTTTTAAATATTTATTTGATGCTTTTTTTGTTCCTTTGTGTCGATATACCAATTTGTTGATACAAGATACGCAGGAATCGGAAGAATTAATGATGGACTTGTTTTTGTATGTATGGGAGCACAAAGCGGATATTAAAATAAAGATTTCTTTTAAGGCTTATCTGTTTCAATCAGCTCGTAACAGAAGTCTGAATTTTATCAGGGACAGAAAAGAGAAAGCCCCGATTGATGATTTCTCGGAAATATTTGCAGATGAAGAAGGAACCAGCCAACAGGTGGAAATAGAGGAACTCAATCATTTAATTGAAGAAGCAATATTTTCTTTACCGGATAAGTGCAGGAGTGTATTTATCAAGAGTAGAGAGCATAATCTTACAAATCAGGAAATTGCTGATGACATGTCCATATCGGTAAAAACCGTAGAGACCCAGATAACGAAGGCCATAAAACATATTAAATCATATCTGAAAAATCAATATTATTATTTATTTTAAAAAAAAAGAGATTTTGAATCGGGGTTAGAGGTTTTTCATGTGTCATAGAAGTATAAACCATCAAATGAATGCATGAAAAATAAGATACCTTGGAATTTGGTTCTGGCCAAACTTAAGAATGACATCACCCCAAAGGATGACAAAGAGTTGGCTATGTGGCTGGAAAAGGCTGAGAATAAAGCTGTATATGATGACATTGTTTCTTTATGGAATCAGATACAAGCCAATGCTTCTGGCTATACGCCCGATAAAGATTATTATTGGAAGCAGTTGGTTGTCAAGATGCATCAGACCAAGACAGAACCTCGTCGGATGGTTCTTTCAATCCGGAGGGCTTGGCTCTATGCAGCAGTCATCTGCTGTCTGATAGCTTTTTCTACATTTATATCTTATTATGTAGGACAGAGGTCAGAAACTCCTTCACTTGTTTCCCAACATTATTCTTGTTTAAGCGGTAAGTCAAAAGTAATTCTTCCAGATGGAAGCGAGGTTTGGCTACATGCCCAGACATCGTTGGATTATCAAACCGACAACAAGACAAACGAGCGTCTCGTAGCGATGTCCGGTGAAGCATATTTCAATGTTACACATGACAGCCAACGTCCTTTTATTGTCCGGACAAAAGGTCTTGATGTAGAGGTCCACGGAACAAAATTTAATGTCGAGGCTGTTCCTAATGCACTTTATACAACAGTCAGTTTGAAATCCGGATCTGTTTCCCTGAAGACGAATAAGGAGGTGAAGTACTTGTCGCCTAATGAAATAGCTACATTTGATAGGAGAAACAGAAATTTAAGCATAGAGAAGAATTCCATTGATTTGGCAACTTCGTGGGCAAACAGTGAATTCTATTTTGACAAGAAACCTTTAGGATATGTATGTAGGTATCTTTCAAAATGGTACAATGTCAAGATTAAACTTGATGATCGTTTAAATAATAAATACCTCTATACTTTTACTTTGAGAAATGAATCTTTGGAAGAGATTATGAGGTTGATGTCTCGTATTAACCCGATTGATTATTCTTTTGATGAAAGCAATCAATTAATCATTAAATCAAAAGAGTAATTTAAAATTAAAATCAGAGCCTATGGGAAAGGAATAAAAATAATAACCTGTTCAAAAAAGGATGCCATAAGTATGGCACCCTTTCATAAAAAAACTCTAATCCAAACTCTTATATGGCATAACAAGGATCTGACTCATCCTTATTATTGTCAAGAGTTCGTTTAGTTAATCTCTAATCTACAAAAATATGAAATATAAAGAATATCTAGCAATTTTTTTATTATTATTTGGTATTTTAAAGTTGTCTGCACAAAATAAAGAAAAAGGCGTGACTTTAAATATTTCAAATGTTACGCTTTCCGAAGCAATGACAAAATTTGAAAAAGCAAGTGGTTATACATTTTTTTATGATGCTTCACAAGTCAATACACGACAAAAGGTGAGTTTGAAGGTGAAGGATACTCCTGTAAGAAAGGCAGTGGATCTTTTGTTGAGAAACACCAATCTGACTTACGAAATAACGAATACCCAAATCGCCTTGTTTCAAAAGAAGGCCGAATCGCATAACAAATATACCCATCTGAAAGGCAAAGTTCTGGATCAGAGCGGGGAACCTGTAATCGGTGCCAGTGTATGGATTGAGGGAACAACTGTGGGAACAGTTACAAATTTGGATGGTGAATATGAGTTGGATGCTACCACAGGTTCTCCATTAAAAATATCATACATCGGATATCAGACACAGGTGGTTAAGGCTAGTCAGGGCATGACAGTCAAGCTTCTAGAGGATACGAAAACACTTAATGAAGTAGTGGTTATCGGATACGGTTCTCAGAGAAAGACCGACCTTACCGGAGGTATTGTTGCCATCAGTAGTGATAAACTGGATATGGTTTCAACAAATAATCTGATGGATAAGCTGGCGGGACAGGTAGCCGGTTTGAATATTACTTCTACAAATGCCCGTCCGGGAGAAGAACAATCTTTGCAAGTTCGTGGCGTCAATTCGCTGACAGCGAGCAATTCTCCTCTTATCGTATTAGATGGTATACCTTATAGTGGTTCACTCGGAGATCTGGATCCCGATTTGATTGAATCCATGAGTGTGCTTAAAGATGCTTCTTCTGCTGCGATTTATGGTTCTCGCGGTGCCAATGGTGTTATTCTTATACAGACAAAAAAGGGAAAAGAAGGGAAAGCCACAGTCACTTATAAAGGGCAAATTGGTTTTGCCGAATCAGAACGCCGTTTGAATATGATGAATGGTGCAGAATATGTTAAGTATCTGCAGGATTATAATAGCATGAAGAACGGGCTTTCAGGTGATGAACTGGATCCATCCAGATTGTTGGGAGCTGACGAATATGAGAATTATAAAAATGGTGTTGAGACTGATTGGCAGGATGTTATCTTCAGGACTGCTTTGGTTACGGACCATCAGGTAAGTATCTCGGGAGGAACAGAAAATACAACATACATGGCTTCCCTTTCACATCTTAAACAAGATGGCGTTGTTCGAAACACTGGTTTGAAGAGAACGAATATTGATTTGAATGTTACTCAGACTTTCAATAAATGGTTAAAAATAGGATTGAGCATGCAGGCAGTGCAAAAGGATTTTGGTGGAATTCAGCCGTATCTGGAAGCCGGTATAAAGATGAGTCCGTATGGGAATTATAAGGATGAGGACGGTAATTATGTGAATTATCCAATGCAGAGAAATACGTTGTTCTATAACCCTATGGCCGATACGAAAGCGACGAATGACAAGTGGAACAGGAATGTCTTTATAACTTCTTTTGCCGATATAATGCTTCCGGTTAAGGGACTCAGTTTTCGTTCGAATTTCGGATATAACTACCAATCGAAGTTTGTCGGTTCCTATTACGGGAGAAACACTTTGACTGGCTCGAAGGTTAATGGAGCGGCAAGTATATCCAATACTCATTATTGGGATTACACTTGGGAAAACATGTTGAAATACAATAATGAATTCGGGAAGCACAAGATAGATGTTACAGGGCTGTTTAGTATGCAACAGACTAACAATAACTATTCTTCCCAATCAGCAGAAAGTTTTGTCAATGATGATTCCGAATATCATAATATGGCAGGCGGAGAGAAAAATAAAGAATTGAGTTCATCGCTGACCGAAACTTCAATGCTCTCATATATGCTTCGTCTTAATTATTCTTATGCAAGCAAGTATCTGTTGACTTTGACGGGGCGTTCAGACGGCTATTCGGCATTTGGAAAGAACAACAAATATGCCTTCTTCCCATCCTTGGCTGCTGCGTGGAATATTTCTTCAGAAGATTTTATGGAAGGGTCACAAAATTGGCTGGATATGCTGAAGATAAGGTTATCTTATGGATCGAACGGTAATCAGGCCATTAATCCTTATCAAACCTTGGACCGACTTTCGATGACAAACTATATATGGGGAGACGGCGGTACAACTGTCAACGGTCTTTATCTGCCAACGAATGGAGTAGGTAATCCCAATTTGAAATGGGAAACTTCACATACTTTGAATTTTGGAGTTGATTTTTCCTTACTTAACGGAAGACTCTCCGGAAACATTGATTTATATCTTGTCAATACAAAAGATTTGTTGATGAGCCGTACTGTACCTTATATGAATGGTTACAAATCAATCATGGATAATATCGGCAAGACCCGAAACAAGGGAATCGAAATATCATTGAATTCTATTAATGTCAAGTCGAAGAACTGGGGATGGAAAACAGGAGTCAATTTCACTTTAAACAGAGATAAAATTATTGAATTGCGCGGTGACGGTAAAGATGATATCACTAATAAATGGTTTATCGGGAAACCCGTCAGTGTGTTCTATGATTATAACGTTGTCGGAACTTGGCAGACGAATGATACTGGCTGGGATGCAACGAAGCAAAAGTATTATAACGCCGACGGAAAAGAAATACAGGCCGGAGCTGTTCCCGGTTCAGCAAAATTGGAAGATGTCAATGGTAACGGATATATAGATTCCGGAGATAAAAAAGTCATTGGTTCAAGACTGCCTAGTTTTCTGCTTTCTTTGAGCAATAATGTAACATATAAAGATGTATATTTCTCAGTGCTTCTGAATGGCGTGTTTGGAAAATGGAAACAAATGCATGATTACAATTTTGATAGGTGGATGCCTGAATTCAATTATTTGAGCGGCATGAATTATTGGACACCCGATAATCCTACGAATGAAATGACATCACCTACTTACGTGCCTTACAGCAAGCATTCTTTTTATAAGAAAATGAACTATGTTCAGGTTAGAAATATTACATTAGGATATAGTTTTCCTAAGAAATTCACTCAGGCAATAGGCATCACTGCACTGAAAATGGATGTAAGTGTCAACAATCTTTACACTTTCAGTAATCTTAAAAATGCTTTGAATTTTGATAATACAGTTGATATAGAGAAAGGAGCAGTCATAGCTTATCCTACGGCCCGTTCCTATATGATGGGTTTATATCTTACATTCTAATACCTAGTAAACAATATGAATATGAATAATATAGTTAAATTCTTTTTGCTGGCAACGGTTTTATGCGGAACCAGTTGCTCGGATTTTCTAGATGAAAAGTTAAAAAGCTCATTGGCTCCGGATAATACTTATAATACATCTTATGGATTTGAAGTAGGAGCTACCGGATTGTATGCTTGGGCACGCTCCGAATTTAATACGTGGGGAGGAGCGACAACATCCCAAGGACAGGCTTGTCCATACGAATCATTCCAGGTTGCGACAGATATAGTTTATTGCGGAAAACAACAGGATGGTTCATTGACTCCGTTTGAAAAGTTATCTTATACTCCGTCTACAACGTTTGTCGTTTCCTATTGGAACTGGGGGTATGGTCTGATTGCATCTGCCAATGAAATGTTGGAATATTCTGAAAAGAGTAATGTTGTTTGGAGCAATGCCGGAGATAAGACATTATATCAGGCAACGGCTAGATTCTTCAGAGCTTATGCATACAGATATCTTGTGTATCTTTATGGAGATGTTCCTTATGTAGATAAAATCGAAAAGGATTTCCGAACGGACTTTACCCGTACTCCGAAGAAAGAAGTATTGGCAAAAATGATTGATGATCTGGAATTTGCAGCAAATAATCTTCCTGACAATCCCGATAAAGTGGACTCCGGTAAATTGACAAAATGGGCAGCGAAACATTTGCTTAGTGAAGTTTACTTGATGGCGGGAGAATACAAAAAAGCAAAGGATACTGCAGATGAAGTTATAAATTGCGGCTATTTCCATTTGATGACAACGCGTTTTGGTGTAAATAAGGAAGGGGCCGGAGATGTATTCTCTGATATGTTCCTTGAAAACAATCAAAACAGAGAGTCAGGTAACAAGGAAAGTATATGGGTCATGCAACTTGAGTATAACACTACCGGTGGTGGCGGTGATTGCGAAGATTGGACTCGTCGTGCGTGGAGTCCTCGCTATTGGGATAATTTGGATGGCTTTGTTCTTTCAGATTCCTTGGGAGGCAGAGGTTTGGCTCAAATCATGCCTTTCAAATGGTGGATTGAGAACAAGGACTTCTATACTGCCAATGATATTCGTAATTCAAATTATAATATCAAACGTATCTGGTATTATAATAATCCGAAATCGTCCAAGTACGGACAGAAGGCCGAGATTACCGAAACGACATGGAAGTTGAGTCAGTTGTATCCGGTAATTACCAAGTTCTTTTATGGAAAGGCGGCAGACTTGACATATACGGGGAACAACAAGGACCGTATGAAATTCCGTTTGGCCGAAACTTACCTTTTGAAAGCTGAAGCTTGCATTGATTTGGGTGATAAACAAGGAGCAGCGGATGCAATCAATATGGTCAGACAGAGAGCAGGAAGTACATCCATTACGGCAAATGAGGTGTCAATGGATTTCTTGCTTGACGAGAGAATCCGTGAACTGGTAGGTGAAGAGCTGAGGCGTTTCACTCTCTTGAGAACAGGAAAACTGTTGGATAGGGTTCACAAATACAATGCAAAGAGTGCTTCTATGGATGAGCATAATCTATTGTGGCCTATACCGCAGAATGTAATTGATTCCAATACAGGCAGCGAGTTCCCTCAAAATCCAGGTTATTGATTAATTTAAAATTAAAGAGGTGCCAATTCAATTGACACCTCTTTTCTAACACTATAATAAATATGAAATATAGCGATAGAATAAAAACTCTTTTACTTGCAGGTTTATTTTCTTTATCTGTTTTCTCACAAGTGACAGATACAGTCCGTATTCCTTTGAAATACGGTGCTGAAAGATTTGGAAAGAGGCAGGATGAGGCTATGCAGCGTTTCAGAAGCAACCGATTGGGCGCATTCATCCATTGGGGACTGTATGCAATTCCGGGAGGCGAATGGAACGGGAAGGTTTATCCCGGTGCTGCCGAATGGTTGAAGGAATGGGCTAAAGTGCCGACAAAGGATTGGATGAACTTGATGAAAGAATGGAATCCGAAGAATTTTAATCCTGAAGCATGGGCCAGGATGGCGAAAGACATGGGTGTGAAGTATGTGAAAATTACGACGAAACATCACGAAGGTTTCTGCTTGTGGCCCAGCAAATATACCAAGTACACAGTGGCAAATACTCCGTATAAAAAAGACATTTTGGGTCAACTGGTAAAGGCATATAATGACGAGGGTATTGATGTCCATTTTTATTTTTCGGTTATGGATTGGAGTAATCCTGACTATAGAAGTGATATAAAAACACGAGAAGACAGTATTGCTTTTGCAAAATTTCGTATCTTTACAGAAAATCAGTTGCGTGAACTGGCTACTCGTTATCCGAGTGTGAAAGACTTTTGGTTTGATGGAACATGGGACAACAGTATCAAGAAGAATGGCTGGTGGACCGCTCGCATTGAAAAAATGCTCAAGGAACTTGTGCCGGGAGTAACCGTCAATAGTCGGTTAAGAGCCGATGATTACGGGAAACGTCATTTTGACAGTAACGGAAATTTGATGGGCGATTATGAATCCGGGTATGAACGGAAGCTGCCCGATCCGGTGAAAGATACGAAAGTGACTGACTGGGATTGGGAGGCTTGTATGACCGTTCCCGAAAATCAGTGGGGATACCATAAGGATTGGTCTTTAAGTTACGTGAAAACTCCGGTTGAAATCCTTGAACAAATTGTTCATGCTGTGTCGATGGGTGGAAATATGGTAGTGAATTTCGGTCCGCAGCCTGATGGTGATTTCCGTGATGAGGAGAAACACATTGCTTCGGCAATAGGTTCCTGGATGGCCAAAAACGGTGAATGTATATACGGATGTGATTATGCCGGGCTGGAAAAACAGGATTGGGGATATTTTACCCGTAAGGGAGATATTGTCTATTTGGCGGTTTTTAACAAGCCTTACTCAGATAAGTTATTCGTCAGAATGAAAAAAGGGAGCGTCATGGCAGATGTCCGTATGCTGGATGGAACTCCTTTGAAATTCAGGGAGATTGCCGCCGACAGTTATTATATCAATGTCCCTTCACCAACTCCGTCAGAGCCTTTTGTCATCAAGTTCAGGATGGAGAAGCAAGCCCCGCAACAGAAGCAATATAAAAATGCATTAACATAGAATATTATGAAAAGGATAAAGACCCTGTTTGTATTTATTGGATTCTGTATGGTTTTGCAGAATCCTGTCTCTGCACAATTGCCGTTTCATCGGGCGGATGTAAAAGATATCATGAAAAAGGTTGCCGACTGGCAAATAAAAAATACCGGTAAATCTTCTCATGAGCATGGAGATCTTGACTGGACGAACGCCGCCTTATATATAGGAATGACTGACTGGGCGGATATGGCTTTGCGTGAAGACAAGACCAATACCTATTATGAATGGTTGTTGAATGTTGGAAGGCGCAACAGCTTTCAGGTTGGTAAGTCCATGTATCATGCAGATTACATTGCAGTGGGACAACCTTTTATTGACATGTACTTGAAGTATGGAGACCGGATGATGCTGGCACCGGTTGAATGCCGTGCCGACTGGGTGATAACACATCCTGCAAAGACTTCCTTGGAATTGGACTACAAAAAGCCGGAAAGCCTTTATCGATGGTCATGGTGTGATGCGCTTTTTATGGCACCGCCTGTCTATGCAAAACTTTATGCCGTTACCGGGAAAAAGAAGTATCTCCGCTTTATGAATAAGGAATACAAGGCTACCTATGATTTTCTTTACAGCAAGCAGGATTCTTTGTTTTATCGTGACAATCGTTATTTCAACCAGAAAGAAGCCAATGGAAGGCATGTCTTTTGGGGAAGAGGAAACGGATGGGTAATAGCCGGCCTGGCCAACATCTTGCGTACATTGAAAAATAAAGATCAAGGTCATGACTTTTATGAGCATTTGTTTGTGGAAATGGCCTATAGGCTTGCCCGGTTGCAGAGTCCCGATGGATGTTGGCATGCAAGTTTGCTTGATCCCGCATCTTATCCGTCTCCCGAAACAAGTGCCACCGGCTTTATCTTATATGCTTTGGCTTATGGGGTCAATGAGGGCATTTTGGACAAAGAATCTTTTCAACCTGTTTTGGAAAAAGGATGGAGGGCTTTGGTCGATGCTGTCGATAGTGACGGCAAACTAGGATATGTACAGCCGATAGGTGCCGATCCCCGCATGGTTACCAGAGAGATGACAGAGGTTTATGGTGTGGGGGCTTTCTTGGCTGCCGGCTGTCAAATTTATAAATTATGCAATAATTAAGAAAGGAATATGTTCAACCGACTTATTATATTTTTATTCAGTTTGCTGTTTGTCTGCCAGCTTTCTGCCCGCGATGTATGGTCTTTTAATTCCGATTGGTATTTTAAGAAAGGTCCTTTTCCGGAAGATGTCATGAAGAGTACAATCGTATGGGATAAAACTTGGGAAAAGGTTACGATACCTCATACGTGGAATGCACAGGATATGCAAACGAAATCAAAGGATTTTTATGCAGGTATCTGTTATTACAAGAAAAATTACATCTTCCCCGAATCCATGAAGCGGAAACGCTTGTTCCTGAAATTCGAAGGCGTGGGAAGTTGCAGTGAGGTATATATCAATGGAAAACTGATGACAACGCATAAGGGCGGCTATTCGGCTTTTTCTTGTGAGATAGGGAGCGCTGTGAATTTCGGCAAAGACAATGAAATCGTTGTAAAGGCTGATAATTCTTCCCGTCCGGATGTTATTCCTGTCAATCATACTTTGTTCGGTGTGTATGGCGGAATCTATCGTCCTGTATGGCTTGTTGCCACGGATAGTTGCAATATCGCGGTAACCGATTGCGCATCATCGGGTCTTTATATTTCTCAGAAAAACGTTTCGAAGAGCCATGCGGATATCCATGTAAAGGTTAAATTGGATAACGCAACTTTATATCCGGAGGAACTGATTCTTAAGAACGAGATTTATACTCAGAACGGCAAATTGGTGAAGACCAACGAACAACGTTTGACCTTGACTCCTCAAGGTACTCAAGTCTATGAAAACGAATTCACATTGAATCATCCTCATCTTTGGAATGGGAGGGAAGACCCCTATCTATACAAGGTGGCATGCAAGTTAATGAAAGACGGGGTAGTCATTGATGAGGTGATACAACCCCTGGGAATACGAAAGTTTGAGATAAAGGCAGGACAAGGCTTTTACCTGAATGGAAACAAATATCCGATGTATGGAGTAACCCGTCATCAGGATTGGTGGGGGAAGGGAAGTGCTTTGACAAACAAGGAGCATGATTTTGATTTGGCACAGATTATGGATATAGGGGCCACAACCATTCGTCTTGCCCATTATCAGCAATCGGAGTACTTTTATTCCAGATGTGACAGCTTGGGGCTGATTGTTTGGGCTGAGATTCCTTTTGTGAACCGTGTTACCGGTCAGGAAACGGAAAATGCTCAATCACAGTTGCGTGAACTGATCCGTCAGAATTTCAATCATCCCTCTATCTATGTTTGGGGACTGCATAATGAGGTTTACTATCCGCTGGAATACACGGCTTCCCTTACGCAGAAATTGCACGATCTGGCCAAGACCGAGGATCCCGATCGCTATACAGCTTCGGTGAATGGTTATGGAATAGCCGAACATCCGGTGAATTTCAATGCAGATATTCAAGGGATGAACAGATATTACGGATGGTATGAAAACAAAATATCCGACATTAAACCCTGGATTGAGGGACTGGAAAAGAAATATCCCGCTCAGAAGCTGATTTTGTCCGAATATGGGGCTGATGCCAACATTAACCAACAAACGGAGCTCTTGGGTGATGCTATAGATTGGACAAAACCTTTTTATCCCGAAACGTTTCAGACAAAGCTGCATGAGTATCAATGGGCAATTATTTCCAAACATCCTTATATCATTGCTTCCTATCTTTGGAACATGTTCGACTTTGCTACTCCCGAAGCATCCAGAGGAGGTATGATTGCTCGAAACATGAAGGGCATGATGACATTCGACCGCAAGGTAAAGAAGGATTCTTATTTCTTTTACAAGGCGAATTGGAGTAAAGACCCCGTCTTGTATCTCACAGGACGCAGAAACAATGAACGTTTGAAGAAAGAAACAACCGTCACTGTATATTCAAACATCGGTAGGCCCAAGGTCTTTCTGAATGGTGAGGAGTTGACGGATATAGTACAAGGTTATACACCCATTCATTATATTGTCCGAAAGGTTTTTCTCAGGACAGGCAAAAATGTGATTAAGACTGTAGTGACGTACAAAGGGAAAACGTACACAGATGAAATGGAATGGAATTATTCCGGTCAAGATAAAGGTTCGGCCATAGAAGATTTCGAAAACAAGGAAACTCATGTCGGTCTATAGAGATAACGCGAGAAAAACTATCATTTCCCCCGATGAATTTATTGTCCGTTGTGGTTATATTCTTCATCCCAAAGCTTGGGATGATGGTCTCAAACCCTGAAATGAAGAAATCTCTTGGGAAAGACAATCTTTCTTCCATGTTATAATAAGTTTTTCCTGCTGTTTGCAAGAAATTATCACGGAGAAAGGCCGGCATAATGAAAATACCGCCTGCAAGAGAAATCGAGACTCTTGCAGGCGGTATCGGTATGAGAGGAATGCCATCAGTATAATGACATCATCACTTGAGATTATTTATTCTTTACGATAGTAGGCAGATTATCGCCCGTACCCGCTTCGAAATGATAACCGGATGTGGCGGTCGCTGCTGTATTCATATTGCTAATGTAAGTATTGAATCCGCTGACAGCAGCTACACTGCTTGAATTGGTAGGGGTATCACTGGTTGTTCCACCTATCGCAACTATAGGAGATGTCATATTCTTCCAATAGCAATTGTCAATAGTAGAACCAGAATCAGAGATTTGACCGACTAAAGTTCCAATGGCGCCATTGGAAGCAGCTGCATTTATCTCATTGTTATTACTTATACATCCTTTCATTTCAAACGTAGGAAGAGTAGCATAACCCAGAAGTCCTCCACTTTTAGAATAATTTCCTATTCCTTGTATAGATCCACAATTAGAAATAGATGTCATCAAAGACAATTTAGAAGTATTATCGTCAGGCCAAAAAAATCCAATGATACCACCTACATAATTTCCTTTAATTGTTCCTACTTCAGTGCTGCAACCATATATTTTTAGATAGTGTGACAGACCTATTAAGCCCCCGGTAGATTCACCATTTGGAGCATTATTTATTATCGATGTAAATTTTGTTTTGCAATTCTGTATCAATGAAGTACCACCTCCCATACTACACTTCGCTTGACCAATCAATCCACCCACTTCAGAGAAATCGGTAGTAGTAGTAGTGATTGTTCCACCACTGACAGTTAAATCTTTTATGGTAGCATCCTTAGTGTTTCCAAAGAATCCACAGTAACTATAATCCCCATTTATATTCACACCGCTGACAGTCTTATTATTGCCATCAAATGTGCCCATAAAATATTTATCATCCTTGTTCGAATTTCCAATCGGAGTCCAGTTTACTTCACTATTGATGGTCATATTCTTCACCATCTTGCAGTTAAGAGCAGAAGATAAGTTGGCATCATCCTGCAGCCACTTGAAGTTTTCGGCGATAACCATTTCACTAGAGCCATCTCCATCCATATCGAGCGGTGCGATACCTTCGGTAGATTCACTGCCAGTGTAAGTGATGTCTGTGTTCACCATATTCGTGAAGTTCAACGTATGCACCTTATTGGCTGAAAAACTTACTGAAGCAGCGCTTAGCTGACAGGTATAATAAACAGGAATGGCATCGTCGGTCATGGCAATAGCCGTTACACTTTTGAGGCCAGTTTGCGGAAGTGCAGCCATATAGACGTTTGTAGAAGAATTGGCACTGAAGGTCATTGGAGAACCGAATGTGGCTATCATCGCTCCTTGAGTGGCTGTACCCCATGTTGCGGTACCTGTACCCGACAAAGTCAATGTGTTCTGATTCACCAAGCCGTTGGCGACAAGAGCCACCTTCTTAATGGTAACGTCTGAGGGGAACGTGAGCTTAAGTCTGAGTATTGCCCCAGCATTTTTGAAGGTGCCGAGGTCAGTCTTCGAAGTGCTATAGGTCCCTGCCGAATACATCACAGCCTTACTTGCCACGCCTGCAAGCGTACCGTCCTGAGCGGAATAGTCCACGGTGGCTGCTGTGCCCGTCATCGAGAGCGATGAGGGATACAATGCATAGAGTTGGTCGTTATCGGCAGGATTGGTCAATGTTCCCGTGAAAGAGCCGGTTGCCGTTGTGCTGGTTGTAGTGAATGTCTGCGTATCGTTGCTTTTGCTTGAATTGATGACCTTGATTCCGTCACCGGATTTCCATGTCTGTGTGAGACCGGTTCCTGTGCCATCGGTGAGCGTAGTGCGCGTGCTGGCCGAGGGCATCGATGCGGTGAGCGTCACTTTTACATTTCCTTGTTCACCCTTTCCGCTTTCACCGAATTCGTCTGCCGACGAGCATGAGGTGATGATTGCTGCCATGGCAGCCAAACTGAAAATTACAATCTTCTTCATTTCTTTGTCCTCCCTTTACGCGTTGTTCACTCCATTGTTTGTTTTAGGAATATAGGAATAGGAATCTCCGTCGCCGTAATTTTCCACGTTTCCGTTCGTACTGCCTGTAAGGATGTACTGTTCCTGTTCCAGTTCGATAATCTGCATCGACGGTTTTTCGTAAGCCGCCAAACGATTCCGTTGCCCGGTATTCGACATTTGCAAGTCGGAATGGATGTTTGTTTTTTTCATAAACTGTTTTTGGGTTTATTTAATTAATATTCAAAGGCTGTTGCAATGAAAGTATATCCGTCATGTATACCGACACGACGGATTGAGCCTTGCCACAAGAGTATCATTTCTTGTACTGTAAGACTAAAGTTTAAAAAATGTGTATGAAATAGTTGAAAGAATCTTTTGCTGAGCTTGATTATAAGGATGTTATGATTGTAAGGTAGGATTTCCCCCCCCCCCCCCCTATATTTACATTTATTAAGTATTCAGGGCTTAACTTTGTTTTATTTAAGACAAGAAACTCCGTCATTTGTTCTTATTTACTGTCCTATTTTACTAAATTTTTGTAAAGATATGAACAATAAATCAAATGATAATCCTAAAAGACTATTTTTTTATTGCAGTCCGATAAAATTTTTTTATTTGTCGGGTTGTGGACGTTTATCCGTAATCTTTTTGAGGACTTCTCTGTTGAACATGAATTCGGCACATTCCACGGCATAGACTTTCTTCGGCGATAGTATCTTTTGGAACTGCTTCAGATAAGTGTAATCGAGCTTTTCGGCTGCAATGCGATTGGTGATACTTGTTTCTACGATGTTCTTGTATTCTTTGTCGGTAGTCATCGGATTCCTTCCTTGTTTAAATATTTTCCGGTTCTGATTATGAAGTTCGCGCTTGCGGGCTTGCAGTTCATAATACAAAGGAAAGAACTTGGCTGCTTCATCAGCCGTGAGGTTTGCATAGTCCGTTATGAATGCCTGCTGGCGGGCATTGTATTCTTCCGGAGAAAAGACGCCTTTTCTTTGGGCATTCAGAGCAACGCAGCCAAAGCAGAAAAGGCACAAGGTAAGTATATAAGTTTTCATCATTCTGATTCGGTTAAAAATGAATAAGTATCATAATTGTCAATCATTGAATAGTCCACTACATCATTGATGTATTGGTCTTTTTGTTTTTCTTTACTGGCTTCCACCGGGTCAACTTTCTTGATGCTGGATGTCTTTTCCAACATAAATTCAATCATAAAGAAAAGACCGCAGAACATGGCGGCCATGTAGAACCAAGGTCTTATCCGTTGCCAAGTGGTGGAATGCTTCTCTTCTTCCAAAACAGAAAAATCCTGGGGAGGAAGTTTTTGCATCATTTCCTCCGAGAAGTTTTCAAAATAGCCTTCGGGAACGCTGAAGGGATTCCCTTGTGCATACTTGTCAATAATCTCATTTTCTTTTTTCATTTTCTGTTCATCCTTTCTTGTCTTTTTAGATGCATTATAGTACAAAAGGTTTAAAGTCTTTCTTTAAAATAGTTCTCAATTTTCTTTACGGCCAAATGATAGGAGGCTTTTAATGCTCCTACGCTTGTTCCCAAGATATCCGACATATCTTCGTATTTCATTTCCTGATAGTATTTCAGGTTGAATACAATCCTTTGTTTTTCAGGAAGTGAATGCAGGGCCTTTTGTAACAAGACAGCCGTTTCATCCCCATTGAAATAGGAGTCACCTTCCAGCTTGTTGGCTATTACAGCATCCTCATCGTCCAGAGAAATATTGTTTTCCGCCTTTGCCTTGTTCAAGAAAGCAAGACTTTCATTCAAGGCTATCTTGTAGAGCCATGTCGATATTTTTGCATCTCCTCTGAAGTACTGGATATTGTTCCATGCTTTCAGGAAAGTGTCTTGCAAGATGTCATTGGCATCATCGTGCGACAGCACAAGTCTGCGTATTTGCCAATAAAGCTGCTCGCTGTACTCTTTTACGATCAGCGAAAAAGCATTCGAGACCTCTTCCGGGTCCAGCAATTGCTCTTTTATTCTATCTTCATCGTATATGTTCTGTTTCACTCGAGTATCCTTTGAATATATTTGATATGTTTTATCTTTAAAAGTTTAAACTTTAAAGCAAATATTTTCCTTTGCCAGGTAAGTATTGTCGAATATTTGTTTTGCCTCCTCCAACAAGACGCTTTCTTCTTCATATCTGGCCGAGAAATGGCCGATAATCAGTTTCTTTACTTCTGCATTCTTTGCCAGTTCGGCAGCCTGCATGGCAGTTGTGTGAAATGTTTCCTTGGCACGTGCTTCGTCCGACGAAGCAAAGGTAGCTTCGTGATACAGAGTATCAATGCCTTTTATCTGTTGGACAATGCCGGGCTGATAAATCGTGTCGGAACAGTAAGCGTATTTCCTTGTGGGAGATGCCGGCAAGGTTATTTCTTCGTTGGGAATCACACGACCTTCCTCATCGATAAAATCCTCTCCGTTTTTTATCTTGTTCAATTCATAAATGGGAATACGGTATAAATCAATCTTTTCTTTTATCAGGTGTCTGGCACTTTGTTTTTCCTCGAAAAGAAAGCCGCAACATGGTATTCGGTGTCTCAGTGGAATGGAATGAACCAGCAGGGATCTGTCTTCATAAATGATTTGTCGTTTATAGGTATCCACGGCTTGGAAAACAATCTTGTAACTCATCCCTTTACAGAAAAAATCGAGCTGAGGCTGTAACAGTGCTTGAAGTTCCGAAGGTGCGTGAATATACAAGGTTGCCGTTCTCTTCACCAGACCGAACGTCGAAAGAAGTCCCATCAAGCCAAAACAGTGGTCACCGTGCAGATGGGAAATGAAAATATGATTAAGCCTGCTGAATTTCAGTTTGGATTTCCTCATTTGCATTTGTGTGCCTTCGCCGCAGTCTATCATGAAGAGTTTGTCTCTAAAGTTTATCACTTGTGAAGAGGCAAAATGACGTGTAGTGGGCAGGGCTGAACCGCATCCTAGAATATGAACTTCGAATTTTTCCATTGCATGCAAAAGTAGATAAAAAAAGAGTGTATTCCAAAAGGAATGCACTCTTTTTAAATTTATTGTTGAAGGGTAATTACTTACCGGACAATTTTTCTTTCAAGGCAGCCAATGCATCGATATCGCCTAAGGTAGTTGAAGCAGCCTGGTTTTGGATAGCAGGAGCCTCATCTTTCTTTGGTCTCTTGTTGTTATTGGCTTTCTTTTCTGCCTTAGCTTCTTCTTTGGCAAGATCTTCGAACGTACGGCTGTGAGAAAGAATGATTCTCTTAGCGTCTTTATTGAATTCGATAACCTTGAATGGCAGTTTTTCTTCCAACTGAGCCTGTGAACCATCTTGTTTTACAAGGTGTTTAGGAGTTGCGAAACCTTCAACACCGTAAGGCAATGAAATGACAGCACCCTTGTCAAGCATTTCAATGATAGTGCCTTCGTGGATGGAACCTACGGTAAATACGCTTTCGAATACATCCCATGGATTATCTTCCAATTGCTTGTGGCCTAAGCTCAAGCGACGGTTCTCTTTGTCGATTTCCAAAACCTGAACATCGATGTCTGCACCAATCTGAGTGAACTCTGAAGGGTGTTTGATTTTCTTTGTCCAAGAAAGGTCGGAGATGTGAATCAATCCGTCTACTCCTTCTTCGATTTCTACAAATACACCGAAGTTAGTGAAGTTGCGGACTTTGGCTGTATGTTTGGAACCAACAGGATATTTCTCTTCGATAGTTTCCCATGGATCCGGTTTCAATTGCTTGATGCCTAATGACATTTTACGCTCTTCGCGGTCGAGAGTCAGGATCACTGCTTCTACAGTATCGCCAACCTTCATGAAGTCCTGAGCTGAACGCAAGTGCTGGCTCCAAGACATTTCTGAAACGTGAATCAAGCCTTCTACGCCCGGAGCTATTTCGATAAAAGCTCCATAATCGGCCATTACAACAACCTTTCCTGTTACCTTGTCGCCAACCTTCAAGTTTGGATCCAAAGCATCCCATGGATGAGGAGTCAGTTGTTTCAAGCCTAAAGCAATACGTTTCTTTTCGTCATCGAAATCAAGGATAACAACGTTCAGTTTCTGATCCAACTGTACGACTTCTTTCGGATCGCTTACGCGGCCCCAAGAAAGGTCTGTGATATGGATCAAGCCGTCTACGCCGCCCAAGTCGATGAATACTCCGTATGACGTAATATTTTTAACGGTACCTTCAAGCACCTGTCCTTTTTCAAGTTTGCCGATGATTTCTTTCTTCTGCTGTTCAAGTTCAGCTTCGATAAGAGCCTTGTGAGATACAACGACATTTTTGAATTCCTGGTTGATTTTAACAACTTTGAATTCCATTGTTTTGCCAACGAATACGTCGTAGTCACGGATAGGTTTAACATCAATTTGTGAGCCTGGCAAGAATGCTTCGATTCCGAATACGTCAACAATCATACCACCCTTGGTACGACACTTAACATAACCCTTGATTACTTCTTCTGATTCGAGAGCTGCATTGACACGGTCCCAAGAACGTGTAGCACGTGCTTTCTTGTGAGAAAGAATCAACTGGCCTTTCTTGTCCTCTTGGTTCTCAACATATACTTCTACCGTATCGCCGATTTTCAGATCCGGATTGTAGCGGAATTCGCTCATAGGAACGATACCGTCTGATTTGTAACCGATGTTGATGACAACTTCGCGTTTGTTCATTGCTATGACTGTACCGTCAACCACTTCGTTGCTGCTGACTTTGTTTAATGTGCCGTCATAGGCTTTTTCCATTTCTTCTTTGCTGGCCTGAGTCTCGGGGTTTCCGTTCTCGTAGGCATCCCAATCAAAATCTTCGATAGGAGCAATGTTCTTTAAATTTTCCATTCAATTAACTGTTTTAATTATTAAATAAGTTAGACATTATATGGTTTATATAATTTCGCGTGCAAAATTACAACTTTTTATTTGATTGACAATTGTTTCGCTACCGTTTTTTTTGTACAGACAATTTTTTATTCGTGGAATTATTGCTTTATTAATATTTATTCTTATATTTGTAAATTATTAAAAAGTAGTGAGGATGGAGATTAGTTATGTTTTATACGTAATTATTGTATTGTGCCTTCTTTTTTTATTGTTTTTCAAAGTGTATCAGCAAAAACGAACTGAGAGAGAGACCAATATTGTGAAGAAAGAACAAGAGGTATCTGGTCAGCTTTCTTTGTCTGTTTATTCTGAAGAAATAATTCGTAATCTTGGGGTTTATATTTGTATCATTGACAAAGATGTTCGTGTTGTCAAAACTAATTATTATGAGATAAATAAAACTCCGCAATCACCGGATCAAAAGCTTCTATTGGGAAATGTCCTTCGATGTAAAAACGGGGAAGACGCCGGATTATGTGGAGATGGAGAGGCTTGCAAGCATTGCCCCATACGTAAATCTATCGTGAATTCTTTTATTGCCAAAGATGGCTTTGATGATCTGGAGGTGGGAATGCGCCTTTATACATCGGGTGACAGAATGAGATTTGTGGATTGTGTAGTTAACATTTCCGCCAAATTCTTGAATTTGAATGAAGAGCCTTATCTACTGCTTACAATAAGGGATATTTCGAAATATAAGATACTTCAGAAAAATCTTGAAATAGCGCGTGATCAAGCCGAAGAAGCTAACAGACAGAAATCTGCTTTTATATCTAACATGAGCCATGAGGTTAGAACTCCGCTCAATGCAATCGTTGGTTTTTCGGATTTATTGACTACGACTACAGATGATGCCAAGAAACAATCGTATATCGACATCATCCATACCAACAATAATCTTTTGCTGAGCATTGTCAATGATGTTTTGGATTTATCGAAACTGGAAAGTGGAACTATCGAATTATCTTATTCAAAAGAGGATTTGAATATGGTTATGTGTGAACTTGAAGCAATTTTCAGGAGAAGACTGGAAGTGATGGAAAAACCTGTCCAGATATTATTTAAACCTGCTGAGGAGTCTTGCTATATGGAAATGGCCAAAAACCGAATTATTCAAGTTCTGTCTAATTTGTTGACAAACGCGATAAAAAACACAGAAACGGGATCCATTACTTTCGGCTACGAGAAGCGGGAAGAAACTGTTTATTGTTATGTTACTGATACAGGCATTGGAATTCCTGAGAGCGAGCAGGAAAAGATTTTTCATCGTTTTGTGAAACTGGATGCCAGTAAACAGGGAACAGGATTGGGATTATCTATATGTAAGTTGATCGTTGACAAAATGGGTGGACAAATAGGCGTAAATTCCATCGAAGGAAAAGGTTCTACATTTTGGTTCGTTTTGCCTAGGACGAAACCCGTCAAGTGGGAGGGTAATTTTACTCACATGAAGGCAGAAGGAAAAACGGCCGATGGAATCCTTAATAACAAGAAAATGAAGGTCTTGGTTGCTGAAAATTCCGATATTGAATTCAACCTTTTAAAGAATAATCTATTGCAGCAATATTTTGTCATTCGGGCTAAAGATGGCGAAGAAGCTGTTTCTGCATTTTTTAAAGAAGCCCCTGATATGATTCTTATGGATTTAAAAATGCCGAAAGTTAACGGTTATGAGGCTACCGATGCTATCCGGCAAATATCTTCTACTATTCCTATTATAGCCATGGCACATCTGGAAGAAAACGAAAAGGTGGATTTCTTGACTAAAGGGTTCAGCGCTTTTGTCCCACAACCAGTGGAATGGAAGCAGTTGTTGAATATTCTATCAACTTTTTATACGTAATGAATCAGGAATGATACTTTGCCAGTTCCATAATGGGGCTCTGTATGATTTTCCCAATCGAATAATCATATTTTCTTGCTGTTTCTGCCAACTCTTCTGCACAATAGAATGCTACGGAACCTACAAAATTTACAGACAAATCCTTTCTGCCATAGCTCTCTAAATTCCGTTTGAAGAAATCGGAAAAACTATCTATCAAGAGGCTATGTATTTCCGGGAAGTGTTTGTTTTCTCCTATAAAGGGAGCCAAACTTGACAAAAATCGGTTCGCTTGCGGTTCGCGATATATCTTGTTTAGAATGATTTCCGGAGTCAGTTCAAATCTCTCAAAAAATTTCTTGCATAGATAGTCGGGCAGTTGGTGCTTCAGGCAATCGGCGACCAGTCTTTTTCCTAAAACAGCTCCACTGCCTTCGTCGCCGAGAATATATCCTAGAGGAGGGGTGTTAGCCACGATATCGCAACCGTCGTAAAGGCATGAGTTGGATCCTGTTCCCAAGATGCAGGCAATCCCTTCAGTCTTTCCAAGCAGAGCGCGGGCTGCGCCCAGCAAATCACTTTCAACGTAGATCTTTGAAACCGGGAAGATAAATTCCAATGCTTTTTCCACTGCATGCTTTTTTACTTTTGTACATCCGGCACCATAAAAGTATATTTCACTAATATCAGTGCAGGAAATATCTTTCGGCAATTCCGGCAAGAGTTGCAGGTTTATTGTCTGCTTTATATCATCCGATGTCTGGTGATAGGGATTGATGCCTGTAGTCCTGACCATCGAAGTTTTGTCTTTCGTATATATGAGCCAGTCCGTTTTTGTTGCCCCACTGTCGGCAATTATTCTCATATTCATTTTCCTTGTTCTTGTTTTAATTCCTTTTTACCATAAAACGGATTTATTTTAATGCTGGCGGTGACAATGAAGGTGATGAAGCAAGTGGACATGATTATCAGGAAAAAGGATTGATAACCCACACTTTCCTGAATCCAGCCGGACACCATACCCAACATATTTCCTAGGGCCATGAATCCCGTGCAAAATGCATAATGGGCGGTTTTGTGAGGGCCTTCAGCAAATTCCATCAGATAAAGCATATAGGCCGTAAATCCAAATCCGTAGCCAAATTGTTCGATGAAAACAGCAATATTAATGGTCCAGAAATCAGAAGGTTGTACCATGCTCAGAAAAACAAAGGCTCCGCAACTCAGAGTAATGCTCAGAGCCATTGGCCAAAGCCATCGTTTCAAACCTCCATGTGCAACGACAAATCCTCCGATAATACCACCGGCCAATAATCCGATAACACCGAAAATTCCATATATGGTTCCCAGATATTCTGTTGAAATGCCAAGTCCGCCTTTTGTTACAGGATCCAGCATGAATGGCGAGATAATTCGTTGCAACAAAGTTTCCGGAAGTCGATAGAACAACATGAATGCCATTGCGGGAATGACGTGAGGTTTCTTGAAGAAAGTTGAGAAAGTGATCCCAAATTCATTCAATATCACTTTTGCGTCTTTCTTTTCTTCACCCGAGACGGAAGTGTCAGCAATTGGATGGGGGAGGAAAAATTTGTGATATAAGAAAAGGAGAATCATCAAACCTGCTGTAATAAAATATGTGGTCGACCAGGATAAAGCAATACTGCCTCTTTTTTCCAACCAACCTGCCAGAATAACTAATACTCCTTGCCCTACGACCATGGAGACACGATAGAAGGTTGAACGTATTCCCACGTAAAAAGCTCTGTCATGCTCATCAAGTTCCAACATATAAAAGCCGTCTGCCGCAATGTCATGAGTAGCGGAACTGAATGCCAAAAGGAAGAAAATGGCAATGGTAGCCTGAAAAAAGAATGAAGTAGGTATGGCAAAGGCAACGCCGGACAAACCGATACCTAATATGAATTGCATGATGACAATCCACCATCTTTTTTTCTTGAAGATATCGACGAAAGGTGACCATAAAGGCTTAATGACCCAGGGCCAACCCATCAGGGCAGTCCAAAAGGTGATTTCGGTATTCGAAATGCCCATCTTTTTATACATGACAATCGACAACATCATAATGGCCGCATAAGGCAGTCCTTCTGCAAAATACAGTGTCGGTATCCAACACCAGGGTGATTTCTTTTCCATCATCAGTATAATGTTTTAACTTCAGCACCTTTATAATAATGGGCTAGAATCTGTATATAATTGTAACCGTGTTCACCCATGACTGCAGCTCCTATCTGGCATAGTCCCACTCCATGTCCCCAACCTGCACCAATTAATGTAAAACTTTGTGGAACACCTCTGACAGACTCTCCTTTGTCGACAACAAAAGCACTGCTAAACAAGTGACTTTCACTCAGAGTCCTTCGTATTTCAAGTTCCTTACCAATGATAAGCGTCTTCTTATCACCTACAATTTGCAATTTGGAAATACGGCCGGACTTGCCTCTTTGAATAGGGATTAAGTCTAAAATATGTCCGAAATCCTGTTTCGTGTTTCGAGAAATCAATTCACTGATTTCTTCCTGGGTATAATCGACTTTCCAACGATAGAAATCCGTTGTCTCTTGATCATAGTTATTCAGAATTTGACTAATGATTTTCTTGTCGTGAGTATTGCAGAAGGATTGTGCATTGCTTCTGATCCATTTTTGGGCTTCTTTCTCCTGACACAAATCTATAGTGGGATTTTCGTCTTCTTTGTCACGAATGGAACTCAAATATGGGTACTTCTTATTTTCCCAGCAGTATTCGAATTCTTCAGTTACTCCACCACAACATTTACTGAATCTTGCATCACAAATGCTTTTTTCATACATTAGGATTTGACCTCTCGTTGCCTTGACAGCTTCCACAACCGAATCGTTTGTCGCTTTAGTGATTCCTTGGTATCTTTGACAGTGATCATCTGCGCAAACATCGAAAATAGTATGGTCTTCCCGGTCATACCACCGGATGAATTCAGTATCTGTTTTCATGATTGAAAAGAATCCATTGTCGTGGTGCACCATTGCTTTTCTCTTCTCCATTTGTGCGAAGAGCCAGCTTCGGCTGATGACAGCGTGGGTCTTCAGGAATTCCAAGGAAGAAGTTGCATTCATTTCGGAAGAAATGACGCTTATCAAATAATTCTCTACAGGCAATATGTTGATGGCACAGATTTTTTCCTCTTCAACAACCAGCTTTAGGATTCCGTTGAAAATCTGAGTTTCCTTTCTTTCCCAATGAAAATTAATGCCTATGGTAACGTCATATAGAGAAAAAGATGCATTGTCGTCCTGTGGCGTAAAGGTTAATTCCTTATATAGACTTCCATTCCATGAAATTCCGCCTTCATTGAAGAATACGATTTGTTTTCCACAGACAATTTCTCCTTTAGCCAAATAATTATTATTTAAAGTGAACGAAATTTGCTGTGCGCTTACTATGCCGACACTTACTTCAGGTTCTTTCATTATTGTTTTTATTAATTTTTTCTTTTGGTATAGTTTTCAATAAACATTTCTGCCTTTTCTTTGCTCCAGGCAACTTCCTGCAGAATGGATTTTGCTTTTTCTTCCGTAAGTTTAAGAAAATCTTCTTCACGAGGTGTAATGAGCAGTCCGGCCATATCCAATGCTCCGGGACTTATTAGAATCTGTTCTTCTCCTTCGGCAAAATAGCATTCAGGTCTATGCTTTTCTCTTGGGAAGATAAGTGTAATTTTCTTTTGTATACTTTTATCGAAAAAGCCGAGAATGTTCATTTTGCATTCTGTCTCATCAGTTCCTTTAGGAAGTTTTTCTATGAAGTCGGAGATATAATCCGAGTCAACATAGAATGCCGGTACACAATAGTCTGCAATGTAATAAAAAAAAGGTCCGGATTCTTTTTCTGTCAAAGGGCATTTTTTTATTTTATATTTATTCCAGTTCTCCAATATTGGAATACGTTGCCTGCTTCCTAGCTGATAATGCTTGTGATCGGGAGCGGAAGCTCCGCATTGTGCTCCATTATAAAATAGAACATATTCATCGGATTCCGGAATCATTTTGAAAAACTCATTAAAATCGAATAATTGAGGACTATGCATTTCGTCAACAATTGTATAATGCTCTTTCAGAATGGGGTAGGGATTAACCATCAAATGGAAAGTACTGTTACTGCCTTGTCGGAGTGATAATGATTCCTGCACGTTATTATCTTTTACCGAACATGAAATCCTGATCCATTCTTGCTGCCAAGGACGATTGCCTTCACAAAGGAAACATGGACGTTTCTTTAGCACTTCCGGCTGAATATTTGCCGCTGTAGATTTAATGCGCTTTGGATTCCATTGGATAGAGAGGCTGTTGAGAGAACGAATCTTTACCTGATCCAACTCTTGGAAATTCTTTGCCGCTTTTTCCCACACATTCAATTGTCCATGGAAGAAATCAGAAAAACTGATATCTTGTATTCGGACTGATTTTTCCTTGCTGCGGCTCTCGAGGTTCATCATTCTCAAGCTGTCTTTATAAAGATTGTTGGTGTTGATACGTTCCTGACTGAGTGCGGCATCGGAATTACCTTCCCATCGCCGGCAGAGATAGAGAACATCGTAGATACGTCCGATTTTGAATTTTGATGAAATAGCCAGGCTGATGGCGTAATCTTCTCCATAGCTGACGTTCGGAATACTAATTGTTCTCAAGACCGGAGTATAAAAAGCTCTTGGAGCCCCCATTCCGTTAATTCTCAATAAATTATTATGTCCGTTTTCTTCGGTCCATTCCTTGTGGTCGATGATTCCGGGAGGTAAGGTATTCAAATTAAAGTCGGTTATTTTGTAACTACCTACCAGCATGGCACAATGCTGTTCATAGAATCCATTGATTATCGTTTGCAGAGTAGAAGGCGAACTGTACAAATCATCACTATCCAATTGTACGGCAAATCGGCCGCATGCTGTATTGTGTACCGCGTAATTCCAACATCCGCCAATACCTAAATCTGTCCTTTCAGGTATAAGATGAATAATTCTCTTGTCATCTGCATAAAGATTGATTTCCTCAGTGGTTCCATCGGTCGAATGGTTGTCTACTACAATTACATTGAATTTAAAGTCCGTTTGTTGTTCTAATGCAGAATTGATTGCATCCTTGATTGTTCTCACCCGATTGAATACAGGAATAATTACCGAGGCTTCAACCGAAAATGATGTATCCTCGTCTTCGAATTTGATTTTACGAAGTCTTGAAGAAGGAATGTACAATCCGTTTTTTTTCAGATAGCTGGTGAATGCATATTCCATTTCTTTCTGGATTTGTTTGTTTTGTGGATCTACATAATCAAACTGCTTTTCACCTTTCTTATCATCTAGAATCTCCTTTTCAGTGTAGAGATATTCCCGGATGTGGAATATTTCATTTTTTCTATTGTCTTCGCATAATTGAAGACAATAGGAATAAAAGCTAGCGCAACCGATTTCTTCAGTGGACAAACGCTCGTTCATCAGATAGTTCTGAAGAGGTTTCTTATGAAAAAGTAATAAGGAACCAAAATCAAAATCATCACGTAGATTGACGGGCAGAAAATCAATAAGCGGTTTTTTTGTCATATTCCCTCCATTTTGGAGATAAGAATCCGAATATAGAATACTTGCCTGAGTCATCTCTTCGATTTCAAGAAAGCGCTCGATTGCCTGGTAATTCAATTCTAAATAATTGAATTTTCTATAAAGAAGGAAACAATCGGTTTGGGCCGCTTCCGTTATTGATAACAGAGAAGCTTTACTCGTGAGACAGTCCACCGGAATAAGTTGGCAGCCTTCAGGTATCCTTGCTTTTGGAGGCTCCGTATGTAGCAAAAATACATTATTTATAATGGGCAATTGCTGAAGAGATGATATTATTTCAGTAATCTGGTTTTCATGATATGGAAGAAAAATATCTATTTTCTTTTTCATAAATACAATTTATTTTTTTTGCAAAAATAAGTAAAATCTATAAAAAAAGAATACTAAGTGTTTGCTTATTGCAATAAAAAACACAAAGAAAGCAAAAAAATGCAGTTTGTTTTAATATGATATTTTTTTTTGGTACTTTTACGCGACTTTTTAAAAGCCTTTGTTTTATTAATCTTAACCAAAGTATATTTTAAACGAATGAATGAATTAACAGATGGCTATGTGGTAAAAGAATACCATCAGCCTGTGAAACGGTTTTGTCAAACTTTAGATTTGAAAAATAATCCCCAATTGATAGCCATGTATAGAAAGGCTCACAGTGAAGAGCAGGCTTGGCCCGAAATACTAGCAGGTATCAGGGAAGTTGGTATCCTGGAAATGGAAATATACATATCAGGCACCAAGCTTTTTATGATAGTAGAAACTCCTTTGGATTTTGATTGGACGGAAGCCATGGCACGTTTGGCTAAATTGCCTAGACAAGAAGAATGGGAAGATTATGTTTCTTCTTTTCAAAATGCTCAGAAAGGAAGCAAATCTTCTGAAAAATGGCAATTGATGGAAAGAATGTTTCATTTGTATGATAAATAATTTGTTTTGAATAATTAGCTAATATTATTATGGAAAAAAATATACCTATATTACATAAGGATGGAATTAGTTATGTCCTTCCCTTTATTTTGATTACTTCTTGTTTTGCTTTGTGGGGATTTGCCAATGATATAACGAATCCGATGGTCAAAGCATTCTCCAAAATATTTAGAATGAGTGTAACCGATGGCGCTCTTGTTCAGGTGGCGTTTTATGGCGGTTATTTTGCTATGGCATTTCCGGCTGCCATGTTTATACAAAAGTATTCATATAAATCCGGTATTTTGATGGGACTTGGATTATATGCCGTAGGAGCATTCCTGTTCTTTCCAGCAAAAATGATGGGAGAATATTATTGTTTCTTATTGGCCTATTTTATATTAACATGCGGCTTGTCATTTTTGGAAACAAGTGCAAATCCTTATATCCTTTCAATGGGACCGGAAGAAACATCAACGCGGAGGTTGAATTTTGCACAGGCTTTCAATCCTATGGGATCATTACTAGGCATGTATGTCGCCATGAATTTTATTCAGGCAAAGCTTAACCCGATGGATAGTACGGCGAGGGCTGCTTTGAACGAAAATCAGTTTGAAACAGTAAAAAATGCAGACTTGACGGTATTGATTACTCCTTATGTTATTATCGGCCTGGTTATTGCCATTATGTTTTTCGTGATATTTTTTTCCAAAATGCCAAAAAATGGTGACAGTTCTCATGAAATTCATCTTAAAGAAACATTGAAGAGACTTTGGAATATCAAAAGATACAGGGAAGGTGTTCTGGCTCAGTTTTTTTATGTCGGAGCACAGATAATGTGTTGGACTTTTGTTATCCAATACGGAACTCGCTTGTTTATGTCTATGGGAATGAAGGAACAGGCTGCCGAGGTCTTGTCTCAGGAATACAACATTATAGCAATGATTATATTTTGTTGCAGCAGATTTATTTGTACATTCCTACTGAAATTCTTCAAACCGGGGCTTCTGCTTTCCATACTTGCCATTGCTGCAGGTTTTCTGGTTATGGGCGTGATGGGCTTCAAGGATATGAAAGGAATGTATTGTCTTGTTGGTGTTTCTGCTTGTATGTCATTGATGTTCCCCACTATTTACGGAATAGCATTGAAAGGAATGGGTGAAGATGCCAAGTTCGGGGCAGCCGGATTGATTATGGCCATTTTGGGTGGGAGTGTATTACCACCGGTACAGGCTAAAATAATTGACTTGGGTACAATTGGCGGTTTCCCTGCAGTAAATTTGTCTTTTATTTTGCCTTTCATCTGTTTTGTAGTCATTGCTATTTATGGGTTCAGAGCTTTGAAATATAAAGTGTAACTTTTTTATAACATTAATTGTATTCTTAAATATCTTTGGTACATTTGCAATTCAATTGGTATTATAAGTATGAAAGAGGAAATTAAAGAGGAAATAAAAAAAGCATGTCAGATTATGAATGAAGGTGGAGTAATACTCTACCCGACTGATACTGTGTGGGGTATAGGCTGTGATGCGACTAATCCCGATGCTGTGAAACGTATTTACGAAATAAAGAAACGAACAGATAGCAAAGCTATGCTTGTGTTGGTTGATTCACAAGCGAAGGTTCAATTCTATGTGAAAGAAGTCCCTAATGTAGCATGGGACTTAATGGATTTGACTACAAAACCTTTAACTATAATTTTTGATGGTGCACGGAATCTGGCTGAAAATCTTCTGGCTGAAGATGGCAGTGTGGGCATCCGCGTTTCCGGTGAAGAATTCTCCAAGCAATTGTGTTTCCATTTTCGTAAGGCAATAGTGTCTACGTCAGCTAATATCAGCGGGCAGCCCAGTGCTTCCAATTTTTCTGAAATTTCTGAAGATATAAAAAATGCCGTAGATTATATTGTCAACTACCGCCGTAATGATACGAAACAAGCAAAACCATCTAGTATAATAAAGTTGGGAGCAAGAGGTGAAGTGAAAATTATCAGGGAGTAAAAATGACGGAAAATATAAAAGAAGAAGGTAACGGTATATTGCAACACATTATCGATTGGAGAGAAAAACATATCAATGAAAAGCGCTTTATACTTATATTAAGCTTTGTATGCGGTATTCTTACAGCAATAGCTGCTTTGATTCTGAAGTTTATTATTCACTTGATACAGGGATTCCTCACAGATAATTTCAATACTCAGGGTGCAAACTATTTGTATTTGATTTATCCGGTCATTGGTATTTTTCTTACAGGGTTATTTATAAGGAATGTTGTACGAGACGATATCGGTCATGGAGTTACAAAAATCCTTTTCGCCATATCCAGAAGGCAGGCGCGTATAAAGTCCCACAATATGTGGTCTTCTGTTATTTCCAGTGCTATAACAATTGGATTCGGTGGTTCTGTAGGAGCTGAGGCTCCAATGGTATTGACCGGTTCTGCCATTGGCTCTAATTTAGGCAAGACGTTTAAAATGGAGCACAAGACACTGATGCTGTTGGTGGGTTGTGGTGCAGCGGGTGCCATTGCAGGTATCTTCAAAGCACCTATAGCAGGTTTGGTGTTTACGCTTGAAGTCTTGATGATAGATTTGACAATGGCTTCATTGCTTCCTTTACTCGTATCATGTGTTACAGCTGCAACGGTCTCTTACATAGCTACCGGTACGGAAGCCATGTTCCAATTCCATTTGGATAATCCGTTTGTCATGCAGAGAATACCTTATGCTATCATGATGGGAATTTGCTGCGGTTTTGTTTCCTTATATTTTACAAGAGCGATGGATAAGTGCGAGGACTTGTTCCGCAAATACAATAACCCTTACGTTAAATTGTTGATTGGCGGTATCATGTTGAGTGTATTGATCTTTCTTTTTCCGCCACTTTACGGTGAGGGTTATGATACAATCAGCTTGTTGCTAAAGGGACAGAATATTACAGATTGGGATTCCGTTATGAACAATTCATTGTTCTATGGATATGGAAATTTATTATTAGTGTACCTTGTCCTGATATTGATATTTAAAGTTTTTGCTTCAAGTGCTACTAATGGAGGTGGCGGCTGCGGCGGAATTTTTGCACCAAGTCTTTTTATGGGTTGTATTACAGGCTTTATTTTTGCCAGATTTTGCAATCAGTATAATTTAGGTGCCTATATTCCTGAGAAGAATTTTGCTTTGTTGGGAATGGCAGGATTGATGAGTGGTGTCATGCATGCTCCTTTGACAGGAATTTTCCTGATAGCAGAATTGACTGGAGGTTATGATTTGTTTTTGCCGCTTATGATTGTGTCAGTGAGTGCTTATTTGACGATTATTGTGTTTGAGCCACATAGCATTTATTCAATGCGATTGGCAAAAAAGGGTGAACTGATTACTCATCACAAAGATAAGGCAATTCTGACTTTAATGTCCTTGGATAATATCGTGGAAAAAGATTTCCAGGAAGTTTCTCCCGATATGGATTTAGGCCAACTGGTGAGAATTATCAGTAAGGCTAAGCGAAACCTATTTCCTGTAGTTGATGGCGAAGGCAAACTTATGGGAATTGTAATATTGGACGACATTCGCAATATCATGTTCCGTCAGGAGTTATATCACCGTTTCCAGGTAAGCAGTTTGATGACTTCTCCACCTGTCCGGTTAAGCGTACGTGATTCCATGGACATTGTAATGCAGAAATTTGATGATACTAAGGCATGGAATCTTCCGGTTATTGATGACGATGGCAAGTATGTCGGATTCGTTTCTAAGTCGAAAATATTTACTGTATACAGAAAAGTCCTGGTCGATTTTTCAACTGAATAAATGAAAGTATGATGGAAAAGAAAGATATAAGAATCGTATTTATGGGAACACCTGACTTTGCCGTCGAAAGTTTACGATGCTTGGTTGAAGGCGGTTATAACGTAGTAGGTGTAATTACAATGCCTGATAAACCGATGGGAAGGCATGGCAGTGTCCTGCAGTCAAGTCCGGTGAAAAAATATGCCTTGGAGAAAGGACTTAAGATTCTACAGCCGGAAAAGCTGAAAGAGGAAGGTTTTATAAGAGAACTGCAGTCTTTGAAGGCCGATTTGCAAATCGTCGTGGCTTTTAGAATGTTACCCGAAATAGTTTGGAAGATGCCTCCTATGGGGACATTTAATCTACATGCTTCACTTTTACCGCAATATCGTGGTGCAGCTCCGATAAATTGGGCAATAATCAATGGAGATAAAGAAACGGGTATTACTACTTTTTTCCTTAAACAAGATATTGATACTGGTGAAATAATCGATCAGGTGAAGATACCTATTGAAGAAAAGGATAATGTTGAAACAGTACATGACAAACTGATGATTTTAGGAGGAAAGTTAGTAATTAAAACTGTTGATGCCTTGTTGGAGGGAAGTATCAAGACGATTCCTCAGGAACAGTTAGTTTGCAATGGAGAATTGCGCCCGGCACCCAAAATATTTAAGGAAACATGCAAAATAGATTGGAATCAACCCACAGAAATTTTATATAACTTTATCAGAGGACTTTCTCCTTATCCGGCTGCCTGGACAGAAATATGTCTTCATCAGGAAGAATGGACAGATATGAAGATTTATGAAGTGGAAAAAGATTTTTCTCAAGACTTGAAACAGCCCGGGCAAATTATCGAGTTAGGAAAAAAGAACATGCTTATTGCTACGAGGGATGGTTTCTTGAGTATAAAAGAATTGCAGCTGGCAGGTAAAAAGAGACTTAAAATTACAGATTTTCTGAATGGATTTAAATCAATAGCTGATTTTTATTGCAGATAGAGAAAAATAGAGTATATTTGTTCAATATTCAAACAATGAATTTGAGAATGAAAGAGATATTGATAGCACCCTCCTTATTGTCGGCAAATTTTAATAATTTGCAGGCTGATATCGACATGTTGAATGCCAGTGAAGCTGATTGGCTGCATCTGGATGTGATGGATGGCGTTTTTGTTCCTAATTTATCCTTTGGCTTTCCGGTTATCCATTCAGTGGCAAAAATCAATACAAAGCCTATGGATGTTCATATGATGGTTGAGAATCCTGATAAATTCATTTCTCAAGTACGTGATACGGGTGCGATGATGATGAATGTACATTATGAAGCCTGCATTCATTTGCATCGAACGATTCAACAGATAAAAGAAACGGGTATGAAAGCAGCTGTAACTTTGAATCCGTCAACACCTGTCATAATGCTGGAGGACATTATCGGTGATGTAGATATGGTGCTGCTGATGAGTGTTAATCCCGGATTCGGAGGTCAAAAGTTTATTGAACATTCAGTGGAAAAAGTGAAGGCACTTAAATATATGATTCAAAAGAACAATCTTCATACATTGATTGAAGTTGATGGAGGAGTTAACCTGGAAACAGGGAAGAGGCTGGTTGATGCAGGAGCTAACGTCTTGGTTGCCGGCAATGCAGTCTTTAAGTCCGAAGATCCTACTTTATTCATCCATCAATTAAAATCGCTCTGAAATATTTCTCTATTTTTTTTGCTTTTCCTTTAATATTAGGAATAATATTAGGAAGAATACTGTGCGTAAATCTTGAAATCAACATTGATTTGATTTTGAAAGGCGTAGGCATATTCTTTATTATTTCTTTTTTATTGTTTGCCTTTCTTTTATTAAAGAGAAAGAATAATATCGCAGGTTACGCGTTCCAGACTTTTTTTTTATTTGCGGGAATGACAGTAACCGCTCTAACCATTGAAAGAAGTATATATAACTGGCCACATACCAGCAGGCTATATACGGGATTAATAATGGATACGCCTAAAGTCAAAAAACAATCTTATGCTTGTGTGGTAGAAGTCAAAGCTTTGTCGACAAGTCATGTTGATAGATTCGTTCATAAAAAAGTAATTATATATATAGCGAAGGAAGCCAGAAGTAGAAAGTTAAGTGCGGGTGATTATATAAAGTTTATGGCAACCCTTAGACCAATATCTCATACAGTAACCGTCGATGGGTTTGATTATGCCGATTACATGCTTTTGCAAGGAATTTCGGCTTCAGCTTTTGTCCAATCGGATTTGTGGAGATTGGAAAGTAGAGGTCACCTTCCTTTTGGGTATAAACAAGTACAGTCAGTAAAACAATGGGTACTTTCCCTCTATGAATATTGGTTTAAAGATCATAATGAACTTTCAGTTTTGAAAGCACTTACTTTAGGCGTAAAAGATGATTTGACTTATGAACAGAAAACATTGTTTTCTGATGTAGGTGCAAGTCATTTATTGGCGCTATCGGGATTGCATTTAGGAATTTTATGTGGTTTGCTTAATTTTATGCTGTTTTTCCTATGGAGCTATCCTTGTCAGAAGATTAAAAATATCATTATACTTGTCATAGTTTGGCTGTTTGCCTTTATGATAGGCTTTCCAACTTCTATAGTTAGAGCTGCCGTGATGTTGACTGCTTTTTTTATTGTTAAAATGATAGACAGAGAGCATTCCACAATCAACGCAATGTCTTGGGCGGCATTTTTCATTTTATTGTTCAGTCCTCTTTCTCTTTATGATGTAGGTTTTCAACTTTCTTTCTGTGCTGTTGCAGGAATACTTGTCATAGTTCCGGTACTCAATGATTTATGGACACCTAAAAATAAGTTTATCAGGTATTTTTATGGAATTATCACAGTTTCCACTGCCGCTCAAATAGGCGTATTTCCATTAGTCCTGTATCATTTTTCTACATTCCCGGTTTATTTCCTTATTACCAATTTGCTGGCAATTCCATTGGTCGCTTTAATTTTATGGCTAGCAGTTGCTTTATTAGTCGTGACGCCTGTAACTCAAGTTCAAGGTATAATAGCTGTTATGCTTTCGCGAACAATCAAGATTATGAATTCGTATTTTACGGAAATAGCCAAATGGCCACATTCTATTATTGAATATAAAGTGACGATCATAGAATCTATTGGATTGGCTCTACTTGTGGTATCACTCGTGATGCTTCTCAAGAACAGGAAGTTGAAATGGGCTTATATAAGTGTGATTTTGTTTTCTTTGTTTTCTGTTGGTCGCGCTTATTCTTTCTCAGTATATTCTTCTTCACCATCCATACAATTTGGAATTGTTGAGAAAAAGGAAAGTTACATTAGATTTATTCAATCGAGAAATCATTGTGAATTGTATTGTATCAATCATCCGAAAGTTAGTCTGTGTTTACCAAATAAGGAAGGCATCATTCGATTTCAAAAGAAAACTATCTGTGTGCTGTCAGATAAACGTTGGAGAAAATACAGGAGCAGAAATCCTTTAAGGGTGGATTATTTGTATATTTCATCAGGTTACAGAGGGCATTTGGAAGAAATAGGGAAGTTGTTTGTTCCTAAAATTGTTATTTTGGATTCTTCACTTAGTCAATCTAAAGAATTAATGTTGAAAAAGAAATGTGAGATCTTAAAAATACAATTAATCTCTCTTTCAGAAAAAGGAACTTGTCAATTTCCTGTTTAAATCAAAAAAAATGGCTAATTTTGCACATTAATTTGTGGAATATGATAAAAGATGTATTGGAACAGTCCAAGGTAGATTTATTCAAGTCTTGGTGTGAAGAGGTAAATAATATTGTTATTGTAACCCATGTGTCTCCGGATGGTGATGCAATAGGTGCGTCTTTGGGTCTGGCCCAGTTCCTTACGCAACAAGGAAAGTCTGTACAAATAATTGTACCTAATTCTTTTCCTGATTTTTTACGATGGCTAGAAGGTGCCAATCAAATACTTCTTTACGATAAGAATAAAGAAAAAGCGGATTCGTATATAGAAAAAGCAGAACTTATATGCTGCTTGGATTTCAATGTGTTGAAAAGAATAGATGAGATGGAAGAATCAGTTGGAAAGGCTTCAGCGCGAAAGGTAATGCTTGATCATCATATGCATCCCGGCGATTTTTGTGATTTGACGTTGTCTTATCCAGAATTGACTTCTACATCAGAGGGTGTATTCAGACTCATTTATCGACTAAATGGTTCAGACGGAATTACAAAAAGTGGGGCAGAGGCGATTTATACAGGTATGATGACTGATACGGGAGGATTTACCTATAATTCTAATGTTCCCGATCTATATTTTATTATCATTCAACTATTGACGAAGGGAATAAATAAAGATCAAATATATAGAAATGTATATAATACATATTCTGAAGATCGTTTGAGAATGGAGGGTTTTGTCCTTTATGAAAAGATGCAGGTCTTTCCGGAATTTAATGCATCCTTAATAACGCTTACAAATAAGGAATTGGAAAAGTTCAAGTATATAAAAGGAGATACAGAGGGTTTCGTAAATCTTCCATTATCTATAAATGGCGTTTGTTTTTCAACTTTTTTGAGAGAGGATACGCAAAAAAAGATGATAAAGGTTTCTTTACGCTCGGTAGGCAGTTTCCCTTGCAATGAGGTAGCTAAGGAATTTTTTAATGGAGGAGGTCATCCGAATGCATCCGGTGGCGAGGTGTATGGGACTATGGATGATGCTATTGAACTGTATAAAAGAGCTTTGATAAAGTTTCAAAATCTTTTAGTTAACAAAAAATAGTTATAGAATTATAATTGAAAGAAAACATAACTTTAATTTGTCACGTATTTATTACTTTTGCAGACAGTTATAATATTGAACATGAAAAAAACAAATTTTATATTACTTATGATCTTGGCTTTGTCCTGGATGCTTCAGTCTTGTAATAATACTAAAAGTTATGCAGACATGAAGAAGGATGAACAAGCCGGTATCAGCAAATTTATCACTGATAATAATATCAAAGTCATTTCTTTTGAGGATTTTGCATCGAAAGACAGCACAACGGATGTAAGTAAAAATGAATATGTATTATTCAAGGAGACTGGAGTCTATATGCAGATAGTTCGTAAAGGAGTGGGGCTAAAGCTGGGAAACGGTGACAGAGCCGAAGTCTTGGCCAGATACTTAGAAGTGAATTTGAATGAAGATGATACCATTTCTTCTAATATATACGGTTCCTATGTAACAAATCCCGACAGATTTACTGTCGTAAATTCGAATGGAACACTCACTGCTTCTTTTGATACCAGCGCTTTGATGTATAATACATATGGCAGCCAGTCTGTTCCAAGCGGATGGTTGGTGGCGTTGCCATATATCAGATTGGGCAGGTGGAGTAGTGAAGACGGTGTGGCTAAGGTAAAACTGATTGTTCCCCATGATCAGGGCCAGTCAACAGCTTCACAGTCTGTATATGCATGTTATTATGAGTTAACTTATGAGTTAGGAAAATGACCTTAATAAAATCTATTTCTGGAATTAGAGGAACAATCGGCGGACAGGTCGGAGACGGTTTGAATCCTCTGGACATCGTGAAGTTTACTTCAGCGTATGCCACATTTATTAGAAAAACGACCTCAGTTAAAACCAATAAAATAGTAGTCGGGAGGGATGCTCGCATCTCAGGCGAAATGGTGAAAAACGTAGTTTGCGGTACGTTGATGGGTATGGGCTTTGATGTTGTAAACATAGGCTTGGCCTCCACTCCAACAACAGAATTGGCGGTGACTATTGAAAAAGCCTGTGGAGGAATAATTCTTACTGCTAGCCATAATCCTAAACAATGGAATGCATTGAAACTTCTGAATGAGAAAGGTGAATTTTTGAATGCCTTTGAAGGAAATGAAGTCCTTAGAATTGCGAAAGCGGAAGAATTTCAATATGCAGAGGTTGATCATATTGGTAAATATAGTGAGGACCTTACAATGAATGAGAAACATATTGAAAGAGTTCTAGCATTGGATTTAGTTGATGTTGAGGCTATTAAGAAAGCAGATTTCACAGTTGCGATAGATTGTGTAAATTCAGTTGGAGGCATTATTCTTCCGGAATTGCTAACTTGTTTGGGCGTTTCGAAAATAGAAAAGCTGTATTGTGAGCCGACAGGTAATTTTCAGCATAATCCCGAACCTTTGGAAAAAAACCTGGGTGATATAATGGGCTTGATGAAAAAGGGCAATGCTGATGTTGCTTTCGTTGTAGATCCTGATGTTGACCGCTTGGCAATGATTTGTGAAACGGGAGAAATGTATGGAGAAGAATATACGCTAGTTTCAGTTGCCGATTATGTATTGAAGCATACTCCCGGAAATACAGTCTCAAATTTGAGTTCTACGCGTGCTTTGCGTGATGTCACACGTAAATACGGACAACAATATGCGGCAGCAGCTGTTGGTGAAGTCAACGTTGTTACCAAAATGAAAGAAACACATGCTGTGATTGGTGGAGAAGGAAATGGTGGGGTTATATATCCTGCTTGTCATTACGGACGTGATGCATTGGTTGGCATTGCCTTATTCTTGAGTCATTTGGCACATGAAGGTAAGAAAGTCAGCGAGCTTCGTGCTACTTATCCATCTTATAGTATAGCAAAGAACCGCATTGATCTCACACCGGATACTGATGTAGATGCCATTCTAGCTAAAGTGAAAGAACTCTATAAGAATGAGGAAATCAATGATATTGATGGCGTCAAAATTGATTTCGTTGATAAATGGGTTCATTTGCGTAAAAGTAACACTGAACCAATAATCCGCGTATATTCCGAGGCCAAATCTATGGATGAAGCGGATAAGTTAGGTAAAGAGATTATGAATGTCGTTTATGACATGACAAAATAAAATCAGTTAGTCATCCACCCAGAGCAAGTCACTCATTATTCCATCGGAGATGAAGATACCCTTTCGGGTTAATTTCATTATGCCGTCTTTTATTTCCAGAGTGCCTTGCTCTATGTGGTTTCTTGCCATTTTGAGGCAATAATCGTAGAATTTCCTCCCAAATATTTCCATAAGTTTGTCAAGGTTCATACCCCATGAAGTTCTCAATCGGGTAATGATGTAATCGTTATAGCGCATAGCTTCGTTTAATGTCTCCAATTCAAATATAGGAGTCCTTTCTTTAATTCCTTTCATGTATTTATTCAGCGATGCTACATTCCATTGACGTGTTTTACCGTTGTAAGAATGGGCAGAAGGTCCACAACCCAAATATTTTTCTCCAGTCCAGTAACTGGAATTATGCTTTGAGTATTTTCCCGGTTGGCAAAAGTTGGAAATTTCATAATGTTCGTAACCTGCCGCATTCATCTTATCAATCAAATAGTTGAACATGCGAAGACTCAAGCTTTCATCGGCCTCTTCAATTGCATGTTTCTCTCGCAGATTCCACAGCTCAGTTCCTTCTTCATAAATTAGACTATAAGCCGAAAGATGTTCAGGTTTCAGTGCAATAGCCTTTTCTACATCTTCTTTCCAATCGGTCAGCGATTCTCCGGGCAAACCATATATCAAGTCAATGCTGATATTATCAAAGCCGGCATTGCGACAATCTTCATAGGCTTTTATAGCTTGTCTGGCCGTGTGGCGTCGATTTATAATTTTTAAAATTCTCTCTTGAAAAGTCTGTATACCAATACTGATACGGTTGAACGGCAGATTACGAAGACTGGAAATATATTCAAGCGTGAGATCATCAGGATTAGCTTCTATTGTTATTTCCGCTTCTGATACGACAATGAATTCGTTATATATTATTTTGAATAAAGTATTTAATTTATCAAAAGATATCTGGGTCGGTGTACCACCTCCTAAATATATGGTTTTTATTTTTTCTCCTTGAATGTAATTTTTTCTGATTTTCAGTTCTTCACCTAGTGCATCCATGTATATTTCTTTCATTGCAGACTGGGTCGTTGAATAAAAATCACAGTATATGCAACGCTTTTTACAAAAAGGAATGTGTATATATATTCCAGCCATGATGGATTCTGCTTTGTTTTGTTCTTTTGCAAATTTACAAAGATTTTGATAAACTGTTTATTTAAGACAGTATCGATTATTTGAATATGCTCAAAAACATAGTTTAGTAACACGAGTAAATAATTGCTTTTCTAACTAAAATTATCTAATTTGCGTCCCGTTTTAAGTTTATTATTTAATCATATATAACTATGAAAGTATATCAAACAAATGAAATCAAAAACATTGCACTTTTAGGCAATGATGGAGCGGGAAAAACCACACTCACAGAGTCTTTGCTCTTTGAGGGTGGTATCATAAAACGTCGTGGTAGAATTACTGCCAAAAACACGGTAAGTGATTATTTCCCAGTTGAACAGGAGTACGGCTATTCTGTCTTTTCAACAGTTTTTCATGTTGAGTGGAATGGAAAGAAATTGAATATAATTGATTGCCCGGGAAGTGACGACTTTGTGGGTGCAGCCATCACAGCTTTAAATGTGACCGATACAGCTATTTTGCTTTTAAACGGTCAGTATGGTGTAGAAGTAGGAACACAAAACCATTTCAGATACACGGAAAAATTGGGTAAACCGGTTATATTCCTTGTGAATCAATTGGACAACGAAAAATGTGATTTTGATCATCTTGTTGAACAGTTAAGAAGTATCTATGGCAGTAAGGTCGTTCAGATTCAGTATCCATTGGAAACGGGCCCGAATTTCAATTCATTGATTGATGTTCTTTTGATGAAGAAATATTCTTGGAAACCGGAAGGTGGAGAACCTACCATTGAGGAAATTCCTGCTGATCAGATGGAGAAAGCAATGGAATTACATAAAACTTTAGTGGAGGCTGCTGCTGAAAATGACGAATCTTTGATGGAAAAATTCTTTGAGAGTGAGTCTTTGAGCGAAGATGAAATGCGGGAAGGCATCCGTAAGGGTTTAGCTGCACGGAGTATGTTCCCTGTTTTCTGTGTTTGTGCAGGTAAGGATATGGGAGTTCGTCGTTTGATGGAGTTCTTGGGAAATGTAGTTCCTTTTGTAAACGAAATGCCTCCTTTGCATAATACTCGTGGAGAAGTCGTAGTTCCTGATGCTAATGGCCCTGCGTCTCTCTATTTCTTTAAAACTGCTGTTGAACCTCATATTGGTGAGGTGCAGTATTTTAAGGTGATGAGCGGAAAGGTACACGAAGGAGACGATTTGACAAATGCAGATCGTGGTTCCAAAGAAAGAATCGCCCAGCTTTATGCTTGTGCAGGTGCTACCAGAATCAAGGTGGACGAGTTCGTAGCCGGTGATATAGGTTGTACTGTGAAATTGAAAGATGTTCACACAGGCAATACATTGAACGGTAAGGATTGTGATAATCGCTTTAATTTCATTAAGTATCCCAATTCTAAATTTTCTCGTGCTATCAAGGCTGTCAATGAACCCGAAACTGAAAAGATGATGGCCATTCTTAATAGAATGCGTGAAGAGGATCCTACTTGGGAAATTGAACAATCTAAAGAACTTCGTCAGACAATTGTTCGTGGTCAAGGTGAATTCCATTTACGTACTTTGAAATGGCGTTTGGAGAATAATGAGAAAATGTTGATTAAGTTCGAAGAACCAAGAATCCCATATCGTGAAACAATTACCAAAGCGGCACGTGCTGATTATCGTCATAAGAAACAATCGGGTGGTGCCGGACAGTTCGGTGAAGTTCATTTGATAGTAGAACCTTATTATGAGGGCATGCCGGCTCCGGATATTTATAAATTCAACGGGCAGGAATACAAGATTGTAACAAGGGGTACAGATGTATTCAATCTCGAATGGGGAGGCAAATTGGTCTTTATAAATAGTATCGTGGGAGGTGCCATCGATGCACGTTTCATTCCTGCTATTGAAAAAGGTATTATGCAGAGAATGGAGCAAGGGCCGTTAACGGGTTCATATGCAAGAGATGTTCGTGTAATTATTTACGACGGTAAAATGCACCCGGTTGATTCTAACGAAGTCTCATTTATGTTGGCAGGTAGAAATGCTTTTAGTGAAGCATTCAAGAATGCAGGACCAAAAATCCTGGAGCCAATCTATGATGTGGAAGTATTCGTTCCTTCAGATAGGATGGGCGATGTAATGAGTGATCTTCAAGGCCGTCGTGCCATGATTATGGGAATGAGTAGTGAAAATGGATATGAAAAGCTTGCTGCTAAAGTTCCATTGAAGGAGATGTCTTCCTATTCGACTTCTTTGAGCTCCCTGACAGGTGGCCGCGCCTCTTTCACTATGAAGTTTGCAAGTTATGAATTGGTTCCTTCTGATGTACAGGATAAACTGATGAAAGAATTTGAAGCAACTCAGAAAGAAGATTGACATTGTTAAATATTTAATTAAAAAAGCTGTCTTAAACTATATATTTAAGGCAGCTTTTTTGCTTTATTATAATTATATAGTTAATAAAATATCAACTATAAATATTATTACAGTTAAAATTAAAAAAAATAGGAGAAATATTACGTAATTAATTAGGATTTTACTTTTAACGTTGTTAATTTTGTTCGCATGAAAAAAACAACAATTTGGATATTGGGTGTGATTATGGGATTCTCATTCCTTAGTTTGCTATATCTTCAAGTAAGTTATATTGAAGAGATGGTAAAGATGAGAAAGGAGCAATTTGATGAATCCGTAAAACGTAGCTTATACCAGGCGGCGCGCAATCTCGAATTGAATGAAACATTGAGATATTTGGAAAAAGATGTTGCAGAAACCGAACGTGCCTCTTTATTAGCTCAAAGTACTTCACAGCAGGAATATAGCGATGTAGTTCATCAGACACACAAGTATTCTGTTATGTCCAGAGACGGAAGTGTTTATTCTTCGTTTGAGTTGAAAACAATAACCAAACGCCCTTCCGACTTACCTAAAGCGATGATTTCCAAGAATCCGAGCAAGAGTTCTATACCGGAAGCTTCTCGTTCCTTGCAGGAAATTATAAAGAGCCGATATGTATATCAACGTGCACTTCTGGATGAAGTCGTTTATAATATTTTGTATACGGCAAGTGAAAAGCCCTTGGAAGATCGAGTGAACTTTAAGTTACTGGATCAGGATATTAAATCCGAATTGCTGAACAACGGAATTGATTTACCTTATCATTTTACAGTTTCGACAAATGACGGTCGCGAAGTTTACCGTTGTCCTGATTATGAAGAGAAAGGGGAGGAATATGCATTTCCTCAAATCTTGTTCAGAAACGATCCACCGGCAAAGATGGGCTTGCTGAAAGTTCATTTTCCAACCATGGATAATTATATTTTCAGTTCTGTGAGATTCATGATACCATCGCTCATCTTTACTTTTGTGCTTTTGGTAACATTCATATTTACAATATTCGTTATTTTCCGTCAGAAAAAACTGACCGAGATTAAGAATGACTTTATCAATAATATGACGCATGAATTCAAGACTCCGATTTCCACTATTTCTTTGGCCGCACAAATGCTGAAGGATCCGGCTGTGGCCAAATCACCTCAGATGTTCCAACATATATCGGGAGTCATTAATGATGAAACCAAACGCTTGAGGTTCCAGGTAGAGAAAGTTCTTCAGATGTCAATGTTTGAAAGACAAAAAACCACTTTGAAAATGAAGGAAATTGATGCTAATGCATTGATTGAAGGTGTTATCAATACATTTACATTGAAAGTTGAAAAGTATAATGGAAAGATTACTTCTTTGCTGAAAGCGGAGAACTCAATTATATTGGCTGACGAAATGCATTTTACAAACGTTATCTTTAATTTAATGGATAATGCAGTGAAATACAAGAGGCCTGAAGAAGATTTGCTGCTTGATGTCAGGACTTGGAATGAACAAGGAAAACTTTATGTTTCCATCCAAGATAATGGTATCGGTATCAAAAAGGAGAATTTGAAAAAGATATTCGAGAAATTCTATCGTGTGCATACAGGAAATTTGCATGACGTGAAGGGTTTCGGACTTGGTTTGGCCTATGTGAAGAAAATCATCATGGACCATAAGGGTTCAATAAGAGCTGAGAGTGAGCTCGGTAAAGGAACCAAATTTATTATTGTATTACCATTACTAAATAAATAAACAATTATGGAAGACAAATTGCGTATTTTGCTTTGCGAAGATGATGAGAATCTTGGCATGCTTTTGAGAGAATATTTGGCTGCAAAAGGATATTCAGCCGAGTTATGTCCTGATGGTGAAGTCGGTTACAAGACTTTCCTGAAAAACAAGTTTGACTTGTGCGTTCTCGATGTGATGATGCCTAAAAAGGATGGATTCACTTTGGCTCAAGAAATACGTGCTGCTAATGCCGAGATTCCTATTATTTTCTTGACTGCCAAAACATTGAAAGAAGATATTCTGGAAGGATTTAAAATTGGTGCCGATGATTATATCACCAAACCGTTCAGCATGGAAGAGTTGACATTGCGTATTGAGGCTATTTTACGCCGCGTCCGTGGAAAGAAAAACCGCGAAAGTAATGTCTATAAAATTGGTCGTTTTATGTTCGATACTCAGAAACAGATCCTGTCAATTGATGGCAAACAGACTAAATTGACAACTAAGGAATCTGAACTGTTAGGTTTGCTTTGCGCTCATGCAAATGAAATTCTTCAGCGTGATTTTGCCCTGAAAACCATTTGGATTGACGACAATTACTTCAATGCCCGTAGCATGGATGTTTACATCACTAAGCTTCGTAAACATTTGAAAGAAGATGAGTCAATCGAAATCATCAATATTCATGGAAAAGGCTATAAATTGATAACTCCTGAAGCTGAATAAATCCAGTCATCATTCATGAGATAAAGGTTTTTCATCATTTCAGATGAAATAATCCACTTCAGAAGTTTTTTTATAAAAAGCATTCTAACCATTCTAACTTTCCGATTTATCATGCTATTAATCAGAAAGATAGAAGTTAGAATGCTTTGTTTTTACATTCTAACTTTTCCTGACCATTCCAACTACATTCCAACTTTTTATGAAGATACTGCTTAACCGAATTATTTTCAAAGCATTATCTGATCGAAAAGTAATTCGGTGCATAGCAGATAATCATCTGCTTACTAGCAGACAATCGTCTGCTATGCACCGAATGAATGTATGGCTATGACCAAACATTTTGAGAGTACTTACATATTTATGTTTACCCAAGGTTGAATCGGAAAACCTGTTTCTTCCTGAGCTTGTTTCATTCCCATAAAAGCCGAAAAATATTTGATTTTAGAGTATATAGGGATCAAGTGCCTTATGAGAATATTTTGTATGATTTTTGAACGAATGCTACCAGGGTGAAATTAATCATTGCAACACTTGAAATGGTATCTGCAAAAATTTTAGGGTGATGCTTAGGGTGGTGAGGGTCAGGAATAGAATCTTTTCAAAATAAGGGGGTGTGTCAAAACGACGCGCCCTCTTTTTTTTAAGCACAAAGTCCCGACT
>DAIRSI010000012.1:0-103275 GCA_036804505.1 Bacteroidaceae bacterium
ATCTTTATTCATTTTTGGCGTTTTACTTTGTGTATAGCTATTTCAGTATAAGACAGTGAGTTCTTTACTTTTTCGGGGCGTACATCGGATGACATTGTCTTTTGAATACAGAATGCCGTTTTCCAGAAGAAAATTCTTGTTTTGAGGGCTTAGGGTTATTTTTTCTATAATTGTAAAGTCCAATGTGTTCATAATGATACTTTTCAGGATAGAACCTATGTAGAGGGTCTTTATATGGCATCTGCAGAAAATATCCGAATCCAGATAGAACAGGTTTTCAGGTAGATGGAACTCCTTGATCCGACTGTCGGTAAAGGCATAGGGGTAGATGCGTTCCACAGTGTCGGGAATGTGGATTTTTCTTTTACACGGTGCGCTGTAAACCAGTACTTTCATATCCTTCGTATAAATTACATTATGGATGGATGTGAAGTACGGATTCCTTTTGTCCACAGTGATTTTACGGAATCGGGATAATGGGCATTTCTTCATTACGTACATAAATTCGGTAGCATCGGATTCATTTAATCCGAAATCGCCTTCGATATTGAATATGGTTTGAGGAATTTTGAGTTCGCGTAGCGATGAACCTTCCATCGTGATAGATTCGTTTTCGATGAAGTTACTTCCAATGCTGACAACGGCATAGAGCTCTCCTTTGTAACTTACATTCTCGGGTATTTCGAGAACTTCCGGATTGTATGCTTCTTCCAATCTTATCAGCTTCGCCTGATGGTCGGAATAGGAGAGAACTTGGTACACTAGTTTATTATGAGTGAAGTAGTCGGAATAGCCGACAAGATATGCGTTGATAAAGACTTCTTGTAATGGTTCCATGTTTTCGGTTTTTAATGAATAACTTTTATTTAACAGTATTGCAAACTTACAGATTATTATGCAAGTAACTCCAAGTTTTAATAATTTGGTGATGAAAAATAAAAATGGACAATAGCGGAGGCTGGAGTCATTGTTTCCTTTTTATTTGCATAAATCATTGATTTTTTTCAGATTTTCTTCAGATTGCTCCGTAAGTAATAACAGGTTTCCGATAATCTCGCTCGAAGTTTTCTCTTCGACGTTTTCCTCGGGATGATATTTCTGGTATTCGCACGCAGCTGTCAGAGCAGCTTTTCTACTTTGCTCTGCTTTGCTGAATTCATTAAGACGAACGTGGCAGAAACAACTGTTTTTGTGTAAGGTAATGATGCTGCGAAGATCCTCCGTGTGGTATTGTCCGTTTTTGGAAAAAAAGTCGATGGCGGTGCGATAGCTTTCAATAGCTTGGAAATAGTATCCGAGTCGGTAGAAAGCGTTACCGATTAGGAAGTTTTGTTCACCTTGGATGGAGGCATAAAGTTCGGGGACATTATGCTGCTTTTGCATCTCATTGATAAGAACAAATACTGAGTTGTAGCACTTGAGGGCATTATCTGCTTCTTTTAGCTCCAGAAGAATGTCTCCTTTCTGGTTTAGAATGTCGCATATCAGATGTATATGCAGGGAAGAGTCTTCTTCGCACTTCAGGAGTTGGGGAATGAGTTCTTGTACAATAATTATTGCTTTTGTCGATTTTTTATTGGCTGATTCATATTTTCTTAAGCGGTAATGAATCTTTGCCAGGTAATAGTACAGACGAGCGGAGAGTACCTTATAGAGAAAGTCGTTGTTGATGCTTTTGAGTCTTTTGAGACTTTTCGATACTGATTTCAAGTAGGCATTGGCTTCGTTAGTGGAACCGTAGTTGCAATATGATTCGGCAAGGTCGAAAATGAGACGGATGCTTCGTGGAGAGGGATAGTATTCTCCATTGAGACTGTTGATGGCTTGGAGAAGGTGTTCTTCGGCAATGAAACGGGGAATATGGAAATAGATGATAGTGTTGCCATAGTCTGTATAATAAGGCTCGCTTTCGCGTTCGGGAAGATGCGCAGCTGCTTTTATCATGCCGTCGAGAGCAGTAATGGCCGTTTCGTAGCGGTTGGGGTCGGAGAGGTCCACTAGACACATTTGGGCATAGAGTTTAAGAAGAGATATTTTTTCTTTCATTTTCCGGTATAGTTGTTCTATTTCGTCAATATCGGTCTGTAGGCAGTTTTCGATGTTTTGTGTGTCAATAGCTCTCTTGGCATTGGCGATATCACCAGAGAGAAAGAGTGAAAGTACTTTGTCATAGAGCTTGCTGTCAATTTTGTTGCGGCATATACTGATATTGCGAGCCATTTGGATGACGCTGCTTTCATAATCGAAGATTCTGACTTCACAAGTTTCCAGTTCTTCCTTAACTTTCAATTTTTTCTCTTTTCCTTTTGCTTCGGCACGGAGATTATGGCGTTGAGTGAGCATTTCGAGATAAGCCGGGTTGTTACGGAAGAAGGATAGGTCTTCTACATTGCCGATTATCTTGTTTTCACAATATACAATGTTGTTGGTTATGTCGATTATTTTCGATGAAAATTCTCCTTGGGAAAGAATCTGAAGGAAGGTATCGTCGATGTTTTTGCAATAGATAGATTCCACGGCATTCAGTACATCATCGGTATTTGGATAGCGTTCCGATGGGTTTTCTTGCATGCAATGTTCTATGACGATATCGAAAGCCTTGGTTCCGCCGGCAGTGATTTGTCGGAGAAGATTACCGAACATATAGACATCGATGCGCGGAGTTACAGCCACCGGCCTTCCGCCTCTCATTTCGGGAGGGCATGAACTCTGCGTGGTACCGAAGGTGTGATAATGTCCGTCTGTGCAGGCCATACCCATATCGATGACCACAGCCTGCATGGTATCTTTACGTATCATCACATTGTTAATAGTGAGATCACAGTGATAGATGCCGTGAGAATGGATCTCGTGGAGTGCTTTCAGCACTTGCTTGCAAAAACTATAAACGTGGTGGTAACCTGTTGTGTTATTGGTAAAATAATTATTATTTCCTGTATTTGCATCTATCAAGTATTCCTTGAGGGTTAATCCGTTAACGTATTCAATAACTGTAGCATTGCGGTCTGCAAGATAACATTTGTAATGCGCCAGAAAGGGAGAATTAATTCTTTGTCCAAGGTTGCATTCCTGTTCCAAAATCTTATTATATTGACTGTTGCAGAATTGAGTCTTGAGCTGCTTGAGAATGTATCTTTCCGGCAGAATACGGTTACATCTGGATGCTGTGAGCATGTAGCAATCCGACGTGAACCCTGAGGCAATAGGTTTTTCTGACTGAGTATAGCGCAAATCATCGATGATTATCTTTTCCATTAAATAAAGTTTTTGTTTGCGGTTTCAAATATAAGTTTTTATATGGTATAAGCAAAATTTTGTGCAAAGAAAATCAGGAACAAGGAAGGAGGTGATTTTTACAATTCATTTTGTCCGTTTTAATTGTTCTGGGGAAAATAAACTATAAAATAAGTTGATTGTATTTTGATTTATTATATTTTTTTCTAACTTTGCTTGAAAACAGATTAACACACGTGTCTATGAAAATATTCTATTCTCCTGCCTTTTCTGCTAATACTTATTTTGATTGGGAAGTTCAAGGTATTTCTTTTGACGAAAAGGTGTGCGGAAACACCGAATTATTTGGGCTCTTTGGTCTTCATCTTGGAATACATCGCGATATTTTGCCTTCGGTAGAACGAGAAGCTCAATACTATAATGTGTTTCGTGAATATATTGATAAGAATCCCAAAAGTATTTTTACCGATTCTTTTTCTTTCGGAGGAATGACGGTGAGCAGCCGCTGTCTGCAATGGAGGGACAAACTGATGTTGGCAGGATGGAATCCGGAAATAGAACAACCTTCAGAACGTTTGGCAACTTTAGCTGAAGTGGAAAAATTCTTTAAATGTCCCGGAGAGGTGGATTGTATCAAAGATATTCTGGAGGCTATGGATAAGAAATGTCCACTGCCCAAAGGTAGTGAAGTGCTAATGTTCGGATTGGAAAGGAATTTGCTTCCTCCTTATGTGGAAAGGGCGATGAAGGCTTTGGAAAGAGACGGTGTAAAGGTTGAGAAGGTTCAAATGCAAACTTTTGCTTCAGGAAATCTGGGGAGAATCCAGCGGTATCTACTTGGATGTCCTCTTGAAAGGTTGGAACCCAATGATGATTCATTCAGAGTATTGGAATTTCCGGACGAGATGACCGCTTTGCAATATGTGGCATCTATAGATAAGGATAAGTATGATGTCTATATAAACAGCGATAACAAGAAATTCGATGATTTGCAGTGTTCTCTAAACTGTCCTGTTTCGGGTTCTTCTATTGTGAATGGTAGTACTCAGATAGTGCAGGTGTTCAAGATAGGATTGAGTTTATTCGATTATCCGATGAACATTGTGAATGTACTTTCATGGTTGGTAATGCCTTTTAGTCCTATTGATGGAGTATTGCGTTATTCGTTGGCAAGAGTGATTACCGACAAAGGTGGAATGTGCAATAAGGAATGGAATCAAGCAGTAAGGGATTATTTGGAAACGACGAGAAATAAAGATGAAGACAGAAACACTCGTGAGAAAAATGTGGCAGCACTTGACGTGTTTCTGCCAAGATCTGAAGAAGAGGGTGTTGATATTGCAGTGTTGAAGAAATACATTGAATGGATGTTGTCATGGAGCGACAGAAAAATGAATGGAAAAAATCTCGCTGAGTTTGAAGTGAGACAGTTTGGCCAACTTGTGTCCATGTTCAAGGCTCTTAATATTGTTACAAATACGGAGGTTAAGAAGTGTATTCCTTATTCACAACTTGAACAGTGGATGAATGCCATCTTTGGCTCTATGTCATGCAAATACCGGGATGCAGAGAGGAAAGCGCGTTTTGTCGTGTCGTCGCCAGGTGACTTGGCTGCTGATGCCGAGAGTATCCTTTGGATGGATTTTTATAATTATATCGTTAGTCCGTCATATTATGATTTCCTGAATCTGAAAGAGAAGCAGGCGCTGACGGAAGCCGGATGTTATCTTTGGAACGAGGATAAAGAAACAGAACTTTACAATAAGCTTTATCTGATACCTGTTTTGCGTTGTCGTAAGAGACTGACTGCTATTGAAGTGAAACGTAGGGAGATGAAAATGACAAACAGGCATCCTCTTCGGATACGGCTTGAAAGAACTTTCGAAAACCTTGGATTTGAATCTATATATAGGGAGAGTACACTGCCCCAAGAATATTTGAAAAAAGAGGCTTTGGTAATTAATGACAATATGAAGACTGAGATAAGGATAAAGAATGCGGACAAAATGAAGTTTCCCGATCATGAGAGCTCCACCTCGCTGGATTTGCTTATTCAGCATCCGTATGACTATGTGATGCAGACTCTTGGGAAATTTCGTAACGGAACTTCTTATCAGCTGGATGCAAACAATCTGTCGCTTACAAAGGGTAACGTGGCTCATGCCGTGATTCAGGGTCTTTTCACGAAAAATGATTTTGATTTGGATAAACTGGAATCCAAGTTTGATACTGAATTTGAAGGTTTTTTGAAAGAGTGCATTGCAGGCTACGGTGCCGTTTTGCTGATGAAGGAGAATAGGACCGAGCATCTTCTTTTCAGAAAACAGCTATATGATTCCATCAGAGCTTTGATGGACATAATAAAGAGTTGTAATTTGAAAGTTGAGGGATGTGAGAGTGAAATCATTGGTGATATAGGCTTTGACAAAGGAACGCTCATCAAAGGTTTTCTGGATATGACGCTGTCAGACAGTAACGGAGATCAGGTGATTTTTGATTTTAAATGGTCGAGGATAAAAAAATACACAGAGAAGTTAAAAGGGAACAGGGCCATGCAACTAGCAATTTACGAGGCTCTTCTCTCTGCTGAAAAGGATAAGAACGTTGCAGTAAAAGGATATTTCATCATGCCTGATCATGTGCTGCTGACAACGAACGAGAATTTTAAGGGAACGGATGTGCGCTTCATCAAACCTACAGAAATAAGTCCTCTTCTTCCGAAGATTAAGGCATCTTACAGTTATAGACGCACGCAATTGGAGGGTGGCTTGATTGAAACTGCCGACGGATGTGAAATGAGTACGGATGCTATTTCCTATTTTGCTGATGCAGAAAGGAAAAATCTTTATCCACTTGAAGAGTATGATGGATACAAAAGTGATAATTTATATAGTAATTATAAACTGTTTACAGGGCAAACGAAATGAAGAATATACATTATATAAGTGCAGGAGCTGGTTCAGGAAAAACTTACGAACTGACACATATCCTTGTGAATCTCATTAAGGAAGGCAAGACAAAACCTCAAGAGATTATTATGACAACCTTTACGGATAAGGCTGCTGCAGAACTTCGCCAGAAAGCACGTGAAGTGCTCTGCGGTGAAGGATTGTTTGAAAAAGTGGCTCAGCTGGATTTGGCTGTCATTGGCACTGTACATTCCGTGGGATATTCTTTTGTTAACAAGTATTGGTACCGTATCGGAATCAATGCGAAGCTTTCCGTGATGTCTGATGAAGAAAGGTCTTTCTATATTAATCAATCTTTAGCAGATATAATAGAGGCAGACGATATTGATGATTTCCGCAGATTTCGTGATGAATTTAATGTCCAATGCAAATCTGACTATGGAGCATTTGTCAATGATTACGATTTCTGGAAGCCGTATCTTTGTGAAATTATTGAAAAAGCACTTGGTAGCGGCATTATCGATATGGGGGAATCCGTAAGAAAATCAAAGGAAATGGTAAGGGCTACTCTATGTCCTGACGGAAGCCAAGATTTTGTGGTTGATAAGAAGGAGTGTAGCGCCATGGCTAATTATGTCTATGATCTGGCTAGAAATAATGACGATAAAAAAAGGCTGGAAGCTGTGGAAAGATATACTTGGAATATAAGCTGGTGTATTGACGATGTAAATCGTTTTATTAAATATTTGGCTGGTCTCCCTAAAATAAATTATAAAAATAGATATCCTGAAATTAATGATTTTATACAGAAATATGCTGTCTTGTGGCATTCTGAGGAAATCGTCAAACTCTTCGGATTGTTTATCGACAGGGTATTCAATCTTGTAAATAAATGGTTAGAGCAGTATGAAAAATATAAACGGGCGAAGTCTATCATTGATTACAATGACATGGAGCAGTATTTTCTGCGTCTGCTGGATGAAAAGGATATAGCTGACGAAATTAGTGGGCGATACAAGTATGTGTTTGTGGATGAGTTTCAGGATTGTAATCCTGTGCAGGTGAAGATTTTTGACAAATTGTCAGATTATGTGGAAAGCAGTTATTGGGTAGGTGACGGCAAACAGGCCATTTATGGTTTTCGGGGAACCGATACTCGTTTGACGGATTCCGTAGCAGACATCATTGCAGAAGACGAGGGACATTTCCATACTTTAGATACAAGTTACCGATCTCTTCCGAATATTGTTTATGCAAATAACAGGTTCTTTACATCGGTATTCCATGATCATTTCAAAATGATGGATGCTGATAAAATAGAGTTGAAGAAAAAGAAAGAGTCTAAAGGAGATTCTCAGCAACTGGAGGCTTGGTATGTAGATTACGGGAAGCAGGATTATTTGGCGCAGGCTATTGCACAAAAAATTGCTTTGATGATTGCAGACGGGGAGAAACCCGACAGCATTGCTGTTCTTGCCAGAACAAAAAATCATTGTGATAAGGTTGCTTCTCATCTTTATCTTCAGAACATTTCTGTTGACCGTGAAGGATGCGATACCTTGGCTTCTCGGAAAGAGACGGTTCTGCTTACATCCATCCTCTCTCTCATTGTGGACAGATATGATGAGCTGGCAAAGGCTCAGATTGCATTTCTTACTACACCGAACATGGAATTGGAGGCTTTGATTGACAACCGCCTCGACTATCTCTCTAAAAAGAAAGGTGGTTGGATGGATGATAATCCATTGGTCAAAGCGATAGAGGAAAGAAGAGAGGAACTATCAGTACTTCCGGTAGTGGCTATGGTGGAATCTGTGATTGTCGGCTTTGACTTGTTTTCTGTGGTTTCTCATTGGGGTGATGAACGGGTAAGAAAGACCAATTTGGAAGGTCTCATTGCCATTGCGCGTCAATATGAACAGCGTTGCGATACGATGGTTCTTTGTGCTTCTGTAACGGACTTTATTAATTATGTATCTTCTTCGAGAGCTGTTTCAACGGGAGACAGTGAAGGTGTATTTGTTGGTACTTACCATGCAGCGAAGGGCTTGCAGTGGAAAACGGTGATTCTTGTCTCTTTGGACAATGATATTGCAAATGAAAAAACTTTCATTCGCAAAAACATCTTCGGAGTGCATCTTGAGAACTGTGACATGCCATCGAAAGAGAATCTTTATCCCGATAAATCCATTATCTTACTTCCGCTTTTGTTTGGAAATGGTGATGTGCCAGAGGACATAAACGATGCCATACGAAGCCTAAATTGCTTTGGAACGATGATGGACAATTATCTTTGTGAAGAGGCCAGACTGATGTATGTGGGCATGACACGTGCTGAAGAAAAACTAGTATTGACAGTGAAGAAAAATAGTTCGTTAAAATGGCTGAAAGCGATAACAGAAACTAATATAACTGTACCGACAGGAGGAGGTGACTGTGATATCTTAGGTATAGACTTGCCTTTTAAAGTGATTTCAGTTTTGGAAGAAGAATCAGAGGCAATACATGAACATGAAGGCATAATATCAACAGAGGAAGAAAAAGAAGTTGTTTGCTCAGTAGTTTCTATACCTTCCAACCTTTATGTACCTGATTCGGAATTGAGATTTCAATCGCCTAGCACGATGAAGAAAACATCTGCTAAGGTTGTTTTGGTTCATGATTTCAAACATCGGATCGGTCTTCATGGTGAACAGAACATCAGAACAATAGGGAACTGTATTCATGGTATTTTCTGCGTTCTACGGCATGGCGACAGTGAAGCCAACAGAGAGAGGGCAACCACATTGATTGATTCTTATGGCATGACGAATAATCTGGATGCAGGGGAAGTCGTGATAGCTTTTGAGAACTATCTGACTAAGATGAAGGAACTCTATGGTGAACCTGAAAAAATTTATCATGAACTGGAATTTTCATATGCGGAAAAGGGAAGTATTGTGCGTGGATCCATGGACTTAGTATATGTCACACGTGAGGGATGTATCTTGACTGATTTCAAGACAAATCCTGAGGGATGCCGTGTCTTGGACAGAAACGACGAACATTATGCGGGAAAATACAATACTCAATTTTCCTGTTATATGAAGGCTCTCGAAAAGACAGACATGAAAGTGAAAGATACATTGGTATTTTATCCTGTGAGCGGATTGATAGTGAGACTCGAAGTGAATTAACCGGCAGGCTTTTTGTATTTTTCGGCATCACATTCAATTGTATCGAAAGAAATCCATTCGCTTTGTTCATAAAAGGGTTTTGTTCCCAAAGGTATATGAATAGAACGGTGAGGAATAAAATCTTCACCGAGAAAACAAATATTTTCCTGATAGGGTTGTGGATTGGACATGAAGCAGATAAATTCTGCATAGTCTGCTATTCCTGCAAAAGCTCTATTACCGATATACTTTATAGATGAGGGCAGGATGATACGTTTAAATGGTACATTCTCGAATGCATGGGCGCAGATGCGCGTAACTCCTTCGGGTACGGTAAATTCGCTCTTTTCTAAGTTATTTTCAACTTTGTAGAGAGTCGTCATGTTCTCATTGTAATAGGCTCCGTTGTGGTGAATCTCTTTTCTTTTTATCATGGTTTTTAGTTTTGTAATAGCAAATTTAGTAAGAATGTAATTATTAATGTTTTTTTTCACATTTGCAAAGGCTATTTTGAAAAATGGACAATCATGATCCTTCCTATGTATGAACTGACTGAATAATATTATAAGAATAGATGTCCATTTTTATTATTTCAATTCACTGTGTTAATATTGGGAGATGGAAAAAGAATGCTTGTTATCTTCGCAATCCTTTTAGAAGAAGTAGAAACATAAAAATAAAAACAAGTATGAGAAAATTAAAAACAAGAGCTGGGAAAAATGCTTTGAAGAAAGAATCTTGGGATTCATCTATGATGGGTGGAGAAGAAATCATGAATTTCGAAGAATTTACAACTTATCAGGCTTTGAGATATTTAAGTGAAAAGGTGAAGAATTCTGAACTGAACAAAACTTTTTGGGAAGATAGGGGAGTCCAAGCTTGTCTGGAAGTTGCGAGGAAGGATCTTCCGATGAACGACAATCAGATTGTGATATTCTCGCTGATAGGAGCCTGTTCTTTATTTGCTCGTTCTGTATCATTGGATTCGCTTGGCTCAATGATAAATGTAAATCCTTACGTTCTTTTTGAATTGGATCGGGATATGCAGAAATTGGTAGAGGCTGGTTATTTGGAAATTCATGTGGATGATTGGGAATCACTTGCATACGGTGTGAATAGGAATTTGTTGGTTTCTTTGCTTAACGGAAAGAAAATTAAGATTATACAGAAAAAAGCAATTGAGAATAATCTTGATTTTTTAAACTATATTGAGAAACTGTTTAGAGAGCCGTCGATACTAGGAGATAAATACATCAAGTTAAAGCAGAGTCTGGAAACATATGGCAATTTGGATTTTGTGAAACGTATGGTTGCTTATGAATTTTCTGATATGGAATGTCTGTTAATTATGTATTTGTTGTTGACAGTCAGGAAGGACGGCTGGAATGTTCCTATTTCAATGTTCTTGGACAAAATAGAAGAAATGGGTGATAGTGAAGATTTATATGATTTCCATAACTATATTTATAATAAATCCAGTCGTCTATTCAGAATGAAGTTTATGGAGATTCTACCATCTGATTTCAATCAAGGGGACTACCTCAACATTACGAAAAGAGCTTTGGAATGTTTACTTCCAAAAGAGAAGACAATCTTTTGTTCGCATGATGTCTCAGAATCTAGCTTGGGTGTTTGCAATGTATTGAAACCTGCTCAGATCAAAAAGAAAACATTGGTCTATGATGTGAAAACTGAGGAGCAAGTGGAAACTCTGAGGGAAATACTGAGTAGAAACGGATTGAAAACCTTGCAACGTAACTTGAAGAAGAAGGGTCTTAGGAAGGGAATCAATGTACTCCTGTATGGTTATGCCGGGATGGGAAAAACCGAAACTGTACTGCAATTGTGTAAGGAATGTGGAAGGCAGATTTTACAAGTAAGTATCAGTGATATGAAATCTCATTGGTTTGGAAAAAGTGAAAGAATTGTAGCGGGACTCTTTAAAGAATACGGAAATCTAATGAAAAAGAATCGGACAACTCCCGTTCTCCTCTTCAATGAGGCTGATGGAGTGTTGTCCAAGCGCAAGGAAATACGTAACGATAATGGGGTAGCCCAAACAGAAAATGCTATTCAGAACGTACTCTTACAAGCTTTTGAGGATAATGAAGGCATCATAGTCTGCACTACAAATATGATTGAAAATCTCGATACTGCATTCTCAAGAAGATTTCTTTACAAGATAGAGTTTTCAAAGCCTGATTTGGCTACTAAAGTGGCTTTATTGAAGTTGAAGCTGGGTGAGTATATTACAGATGATGAATGTAGCAAGCTGGCTTCTAATTATCAACTTACAGGAGGAATACTGGATAATGTCTTGACTAAGATTGTTGCAAAGCAATGTCTTTACAACTTAACACCAGATTTTGCAGAAATAGAAGAGTTTTGTAGATTGGATTCACTGGGAAAAAGTGAAAGAAGGCCTGTGGGATTTTGAGTGTATGATAAAGGATTGGGATTTTCATCCTTTGTATTTAAACGAAATGTTGGTGCTAAGCAACCCCTGCACATCCACAAACTGGATGGCGAAATTGAAGTGACGGAAGAATTCGGAATATTTGAAGATGAAGGGAGGAATGAGTACCGGATTTGTAGCAAGTTTTTTGGCTGCCATTTCCAGATTGGAAGCGTAAGTGAGGGATGATTTGTCGCTCAGTTCCCCAATTTGTGAACGCAGGAGCCTGCTTTCCGCGTTCTCCTGGGGTTGTACCGTCTCGCGGGTGTAGAGTTCGATGCTTTCGAGTTTGTCGGAGGCAATCACCACATCCTTCTTCCTCAGAAAGAGAATCTCGGGATTCCCGGCGGGGAAGAACGGCTGCAGCAAGTCGCAGTCGCGAACGGATGACAATCCTCCTTTGCCCGTGTTCATGCCGATGGGCATGGCATCCTGACAAGTGACCGGCAGCACCATCACCGTGTGGAGAGAATCCGAGGCGACAGGGGCAAACTGAATGAGATTCACCTCCTTCGTGTGTGTCAGCAGCCATTCCAGCATGTTCTTGTCGGCAGGGGTGGCAGGAAGGGCTTCTCGAGGATTGTGAGTCATCATGCGATAGATGGAGGGAAAGCGCGACACATCAAACTGGCTGTACGTGCAAAGCCCTTCGGGCAACGTGTGAGGCACAACGAGGTTGGAAGGTTCGGCATTTCCCGATGTAGCCCCGGAGGGTTGCATCGAGGAAGACGACGACGAGAGATTCTCCTTGTTGAAACCCGTGAGATAGATGTCGCGGGGAGTGAACTTCAAATCCATCACATTCCATTTCTCACTGCTTTGAACAGGATATTTCTTAAAACTGTAATTACTTGATAGATAGGAATAAATATTATTTGACTTAAAGTAAAGAGTGAGATTTCCCTCCAGCTTTTCCCTGTGCGTGAGTTGTCTGAATTCGGGGTTGTTCTCCACCGAGAGGCGTCGGTCCTTATAGGTATCTATCACGTTCTCAATGAGCTTTTCATGGAAGCTGATGGCTGCAAATCTGTCTTTGCAAAACACGGCCAGGAATTTCTCGTCGTTCAGCGGATATACCGTGATGTTCTCGTCCCTATAAGCAATTTTCTTAGGAGGGAAGGAGGTATGGTTGTTCTTTGTGAGAATACCTTCCATGAAGTCGCGGTCGTTCTTTCCAAGGCGGAAATAAATCACCTGGTCGTCGATGTCGCCGGGAGTGTGGAAACTCACCACCAGATGGCTCATCTTGGCGCTGATGCCGTGAGCGTGGTCGCCCGTGATGCGGTTCAAATCCGAAGAAATGTAGCTGAAGAGCTCCGAGACCTTCAGGTTTTTGTATTCGTTTTTATATTCGCTTTTGTCGATTTCCCGACACACGGAAGTGATGTTGCTTGTTTCGAGAATGGCCTCACAGTTGGCAGGAACCAAACAGAACAGGTTGTAGTTGCTCGTCAGTTCTTTGGACTCCAGCCATTTATCGGTCGCAAGAAACAGAATGATACCGCTTGCGATGGCTAGGATGACCCATCTGTATATGTATTTCTTTGTACGCCTTTTCATGTTTTTCAAAAAGATTTGATGAAAGGTTCCTCTATCAAACTTTTATTGCCACAAAGTTATTAAAAAGTAAAATGAAAAAGAAAAATTTCTTTAAAAAAATTTGTTTTTTTCGCAAAATATTAAATAGTGTTAGAAAACATACGTTTCCGTACACAAAATTTGGAAATAGCAAAAACTCATCGTACATTTGTAATGTCTTAAGAACGGACAGTGATTGTTAGTTTTAAGAATTGTGTTTTTCATAGTATTAGATTTAAGGTTAACAAAGGTTGGACTACAGCGGTAGTCCTTTTTTTTTGCCCATACCCAAGGCGGCTCTTTTCCCCAACAAAGTTTCCCTTTTCCTTTTTTTTCATGTTTTTCTTCGTTATTTTTGTGATGATAATCAAAAACCATTGTATAATGAAACTGAAAACATTACTCACAACGTTTGCCCTGTTGGGCTTTTTACAGCTTTCGGCACAGCTGCCGGAACGTAATCCGCAGAACGTGGAGAAGTACAAGCGCATCTGTCGCGAACACATATACAAGGACATGAAGGGAATGTACCGCCAGGCGGGAGGTGCCCTGAAACATCCCTTCCTGGCTCCGGGTAGTAGCCAATATCTCGACATTCTCTGGGATTGGGACTCGTGGCTGAGCGATGTGGCCCTGAGGCAAATTCTGCTGGAAAACGGCTCTGCCGCCGATAGGAAAGAGGCTGTGGCTTATGAGCAGGGATGTGTGTTGAATTCCCTCGACTACGGAGGCATGGACGGATGGATTCCCATCAGAATAGAAAGAAATGCTCCTTCAAGGAGCGAAATGCTGTCGAAGATAAATCCCTGGAAGACGAATATGCACAAGCCGTGTCTGGCACAGCATGCGGCCTTCATCGTGAGGAACATGAACGGCGATGCCGAATGGCTGCGCGAGCATTTCTACACGTTGCAGGCTTTCGTCGATAAGTACATGAATTGGCATCGCAACAAGGCCACGGGGCTCCTTTATTGGGAGGACGACGAGGCCATCGGGGTGGACAATGACCCCAGCACTTTCTTTCGCCCTCACGAGAGTTCCGGCTCCATATTGCTCAACTGCATGATGTACAAGGAATTGCAGGCAATGAAGTATCTGGCGGAATGTCTGCACTTTCCGGATATAGCCGGCACTTACGACAAACAGGCATCTGACCTCTGCGAAAGCATCAGAAAATATTGCTGGGATGAGCGCGACAAGTTCTACTACAGCGTTGACTTCAATCTGCTGCCTGTGCAAAAGCCCGAGACGACAGGGTTGAAGAATGGTGACCTCTTCCTGCACGTAGGTCATCCGCGGCCTTACGACTGCCTCATACAGCGTTTCAGTGTCTGGAGTGGATTCCTTGCCATATGGTCGGGTGTAGCCACTCCCGCGCAGGCTCGGCAGATTGTGGAGGGGCAGTACAAGGATACGGCTTCGTTCAACGCTCCTGCCGGGGTGAGGACTCTTTCACCTCTGGAAAAAATGTATGACTTGAGGGCTACGGGAAATCCTTCTTCATGGACAGGGCCGGTGTGGATCAATGCCAACTATCTGGTATTTCGTGGTCTTGTGAACTACGGATTCAAGGAAGAGGCGCGTGAATTGGCCGAAAAAACCATACTTTTGCTGGGAAGGGACTACGAGCGCTTCGGGGCTTTGCACGAATATTATCTTCCCGAAAACGGGGAACCTGTACTCAACAAGGGTTTTCAGAACTGGAATCTGCTGGTGCTGAACATGGCGGCATGGCTAGATGGCAAGGAGACGGTGACGGAGTTCTGATTCCTAAAAGAGCGATTTCACGAGAAAAAACAGAATGGGGATGAGCAGTGACGGCAACAGGTTGAGCGTCTTGCAATCCTTGATGTTCAGGATGGAAAGTCCCGAACACACGATGAGTACGCCTCCCACGATGGAGAGTTCGTCAATCATCGGCCCCGAAAAGAAAGAGGCGGAGAGGTACTTGGCAATGAAGTAGATGCTTCCTTGCCAGCAGAAAAGGATGGGGGCGGCAAAGAGCATGCCGAAACCATAGGTGGCGGAAAGCACCATAGAGCTCACGAGGTCCAAAGTGGCGTTGGTATAGAGATAGGTGTTGTCGCCTTGCAGGGCGCTGATCACGGGCCCCACGATGGAAAGGGTGCCTATGCAGTAAAGCAAAACTCCTGTGGTGAGTCCCTGTGCCAGTTTGGAACCTCCGCGTTTGCTCACGGCTCGGTTCACACGGCCGTCCAGGTCGAGGATGGTGCCGATGAGTCCGCCCACTGCCAGACTCAGGATGAACAGAACGGGATAGGCACTCTTGCTCATGTGGCTGATGGAGGCGTTGGCACCCAACACGAGGGTTGCCACTCCCAAGGCATTGAAAAGCGCCTGTTGGTATTTTTCCTTGATTCCTTTTTTGAGTAGGCTTCCCGCCGTGCTTCCTGCGATAATTGCTATGGTATTGACAATGGTTCCTAACATTTCGTGATATTTTGTGCAAAAATACTTTCAAAATGTGAGTTGGGCAAGTTTTTCTCGTCGGAAATACCATTCTTACCACATAATTGATTATTTTTGCGTTGCCTATTGATGGAAAAGAATTAATTATTATAGGAAATGACTATGAAAAGGATTTTATTGGCAGCAATCGCTGCTTTGATGTTGCCGCTTTGTGCCTCGGCATCGGCTCCCGCAACCATTCGTATCTCTACCGACGAAACGGAACTTGTTTTGCAGACGGCTGCCGATGGAAGGCTCTATCAGACTTATTTCGGAGATTGCCTCAAGAACGAGGCTGAAGCTGCTTCCATCGCCCCCGACGGAAGCGAAGTGTACATGGGCTCGGGTTTCGAGGATTATTTCGAACCTGCCTTGGGTATTGTGCATAATGATGGGAACAGATGCACGGTGCTTCGCTATGTTTCCCACGAAAAGAAGAGCGTGGAGGGAGGTACGGAGACCGTTATCCGCCTTCGCGATGAGGTATATCCGGTGGAGGTGACGCTGCATTATGTGGCTTTTTCCAAAGAGAATGTCATCAAGACCTGGAGTGAGATTTCGCATCATGAGAAAAAGGCGGTGACCTTGTTCCGCATGGCATCTGCCATGTTGTACTTCTCTCAGCCGAAGTATTTCCTCACGGAATTCAGTGGCGACTGGGCCGAAGAGGGAAAGATGAGCACGCAGCAGTTGCAGTTTGGCAAGAAGATTCTGGACACGAAACTGGGAAGCCGTGCAGCCATGCACGTATCGCCTTTCTTCGAACTGGGCCTGAATGCTCCCGCTCAGGAGACTCAGGGTGATGTGCTTCTGGGTACCATCGGGTGGACGGGTAATTTCCGCTTCACCTTCGAAGTGGATAATGTGGGTTCCTTGCGTGTGGTTCCTGCCATTAACCCCTTTGCTTCGGATTATTCTCTGGAGCCGGGACAGGTATTTACAACGCCCGAATTCATTTTCACTTTGAGCCACAAGGGAAGCGGTCTTGCAAGCCGAAACATGCACGATTGGGCCCGTCGCTATCAAGTGAAGGACGGCATGGGTTCCCGCATGACTTTGCTCAATAACTGGGAAAACACATATTTTGATTTCAATGAGGAAATTCTGGCGCGTTGCATGAAGGAGGCGAAGGATTTAGGTGTGGATCTATTCCTGCTCGATGATGGCTGGTTTGGCAACAAATATCCCCGCAACGATGATCATGCCGGTCTTGGCGACTGGGAAGCCATGAAGAGCAAACTCCCCAACGGGGTTGCAGGGCTTGTGGCAAAAGCCAAGGAAACGGGTGTGAAGTTCGGCATCTGGATAGAACCCGAAATGGTGAATCCCAAGAGTGAGTTGTTCGAGAAACATCCTGATTGGGCCATCCGATTGCCTAACCGTCAGACTTATTACTATCGCAACCAGTTGGTATTGGACATGAGCAATCCTAAGGTACAGGATTATGTGTTTGGCATTTTGGATCGTCTCATGACGGAAAACAAGGGCCTGGCTTTCTTTAAATGGGATTGCAACAGCCCCATCACCAACATCTATTCTCCTTATCTGAAGGAAAAGCAGGGAAATCTCTACATCAATCACGTGAGGGGTGTGTACAATGTATTCAAGCGTGTGAAGGCCAAATATCCCGACCTTCCCATCATGATGTGTTCCGGAGGCGGTGCCCGTTGTGATTATGAGGCATTGAAGTATTTCACTGAATTTTGGGCAAGTGACGACACCGACCCTGTAGAGAGGCTTTACATACAATGGGGATTCTCGCAGATATTCCCCGCCAAGGTGCTTTGCGCACACGTGACTAACTGGAATCACACGGCAACTGTAAAGTTCCGTACGGATGTGGCCTCCATGTGTAAGCTTGGTTTCGATATAGGTCTCAAGGAAATGACTCCCGATGACCTGGCTTATTGCAAGGAAGCGGTAGCCAACTACAAACGTCTGGAGTCGGTGATTCTCAACGGAGATCAGTATCGCTTGGTTTCACCTTACGACTGCAACCATATGGCTGTGGTGTATGCGGCAAAAGATAAGGCAAAGGCAACTCTATTCTGTTATGATATTCATCCTCGCTTTAATGAAACGGTACTGCCCGTGAAGCTTCAGGGTTTGGATGCCGACAAGATGTACCGGGTGAAGGAAATCAATCTCATGCCCGGAAAGAAGTCTTCTTTGTTGCAGGATGGCAAGGTCTATTCCGGTGACTATCTGATGAAGGTGGGCTTGGAAGCCTTTACCACTCGCGATATGAATAGCCGTGTGATAGAACTTACGGCTGAATGATATTCTACATATAAAAGGAAAGCCCCGGTTCTTGTGCGAATCGGGGCTTTTTCTTTTATAGGACGGGTATTTATCTTGCTTTCTGCAGGAACTCCACTTCCACGATGCGGAGTTCGTGATTGGTTTGGGAACCGCCTTTGGCTTTGAAAAGGTCGAGTTCGCCGGCTGCAGGTTCGGCCACTTCCACAATCTGGCCGAATTCATCTTTATCCGTAGCGCTTCCTTTCAGCCGGAATGTGATTTCATCCGTGAACGTAGGTTTGATGGGGAAATGCAGATAACCTAGGCTCTTGTCCGTGTTGCCACTCCAAATGAGTTCCTTGCCTGCATAGATGTCGATGGGGTAGCTGCGCATTCGCCATCCGGTGAACTTGATGCAGATATCCTCTACCGTAGCAGGTTCCTTGAATCGGTAGGTTATCCAGGCAGTAGAAGCTTTTCCGTCATTCTTCCATTCACTGAGCTCGTTGTCGTCATAGCTGAGGAATACTTTGTCGGTGTTGGCACCGGCAACGGCCTCGGCAATGGGGATGCTCTTCGTCTCTTCTGTGTAGGAGACTCCCGAAGGGGTTTCTCCACGCTTCAAAGAACAGGGGAGAAGGGCTCCCGGTATGTGATGAGCCACATCTTTCACGGCGAGGGTGGTGAAGGAGATTTCGGCAGGTTCCAAAGTATAGTCACTGTGTGCATTCAGAGGCTTAACCATTACGGTCACCTTCCCGGACTTGGTGAGCGTGCGCAGCAAAGCACGGTTGATACCGCATTCCACAGGCAGATTCCGTGAAAGAATAAAGTTGTCCTTGCCTTGTGCGATGCCTCCTCTCCATTCCATAGGGCCTTCCACACGAAAACTGAGAGTATCGTTGGCCAACGGACAGCGGCGGCCTTGAAGGTCGGTCACTTCAGCTTGTAGCAATACCATGTCGGCACCGTCGGCATAAGTGCCGTTAGGCGACTGGAGAAGGGAAAGACGGATTTTGGCGGGCTTTCCTGCCGTCTCGATGGCATAGCGGCTTTCTTCTTTGCCTTGTTCGTTATAGCTGACGGCTTCGAGTTTGCCGGCTTCCCACTTCACATTCTTGAAAGTGTGGAGGAACTGGTATTGCTTGATTCCCGTACCTAGGGATTTGCCGTTTAGGAAGAGCTCCACACGAGGTGAATTGCTTACTGCAAAAACATCCTTCACGGTTCCCGGTTTGTAGTTCCAATGTCCGATGAGATAGGTGTGGGAATGTTCGACATTCACCCATCCGTCCCACATGGCTTGATGCACGTAATAGGCATCTTTTTCAATGCGCATGGCATCAACGGAGCCGCTGCGGCGATAGTTCTCCTCTCCGCGGGAATGGGTGTTGGTGTCGCTGAACACAATCTTCACGCCTCCGGAACTGACTCTTGAACCTGTACCCGGGCGTTCCCTCCAGTAATCGAACCAGCGTCGCACACATTCCACGGCAAAGGCATCCTGATTATGGTTGTAGTCGCCGGCATCGGCATTGCGGTAGAGGGGACCCGCGCCTTCTTTATGAAAAGGATAGCTCTGGGAATCCCAGTATTTTCTGAGGGCCTCGTCGCGGCAGTATTCCATGGCCCACATGGGTGTGTGTGCACTTTTGTTGATGTAAAGCATTTCACCTCCGAATTCGGCTTCGCGGATGTCAAGCATCTCACGACTTCCCATGGCTCTGCCCCCGTGAGGGTCGTAGAGGTCGCGGATGTCAATCATTTCCTGCATGTGTTCACGGCTGATGCTTTCATTGCCGCTTTCATAGAAAAGGATGCTCGGATTGTTGCGGTTGTAGATGATGGCATCCCGCATGAGTTTGGTACGCATGACCCATTGGTTTCCTGTACAATCTTTTTCGGCATCTCCGGCAGGCATGGATTGAATGAGGCCCACACGGTCGCACGATTCCACATCTTGTTTCCACGGGGTAACGTGCATCCAGCGCACGAGGTTGGCATTGCATTCCACCATGAGGCGGTTACTATAGTCACTCAGCCATGCGGGCACGCTTTGTCCCACTGCCGGCCATTCGTTGGTGGTTCGCTGGGCAAATCCTTTCATCTGCAGTACTCTGCCGTTGAGCCATATTTTACCATCGGCAAAACGGGTTTGACGGAATCCGGTGCGGATGCTCTCTTCGTCGGCACATTTTCCATTGATGATAAGCCTTGTCTTTACTGTATACAGATAGCCATATCCCCAACTCCAGAAGTGCAGGCCTTCTATTGCAGATGATGCCTTGATGATGCCTGTTTCTCCAGGTTTCAATGAAAGTCGATGTTCTCCCTGGAATGTTTTCAAGGTTTTCCCGTCGATATCACTCAGAATAACTTCATATCCGATATCTTGAGGGGAGGCGGATTCATTTTTCACTTGGGATTCGGCATGAATCACGGCTTTGCGTGCAGGAATGTCGAAGTCGGACGCATAGACATAAATTCCCGTTGTTCCGAGATTGTCGTAGAGGGGAAGGGTTTGATAGACGGAATCGCACACATGAAGCCACACGTTCTTTGGTATACCGCCGTAATTGGCATTGAAACTGTTGTTATTCCACTGGATAAGACTTCCGCTTGATTTCTCCTTATAATTCCACGAATTGTCCGTTCGGACGGTAAGGAGGTTAGCCTTGCCGAAAACAAGGTAAGGGGTGAGGTCGAATCCTACAGCCATTACTCCGTTCTCATAAAGTCCGAGTTTGTGTCCGTTGATGTAGAATTCCCCGGCTTGCTTGATGCCTTCGAATTCAATGAATATTTTTTTCCCTTTCAGAGAGTCGGGGAGTTTGAATGATTTCTTGTACCATACCACCGTATCGGTAAGTTCCGAGATATGAAGGCGGAAAGCTTCGCCCTCGTTGAAGGCATGAGGCAGGGTTATGTTTTTCCAGCCGGAAGCTGCCTTTTCACTGTCACCGATACGATAGTTCCAGTTGTCATTGAAATTAAGCTTTTCTCCTCCTTTTGTAATGCTTGGATGGAAGAACAGAAATGCAAGCAGCAATAAGGACAATTTTACGTAGTTGTTTCTCATGGTCTGATTTTTTTTGTTATTTATTCGATTTCTGTTAGCAAATATAAGTGAAAAAGTTGTTCATGAAAAGTGTTTTTGTACGAATGAACAATTTTACATTATTTTGAACATTGTTATAGGATTATTCAAGAGTTTTTCATTATCTTTGAACTGCTAATCAAAGAAGAAAAACAAAATGAAAAGAAAAAATGTATATCAAATTATTCCTCCCCGGAAGGCTGTATTGGAATCAGTGATTTGTAATCAGAAGAACAAATTTAAATAAATATATTAATTATCACATGAAATTACATTATTTAGCGATGGCGCTTGTTCTGGCAGTGGCAGCATTGCCTGCAGAAGCGCAAAAAAAGAAACAGGCAGTGATGAATGATTCCAATTCACCGCTTCATTTAATGCAGCCGAATTACCAAACTCCGTACGGAATGTTGACAGAACAGGGGGTGAAATCAAAAATGGACTTGGTTCTGCACTATTTGCAAAAGGCTACTCCTATGGCTGTAGTCGACAAATCGACAGGAAAACAAGTTACTGACTATGAAAAAATCGATGCGAATTCACAGCTCGAACGTGGCACATTCCGCTTGGGAAGCTATGAATGGGGCGTAACCTATTCGGCTATGCTGGCTGCAGGCGAAGTGACGGGCGACAGTACCTATACTCGCTATGCAACGGATCGTTTCCGCTTTTTGGCATCGGTATTTCCGCATTTCAAGAAAGTGCTTACTGAAAGCGGAACGGTGGATCCTCTCATAGAAATGATGATTACTCCTCGTGCGCTTGATGATTGCGGAGCCATGTGTGCCGCGATGATGAAGGCCTCCTTGAAGGATAAATCACTCCCGGTGAAAGATATGATCGATAATTATTTTAATTTCTTGATGTATAAGCAGTTCCGTCTTGCTGATGGAACTCTGGCAAGAAACAGACCTCAGAAAAATACGCTTTGGGCTGACGATATGTTTATGGGAATCCCTTCCATGGCCATCATGGGGCGTTATGCTTCGGACAACAATGCCAAGTTTCAGGCTGAAGCCGTGAAGCAGATACAGCAGTTTGCAGGAAGAATGTTTGTTCCCGAAAAAGGACTCTTCCGCCATGGATGGGTAGAAGGAATGACCGATCATCCCGCTTTCTTCTGGGGGCGTGCCAATGGTTGGGCCATGCTCACGCTTTGTGAAGTACTGGATGCTCTTCCTGAAAATTATCCGCAGAGAAATGCCGTGCTCGATTTGCTGCGTGCACATATAAGAGGTGTGGCTGCTCTGCAAAACAAAGACGGATTCTGGCATCAGTTGCTGGATAGGAACGATAGTTATCTGGAATCTTCTGCCACAGCCATCTACACCTATTGTATTGCTCATGCCATCAACAAAGGTTGGATTGACGCTTCTGCCTACGGCCCTGTAGCATGGTTGGGATGGGAGGCTGTCAGTACCGCTATCAATGCTCAGGGACAGGTGGAGAAAACCTGTGTCGGAACGGGTATGGCCTTTGATCCTGCCTTTTATTCCTATCGTCCGGTAAGCGTTTATGCCGCTCACGGTTACGGACCCGTGATTTGGGCGGGTTCCGAGATGATTAACCTCATCAGAAAGCATCATCCGCGTATCAATGACAGTGCCGTGCAGTTCTATTCGGAAGATATTGACACGAATGCACCTATATTCTCAGTGCCTAATCCTATGAGACCGAACAGCGTGATTGCTGGTTCCACACGCAAAGAAAACCATCCGGTGGTGTTCCTGATTGGAGACAGTACCGTGAAGTGTGGTAATGGCGACGGCAGTGACGGCAAATGGGGATGGGGGAGCTTCTTTCAGAACTATTTCGACACCAAACGCATCTCAATCGAGAATCATGCTTTGGGAGGTCGCAGCAGCCGTACTTTCTACACCGAAGGATTGTGGGATAAGGTGATTCCGAGTGTAAAGAAGGGTGATTATGTGATTATGGACTTCGGACATAATGACGGAGGACCATATAATACAGGACGTGCACGCGCTTCATTGCCTGGAATCGGAGAGGAGAGTCAGAAATTCGTGATGGAACGTGACGGAAGTACCGAAGATGTTTTCACATTCGGGCACTATCTGCGTCTGTATGCCCGTCAGGCAAAGGCAAACGGAGCAACCGTTATCATTACTTCACACACCCCTCGTAATAGTTGGACAGGCGACAAAATGGATCGTTGCACAGATACTTATGCCAAATGGAGCCGTGAAGTGGCAAATGCCGAAGGTGTTTACTACATTGACCTCAATGATCTTACGGCAAAGAAGTTCGAGGCTATGGGCAAAGAAAAAACCGCATCCTATTATGGTGACGGCACCCACAATAATCAGGCTGGTGCCGTACTCAATGCGGAATCCGTAATAGAAGGAATACGTGCGTTGAAAGATTGTTCTTTGAACACATATCTTAAATAAATAAACTATTAAAAAACAAAATCATGAAAAGAGAAGCTTTTAAAATGTATTTGAAACCCGGCATGGAAGCTGAGTATCAGAAACGCCATGCTGCAATATGGCCCGAAATCGTGAAAATGCTGAAAGACGGCGGAGTCTTCGATTATTCCATTTATTGGGATAAAGAAACCAACATTCTTTTTGCATTCCAGAAGACGGAAGGCGATGGAGGTTCTCAGGATATGGGTACAAATCCTATCTGCCAGAAATGGTGGGACTACATGGCCGATATCATGGATACAAATCCGGATAACTCTCCGGTGAGCATTCCTTTGAAAGAAATGTTCCATATGGATTGATCAAAACAGAATTTTTTGATGAAATAGGGAGTATTCTGAAGAATATTCCCTATTTTTGTACTCAAATGTCCTATTTTGATACTTATGAGAACATTTACATTCATATATTTTGCTGTTATAGTATCTTTGCAGACTGTGTGGGCGAATAACATAGAGATTCGCACTCACCGTTTTACTACCCGAGACGGATTGTCAAACAATACTGTCCGCCATATTTATCAAGACCAAAAAGGCTTCCTGTGGTTCAGTACATTGAATGGCCTGGATCGTTATGATGGAATCTCATTTGTCAATTATCACCCAAGTTTAAAGAAATCGGTTTCATTGGTCGACAACCGCATATACAATGTGGTGGAGGATAAAAACGGATGTCTTTGGATAAACACAACTTCGGAACAGTTTTCTTGCTTCGATCTGCAAGCGGGCAGATTTGTCGATTACACCGGAAAAGGGGAATATAGGAACAATTATTCTAAAATATTGCTGGCATCCAATGGCAATGTATGGTTGTGGCATCCTGATAATGGCTTCCGGTGCGTAAAGAAGCAAAAAGGTGTGTATTCGTCCGTAGCATACAAGGCGGAATTTCGTAATGTGTCCAGCAGTAAAAGTAATTTTGTGGTGGAGAGCGGAAAAGGAGATATCTGGCTGGGAACAAAAAAAGGATTGACGCTGGTTCGCAACGGTAAATCATTCATTGTAGATAAAAAGTCCGGGTTCCAGGCAGGGGTGAGTTTTGGAGGAATAGCATACTTCGTTACTACAGATGGTTCTTTACTGGAATGGGATACAGCCCATTCCTGCCTGCAAAAGGTTTCCTCTTTGCCTGAATCCATTCCCGAAGGCGGCGAGCTTTCTGTAACTACTAACTTTGTTGCGGGTTCCAAGTGGTATATATTCACCCAAAGAGGGGGTTATATTTACGACTTCAAGGCACGCAGAAATTATGTGAATGCAGAGTTGAACGAGAAGAACATAACCATGACAACGGATAATAAGGGCGATTATTGGTTGTACAACAAAACGGGAAAATTGCGATGGATAAAGCATCATGGAGGCTCTATGAAAGAATTTCAGCTCATTCCTTCTGATAAAGTTGGATTTATAGATAATGAGCGGTATCATGTGGTGCAGGATTCGCGGGGTATTGTGTGGATTTCAACCTATGGAAACGGATTGTTTGCTTATATGAGTCAAACGGGTAAATTGGAAAATTTTTTGTCAAATCAGTATGATTCCAATCTTTTCGGATCCAATTTTCTCAATTATGTAGCCGAAGATCGTTCCGGTGAAATATGGGTAAGCTGCGAGTATACAGGCTTGTCAAGAATCACTGTTGTCAATGGAGGTTCCGACCGCCTTTTCGTGGAGAACAATACACAAAACGACCGTTCGAATGCCATTCGTGTTATTCATCGCATGAAAAATGGTGAGATATGGATTTCCACCCGTCGTGGCGGACTTTATGAATACGATTCCCAATTGAAAAATTGCAAGAAGAGAAGAAATTTTTCATACAATGTCTACTCCATTGAGCAGGATGCTCAAAACAATGTGTGGTTGGGAACAAGAGGTGACGGTCTTTGTGTCGGTGATGAGTGGTACAAGAATAATCCAAACGATAAGACATCTTTGGCTAATAACAATATCTTCTGCATCTATCGTGACCGCAGAAACCGAATGTGGATCGGCACTTTCGGAGAGGGGCTTGATCTTGCCGTGAGGAAAGGAAACAAGTATCAATTTCGTCATTTTTTTGAAGGCAATGTGAGCCAACGGCAAATAAGGGTCATCAAGGAAGACCGTAACGGATATTTATGGATTGGGACAAGTGATGGTCTCTATATATTCAATCCGGATGTATTCCTCGAAAACCCGAAGGCATATTACCATTTCAGTATTAATTCGGGACACTTGATGAGCGATGATATAAAGTGCTTGCGCTGTGATAAAGCAGGACGTATGTGGTTTGGCATGTCCGGTTCGGGCTTTGGAGTGTGTCAGCCGGTTAAGAACAATGACTATGCCAATCTGAAGTTTGAATTTTTCAGCGTGACTGACGGCTTGGTTGACAATATGGTGCAGTCGATGGAGGAAGATGAAAGGGGAAACATGTGGATATCAACTGAATATGGGTTATCTAAGATGGATTACAAACGGAAATCGTTTGTGAATTTCTTCCTAACTTCCTATCAACTAGGCAATGTTTACAGCGAAAACACATCTTGCACAGGCAATAACGGAGAATTATGGTTTGGAACTAATTACGGGTTGGTCAAGTTCGATCCCGGCAAATTGAGACCTGAGCCACTGGATTCCAAAGTCAATATTACTCATATCAAGATTAACGGGATTGACGTTTTCCCTGATGATCCCGATTCACCGCTTAAAGGTTCCATTTCCTATGCAAGGGAGATTGATTTAAAATATAATCAAAATTCTTTTGTCATCGATTTTTCTACATTCAATTATTCCGATAACAACATTATCTTATATTCTTATAAACTCGTGAAATATGATAAGGACTGGAGTGTGCCTTCGCCTCTCAATTTTGCAGCGTATAAGAATCTGTCTCCTGGAACCTATCGGCTTGAAGTGAAGGCATGCAACTCAAACGGTGTCTGGAACTCGACCCCGACGATACTTGTCATTCATGTCCATCCTCCTTTTTGGAGAACTTGGTGGGCTTTTCTCTTCTATTTCATCCTTCTGGTGATTTTGATGTTCTTTGTATATCGTGTTGCATGGAATTTCACGCGCTTGAGAAACCGTATATCGGTAGAAAAACAGCTTACTGATTACAAACTCCTGTTCTTTACAAATATAAGCCATGAATTCCGTACTCCACTGACTTTGATAGAGGGTTCACTGGAACGAATTCAAGGAATAAAGGAGCTTCCTTCATCCATGCAATTTCCTCTGAAGAATATGGATAAAAGCGTAAAGCGCATGATGCGTCTTATCGATCAGTTACTTGAGTTCAGAAAGATGCAGCACAACAAACTTTCACTGGCGCTCGAAGAAATTGATGTGATTGCTTTTCTCAAAGAAATCGGCACTACCTTCAAAGATACGGCCGATTCGAAGAAAATGTTCTTTACATTCAAGTCGTCGGTGTCGTCTTATATGATGTTCGTGGATAAAGGTCATGTAGATAAGATTATCTATAATCTGCTTTCAAATTCCTTTAAATATACTCCGACAGGAGGTAAAATCTGTTTTGAAGTCAAGGTGGATGAGGATGCCAAGAATATAAAAATGATTGTGAAAGATAATGGGGTAGGTGTACCGAAGGAAAAGCAATCAGAGCTTTTCAGTCGTTTCATGCAAAGTAATTTTTCGGGGTCGAGTATGGGCGTTGGACTTCATCTTTCACGCGAACTTGCCGAAGTGCATCATGGTTCCATCATCTTTCATGAGAATGAAGGTGGAGGTTGCGTTTTTACCTTGACTTTACCAACAGACAAATCAATATATAAGGAAAGTGATTTCTTGATTCCAGACAATGCGATACTCAAGGAGGAAAACAATTCGTTCCTGTTGAAGGAAAGTGAGCCTTCGGTCGTTTATTCTCAAATCAATCCGCTCAACAAAAAGAATATACTGGTAATAGAGGATGATACGGATGTTCGCATGATGTTGAAAGATAGTTTGGGGACATATTTCAATGTTGAAACAGAACCGGATGGAACGACCGGATTGAAGCATGCGCAGGATAATGAAGTGGATTTGATCGTTTGTGATGTGCTCATGCCCGGATTGTCAGGATATGAAGTGACATCCAGCCTGAAGTCTGATTTGGCTACGAGCCATATACCTGTCATACTCCTGACCGCTTTGTCGACTACAGAGAATCATATAGAAGGCATCAGCAGAGGCGCGGATGCCTATATAGTAAAGCCTTTCAGCATGAAACTGCTTTTGGCACGCATCTTCAATCTTTTGGAACAAAGGAATAAACTTCGCATGAAATTCAGCAGCGAGCCCGGAATACTCCTTCCTGCCATTTGTACGACCGACAGAGACAAGGATTTTGTGGACAGACTCCATATTATTTTAGAGAAAAATCTGGGAAACAGTGATTTCTCTATTGATGATTTTGCAGTTCAGATGAAGATGGGGCGGACTATTTTTTATAAAAAAGTGAGAGGAATTACCGGGTATTCTCCTAATGAATTCATCCGTGTGCTTCGCATGAAAAAAGCCGCTGAACTTCTTTTGGAAAGGAATCTTACAGTGTCGGAAGTGGCCTACAGGGTAGGTATTGATGATCCCTTCTATTTCAGCAAATGCTTTAAAACCCAATTCGGTGTTTCTCCCTCCGCATATATGAAAGGAAAAGCGGATGATAAGCCTCAAAATACATGATATTTATCAAATTATGTACATAAAATGATATTTTTATTGTTTTTTTTTGTTAATGGGAAAAACATTACATATATTTGCTTTAAAATAAAAATGTAAAATAATATGAAGATGAAAAGGGCTCTCTCATTCTTATCGTTGGTATTTTTTTTGGTAATTATTCCTTCGTATGGTGCTTCAAAATTCATGTTTCAGCATTTGGAAGTCCGCAATGGATTATCCAACAGTCAGGTGAACACCATTTTTAAAGATTCTAAAGGTTATATGTGGTTTGGAACCGCATCCGGGCTTAATAGGTTCGACGGTTATGAATTCAAGGTGTTTTCTTCTTCACCTAGTGATAAGACTACGTTACCTGATAATTTTATTCAAACGATACAGGAAGATGGTGACGGTAATTTATGGATTCTCACTGGTGGTGGATATGCCGTTTATAATCCGAGAACGGAAAGATTTGATCGTGATATCAGGCAAAGAATCTGGAATTGGGGGCTCGATGCCGTTCCCACCATTATTTATATAGATAAATACAAAAATTTCATGTTTTATGTGGAAGGCAAGGGCATATATTACCTGCAGCCCAAACAGAAACTGTTATATCCATTTCTCATGGATGGTAAACGGGGTGGTATACCCGGAGGTGTAATTACCAGTATGTCCGAATGCAGAGAAGGAGTCGTTGCCATGTACAATGACGGTTCCATGGTTTGCATTAATGGCCAGAAAAGACACATGATGTGGTTTAATAGAAATTTGGCCGGCACGGCCGCATCTGCCGGAATGACTTATACTTCTTTTGTGGATAAGAAAGACAATATCTGGATATTTAACCCTTATAATCTTTGGATTTATAATGTAAGTAAGAATCAGTGGATAAATTCCCTCGAAGAACTAGCTTCACAGTGGGGTATCCATTCTGCTCCCATTCCGCATGATATGGTAAAGTGTATCAGTCAGGATATGGCTGGGCGCTATTGGATCGGTACCGACCATTCAGGAGTTATAGTTATTGATCCGTCTCAGAAGTCTATTTTGAATTTGCAACATAATGAGGGCAATGAACGCAGCATACGCAATAATTCCATAGAATCCCTTTTCACGGATAATGCCGGAATGGTTTGGGTAGGAACGTATAAAAACGGCTTGTCATATTATGGAGAAAGTATATTCAAGTTCAATGTGGAGCATGTAGGTGATATTGATTGTATTGCTGAGGATCATAGCGGACGAATCTGGCTGGGTTCCAACGGCTCCGGTCTGATTTGCTGGAATATGGCTACCGGAGATAAAAAGTATTATAATAAATCCACCGGATTCACATCTGATGTGGTTGTTTGTACGTTGGTCGATCATAGCGGAAAAATCTGGGCAGGAACTTTCTGGGGTGGTCTTGTCTGTGTGAATGGTTCAAGCATTACGACATTCAAGAACAAGCCGGGAGATGCCAATTCTTTGGCAAATAACAATGTCTGGGCTCTTGCAGAAGATACCGAAGGTAATATTTGGATAGGAACCTTGGGAGGAGGACTTCAGAAACTCGACACGAAAACGGGTTCTTTCACAACCTATAATCAAGCTCGAAACGGCTTGGCCAATGATTATGTAGCTTCCTTATGTTTTGGAAAAGGCAATTCATTATTGATAGGTACAGCCGCAGGATTATCTGTGATGGATATGACAACGAAAAGGATTATAACTTATAAAGGTTGCCGAAGAGGTAATACTCCTTTTTCAAACTTGAATATCAATCAGGTTTATGAAGATAGCAGAGGACTGATTTGGATAGCAACAAGAGATGGGCTCAATATCTATGATATGAAGTCCGATAGACTTGTGATTCTTAATAAGGCCCAAGGGTTGGCCAATTCGGTTGCCTGTGGCATTACGGAGGATAAGTCGAAAAACATGTGGGTGACTACGGATGGGGGAGTTTCCAATATTATTGTAGAGACGGCATCCCAACCGGGCGAATACTCTTTCCGTCCATACAATTACGATGAAATGGATGGCTTGCAGAGCCGTGAATTCAATTTGCGCTCTATTATGACGGCTCATGACGGCTCTATAATTATGGGTGGTTTGTATGGTGTGAATATATTTTCGCCGGAGAGCATTAAGTATAATAAGGTGTTGCCGAAAGTGATATTTACCGGATTGCAGCTTTTCAATGAAGAGGTGCAAGTTGGCAAGGAATACGATCATAATGTCATTTTGCCTAAAGCTCTGAATGAATTGGATAAGGTTGTCTTGGATTACTCTCAGAATGTCTTTACCATTACTTTTGCTTCGGACAATTATAATCTGCCAGAGAAAATGCAGTACATGTATAAGTTGGACGGATTCAACGACGACTGGCTCATCTGCAAGGCTTCCATGCATCGCGTTACATTTACAAACCTTGCTCCCGGAACCTATACTTTGCGCGTGAAGGCTGTGAATGGTGATGGATACGGAAGCAATGAAGAGAGTTTACTGACCATTGTGATACGTCCGCCATTCTGGTTATCTATTTGGGCTTATATCATTTATGCCATTCTGATAGGAGTAGGAATTTGGTACTATAGAAAAATGATGAAGAAGCGTGAAGAATCACGTTTCAATATGGAACAGGTTAAGCGTGAAGCTGAAAAGAATCATGAAGTTGACGATATGAAGCTTCGGTTCTTCACCAATATAAGTCATGAACTGAGAACACCTTTGACTTTGATAATTTCTCCGCTGGCAAGCCTGATAAAGGAGGAGACGGATGACCGAAAGAAACAAAGTCTGCTCATGATTCATAGGAATGCCATTCGTTTGCTGAATATGGTCAACCAGCTTCTTGATTTTAGAAAGACGGATGTCCATGGGTTGCAGTTGAATCTGCTGAATGGTGAGATAGTGAATTATGTACGAAATATTTGTACGACGTTCAATGAACTTAGCTATAAGAAAGGCATCATATTGACGTTCTCTTCAAAGGTGAAGCAATTGATGATGTCATTTGATGATGACAAGATTGGCAAGATTGTATCGAATTTGTTGTCGAATGCATTCAAGTTCACTCCAGAAGGAGGGAGCGTAGATGTTTCTTTGAATATCCTGCCTACAACTCCGAGCAATCCTACCGAAACTTTGGAAATCAGAGTAGCCGATACTGGTATTGGAGTGGCTGATGCCGACAAGGAAAAAATATTTGATCGGTTCTATCAGGCTAAAACAACCGAATCACAATTGTTTGGAGGAAGCGGTGTGGGTCTGAATCTCGTTCGTGAATTTGCCACTCTCCATGGTGGTGCGGCTCGTGTGGTCGATAATGATGGCGGAGGAAGCGTGTTCATTGTAACAATTCCAATCAGACATCTTAACAATATCGGTAAAGTCAAGGATGAATTCATAGGAACTCCTTCAGAAGAAAAGAAACCGGAAGATTCGGAACCTGAAATCCAAAAAGAAATTGTTGAAAAAGAACCGGAAGAAAATCTTGAAGGCGAGATTGTCGAAAAAGAATCCGATATGGAAGAAGCTGTTCGTCCGGAACAGAACGAAGAAGATGCAGAAGTGGAAACCGAAGGTATCAAGGAAGTGATAACTAGAGATTCTGTGCCCGTTGGCGATGATATTCCATTGATTCCTATTCAAGGGAAGCCAAAAGTCTTGATAGTAGATGATAATTCTGACTTTCTGGATTTCATGAAGGATAGTCTTAAGCTTGATTACAACGTGAAAGTTGCTCATGACGGTTTGGAGGCTTGGAATTTGATAAAGGAAATCAATCCTGATATTATTCTGAGCGATGTGATGATGCCAGGAATGAATGGAAACGAACTTTGCCAGAAAGTCAAGTCGGACAAGGATACGGAGAATATTCCGTTTATTCTGCTCACTGCACGTTTGGCAGAAGAACATAGAATAGAAGGCTTGACGGATGGTGCCGACGATTATATAACAAAACCATTCAATATGGATATCTTGACCTTAAGGATGAACAAACTTCTGCAGTGGCACAATTCGGTGAAGGAAATTCCAGATGAAGGCATGCATAAGATAGAACCGACACCTTCGGACATTGTCATTACTTCCATGGATCAGAAACTGGTGCAGAATGCAACCCGCTTCGTTGAGGAGAACATCTCACGCAACGATTTGTCTGTAGAGGAAATGAGTAGGGCTTTGGGAATGAGTCGAGTGCATTTGTATAAGAAACTGGTGGCCATTACCGGAAAGACCCCGATTGAATTCATTCGGGTGATTCGATTGAAACGGGCCGCACAGCTGTTGCGTGAGAGTCAACAGAATGTATCCGAGATTGCATATCAGGTTGGATTCAACAATCCAAAATATTTCAGGAAGTATTTTAAAGATGAATATGGAGTACTTCCTTCTGTATATCAGGAGAAAGAGGGGGTATAACAAATCATATCTATTACAGAAACATTTTAAACTGTCAGAATACAAAACGGACCTTTTTAAACAACATTAAAAAGGTCCGTTTCTTTTTATTCTTTTTAATTTTGCATAGTTTGAAATTTATCTTAAATGTAATAAATATGAGAATCTTATTATTGTGTATTTTATTTTTGTTGCCTTTTGGGACCTATGCTGAAAATGCAGTGGTCCGTACTCCTGAAGGCGTTGTGGTGACTATACCCAAGAAAGGCCCTGCGAGCGTGAAAAAGGTGCGTATTCAGGTCATGAATGAAAAGGTCATTCGTGTAAGTGCCACTCCCAATGATTTCTTTTCAAAAGCTCAAAGTCTTGTTGTACTTCCTCAAAACGTGAAAACGGATTTCAATGTAGAAAACAAGAAGACATCTGTCGTAGTTTCAACTTCACAGATTTCAGCTATTGTTGATACAAGTACCGGTCTCGTCAGTTTCACTGACAAACAAGGAAAGCCTATACTGGAAGAAGACAAATCCGGAGTATCTTTTAAGAAAATAAAAGTAGAAGGAACGGATGGATATACAGTACGGGATGTCTTCAAGACTGATGATCAGGAAGCTTTGTATGGATTGGGACAACATCAGGCTGATGAATTCAATTACAAAGGCAAGAATGAGGAACTTTTCCAGTATAATACCAAAGTATCGGTTCCTTTTGTCATTTCTACCAAGAATTATGGCATTCTATGGGATTGCTATTCCTTGATGCGGTTTGGTGACAAGCGTCCTTATTCCCAATTGAACCGTATATTCAAATTATATGACAAGGACGGTAAGCCGGGTGCGTTGACGGGTACTTATGTTCCCGATTCCAAATCCGGGAAGAAAACATTTGTCCGCCGGGAAGATTCCTTGTATTTTGAGAATCTTAAGACTACTCCGAACCTCCCTCGCAAGGAGGTATCCTTGGCAGGAGCCAAAGTAACCTACGAAGGGGATTTGGTGGCACCGGAAACGGGTGCATACCATTTTATTCTGTATTATGCAGGCTACATGAAACTCTATGTCAATAATGAATTGAAGGTAGCAGAACGCTGGCGTACGTCGTGGAATCCCAACAGCTATAAGTTTGTGCTTAATATGCAGGCGGGAAAGAAGGTCCGCATTCGTTTGGAGTGGATTCCAGATGGCGGTGATTCCTATTGCGGCCTGCGTGCTTTGTCGCCCGTTGCTCCCGAAGAGCAAAACAAACTGGCTATGTGGGCGGAGATGGAAGAACAGTTGGATTACTATTTCATAGCTGGAAAATCCATGGACGAAGTAATCAGCGGGTATCGTACCCTTACCGGCAAAGCACAAGTCATGCCCAAATGGGCTATGGGATTCTGGCAAAGCCGTGACAAATATAGTTCTCAGAATGAACTATTGACCACATTTAAGGAATTCAGAAAACGTCAAATGCCTATTGACAATATTGTTCAGGACTGGAGCTATTGGAAGACAGACTCCTGGGGTGATCAGGAATTCGACCGCAGCCGCTATCCGGACCCCAAGGCAATGCTCGACTCCATCCATGCCATGAACGGACATCTTATGATTTCAGTATGGCCTAAATTCTATCCTACGACGGATAATTACAAGGCTTTGGATGCAAAGGGATACATCTACAGGCAAGCCATTAAAGATGGCTTCCGTGATTGGATTTATCCGGGTTATCTGGGAACTTTCTATGATCCATACAGCAAGGAAGCCCGCACGATGTTCTGGAATCAAATAAACAAAGGTCTTTATTCAAAGGGTATTGATGCCTGGTGGATGGATGCTTCGGAACCGGATATCATCTCCAATGCCGACATCGATTATCGTAAGAAACTTTGCGGACCTACAGCAATGGGGCCGAGTACCAAATATTTCAATACTTATGCTTTGATGAATGCACAGGCAATCTATGAAGGACAGAGGATGGTGAATCCCAATGCCCGTGTATTTCTTCTGACACGTTCCGGATTTGCCGGTTTGCAACGCTATTCCACAGCTACATGGAGTGGTGATATCGGTTCCCGCTGGGAAGATATGAAAGCTCAGATATCAGCCGGTTTGAATTATGCCTTGAGTGGTGTTCCCTATTGGACAATGGATATCGGCGGTTATTGCACGGAAGACAGATATGGAGCCGGTCAGAATGAATTCGAAAAGACAGGTATCGAGAATGAAGATTTGAAGGAATGGAGAGAGCTGAATGTTCGTTGGCACCAATTCGGTGCTTTAGCACCTCTTTATCGTTCACACGGCAAGTTCCCATATAGGGAAATCTGGAATGTGGCACCGGAAGATCATCCGGCCTACAAGGCAATTATGGATTGTGCAAAATTACGATATCGGCTTATGCCATATATCTATACTTTGTCCGGCATGACTCATTTCAATGATTACACCATCATGCGTGCTTTGGCTATGGATTTTGAAAAGGATTCACAGGTCTACAATATCAGTGACCAGTATATGTTTGGTCCGTCATTGATGGTTTGTCCGGTATATCAGTACAAAGCCCGTACCCGTACGGTCTATTTCCCTCAATCTGAAGGTTGGTATGATTTCTATACAGGAAAATATTTGGAAGGAGGACGCGAGATTGTTTACGATGCTCCTTATGAGCGTATGCCGCTCTTTGTGAAAGCCGGTTCCATTCTTCCTGTAGGACCGAATATTCAGTCCACTGCAGAGTCGAAAGGCGATGATCTTACTTTATATGTATATCGCGGAGCCGATGGATCTTTTACTCTTTATGAAGACGAGGGTATTAATTATAACTACGAAAAGGGCAGATATTCCATGATTCCAATTCATTACAACGAGAATAACGGTCAATTGGTTATCGGAGCACGTCAGGGCGAATTCGACGGTATGCTGAAGGAAAGAGATATCAAGATTATTGCTGTCGGCCAGAACCATGCAGTGCCTTTTGGAGAAGAGAACCAGGTTAAGACAATTCATTATGCAGGTAACGAATTAACTGTTAATCTATGAAATCAAGAAACAAAACATTTTTCATAATATTGTTTTTAAGTTTAACAAGTGCATTGGCAGCCAGCGGGGAGAATGTTTTCTCCCCGCGCCAATGTTACAGCTTCGATTCCGGATGGAGATTTTTTTTAGGGAATACAGATTCTTTGAAAGTAATCAATAGCGGTTATAATGATTCGGCATGGAGGTTGCTTGACCTTCCGCATGATTGGGCCATCGAAGGGGATTTCGATATCCATAATCCTTCCGGAACGGGCGGAGGTGCTCTTCCAGGCGGTTTGGGCTGGTATAGAAAGACTTTTCGTCCCGACGCTTCACAGCAAGGCAAGCGTTTCTTTTTGCGTTTTGACGGCGTTTATATGAACAGCGAAGTCTTTTTGAACGGACATTCGCTTGGCATCCGTCCCAATGGATATGTTTCTTTTGAATACGATTTGACACCTTACCTGAGATTTGGAAAGGATAATGTCATTACAGTGAGAGTGGACAACAGCAGACAGCCTAATTCCCGCTGGTATTCGGGATGCGGAATCTACCGGCATGTGTGGATTACAACAACTTCACCCGTGCACGTGGCCTTATGGGGAAGCCATATCACTACAACCGCGCTCGATGTCCGACAGGCAATACTGAAAGTGCAGACAACCTTAAAAAACGAAAACAAATACCAGGGAAAAGTGCAACTGTCAACTGAAATTAAGGACAGAAAAGGGCAGGTTGTGGCTTCATCCCAATCCGAAACGGAAATGAACGGTGAGTCAGAAAAGGTCATCGATCAAACTTTGACTCTGAAAAATCCCAATCTGTGGAATTTGCAGAATCCTTATCTTTATACGGTCAGCACCCAAGTGAAACAACAAGGAAAAACGGTTGATGAATACGAAAGCCGGACAGGTTTGCGTACTTTCCGTTTCGATGCCCGCAAAGGATTTTTTCTAAACGGCACGCCCGTGAAGATTAATGGTGTGTGCCTGCATCATGATTTGGGATGTCTGGGCTCTGCAGTGAACAAGAGTGCCATAGAACGCCAGTTAAGGATATTGAAGGAAATGGGTTGCAACGGCATCCGTTGTTCCCATAATCCGCCCGCACCGGAATTGCTTGATTTATGTGACAGCATGGGCTTCATCGTGATGGATGAAGCTTTCGATATGTGGCACCGCAGGAAGAGTACCTATGATTATGCCAATTATTTCGACCGCTGGTACGAGAAAGACTTGACGTCACTAGTGGTTCGCGACAGGAATCATCCCTCTGTCTTCATGTGGAATATTGGAAATGAAGTCTTGGAGCAATGGAGTGATGCCAATGCGGATACACTCGACTTGCAGCAAGCCAATCTGATATTGAACTTCGGGCATGATGCTCAGACATTGGCCAATGGCAAAGAAATGAGTGTAAACTCATTGTTGTGCCGCAAACTCGCTTCCATCGTGAAAGCTTTGGATCCGGACAGGCCCGTTACCGCGGCTTGCAACGAGCCGGATCCCAAGAACCATCTGTTTCGTTCCCAAGCACTGGATATCATCGGTTACAACTATCATAATTCCTGGTTCGACAGTGTTCCCAAAAATTTTCCCGATAAGCCTTTCATTGTGACGGAAAGTGTGTCGGCACTGATGACCAGAGGGTATTATTACCAACCCAGTGACCTCATCCAGCAGTGGCCGGAACGGTGGGACAAGCCATTCCATAACGATACTTTTTCCTGTTCTTCCTTCGATCAATGCCATGTGCCGTGGGGAAATACGCATGAAGAGACTTGGGACAAAGTGAAAAACTCCGATTTTATTAGCGGACAATATATTTGGACCGGTTTTGACTATATCGGCGAGCCGACTCCTTTCGGATGGCCTGCGCGCAGTTCTTATTTCGGTATTGTAGATTTGGCCGGATTTCCCAAGGATGTTTATTACATGTACCAGTCGGAGTGGACAGATAAAGACGTGTTACACGTTTTCCCGCATTGGAATTGGAAGTCGGGAGAGACCGTTGATGTTTGGGCATATTACAATCATGCCGATGAAGTGGAGCTTTTTCTGAACGGGAAATCTCAAGGAATACGTTCAAAGAAAGACCATGAATATCATGTCATGTGGAGATTGGCATACCAGCCCGGAGAGTTGAAAGTTGTTTCCAGAAGAAACGGAAAAGTGGTAAAAGAACAAATTATCCGTACGGCAGGCGAACCTTCCCGGATAAGACTGACTGCAGACCGCTCTGTCTTAAAAGCGTCTGCATCCGATCTGGCTTTCGTGACGGTTGAGATTCTTGATAAGGATGGAAATCTTTGTCCGCTGGCCGACAATCAAATCGAGTTTTATACGGACAATCTATTGAAAGTTAAAGGAGTGGACAATGGAAGCCCCATATCACTGGAACGATTTAAAGCATCTTCGAGAAAAGCATTCAACGGAAAATGTCTGGTCGTTTTGCAGAATACTAAGGGAAAAACAGGAGCAGGAATACTTACCGCAAAGTCAAAAGGACTGCAAAATTGTTCTATAAGTTTAAAAATAAAATAGAAAAACGTAAAAAATTGTTTTTTTTAGAAAAAATATTTATATTTGCTAATAAATTATCATAAATATACTATTATGAAAAAGTATTTGGCAGAAATGGTAGGCACTATGGTGCTTGTATTAATGGGTTGCGGGAGTGCTGTCTTCAATCATGGTTGCGGCACAACGGCCCAAGTGTTAACTGTAGCTATAGCTTTTGGTTTGTCTGTAGTGGTAATGGCTTATACCATTGGTGGTATATCCGGTTGCCACATCAATCCGGCTATTACTTTGGGTGTCTTTTTGAGTGGCCGCATGTCGGGAAAGGATGCAGGAATGTATATGCTTTTCCAGGTGATAGGCGCTTTTATCGGTTCAGCGATTATTTTTGCCATCGTATCAGGTATTGATCCGGGTTCGGCAACCTACATAGCCGGTTCGGCAGATGGAATAGGAGATTTTGCTACCACCACGGGAGCGAACATGTGTCAACCCGGAGTTTCCCTTCTGGCCGGTTTCTTGGCAGAAGTTGTATTTACCTGTGTGTTTGTGCTGGTTGTTTTGGGAACTACCGACAGCAAGAAAGGAGCAGGTAACTTTGCAGGTTTGGCCATCGGTCTTTCTTTGGTATTGGTTCATATTGTATGTATTCCTATTACCGGTACATCTGTTAACCCGGCTCGTTCCATCGCACCTGCCATCTTCAATGGTGGTGAACCTTTGGCACAGCTTTGGATTTTCATACTGGCTCCGTTCATCGGTGCAGCTTTGTCTGCTTTGATTTGGAAAGGAATAGGTTCTGAAAAAGCAAAATAAGAGTTAGGATATAAAAAGGAAAAGCCGGAAAAATGAATGATTTTTTCCGGCTTTTTTTTCATAATTTTGATTTCAGAGTTTCGTCTTATAGTTTGTTCGAATGTAAAGACGCTTATATTCCTTCAGAAAAAAACGTAACCAGCCGAGGCAAAAAACGTAACCAGCCGAAAAAAAAATATAACCAGCGGTTCCGTCTCGGTTGGTTACGTTTTTCTCGATATAGTAAATCGCCTGCAAATAGATATGCTTTTGAGGCAAGATACATGATTATCTTGTATGGATTCCGGCAAGGGGTCAGTTGTACTGGCTAACTACGGCAATTAACATAGTTAATCTCGTAAAGTACGACAGCTAACTTCGGAGGTTCCGAAAGCCAACTTTGCTCCTTTTTTTCCATTACAAAAAGTTTGCCCTGAGTACCCTACACCGGAAAAAGCTGATTATCAGGAAAAACGGGTGTAAGGACGTTTTTTTTCGTCCTGTCACCGGAACTGGTTGAAAAACAATTCTTTGTGGTGACGAGTACTCAGGGTAAACTTTTTGTAATGTATTCGTGCCATTCAGGATAAAAAAACAAACAAGTTTGTTTTGTGGAGCCTCCAATTTGCATTATCTTTGCAGGCTGAAAAAGAGAGTATGAGAATTAATTCGTTGAGATATAGTGTTCTGATAGCGCTTCTGGTATTTGCCGGCGGATGCATTTCCTATGCACAAGATGTTGCTTCTTCTGTGAAAAGCGACTCTGTTCTGAAAGCTTTTCTGCATGAACAGGGGGTGGAGGCTACCGAAGGAAACAAGGTTCGGCTATTGGAAAGCGGCAGGGAAAAATTCAATGACATGTTTTCCGAGATAAGAAAAGCAAGGCATCATGTTCATTTGGAATACTTCAATTTCAGAAACGATTCCATAGCAGGTGCACTCTTTGACCTGCTTGCGCAAAAAGCAAGCGAAGGAGTGGAGGTGAGAGCTCTGTTTGACGCTTTCGGAAATATGTCCAACAACAAGCCTTTGAGGAAAAAATACCTGAAAGTATTAAGAAAAAAGGGAATAGAAATCTATGAATTCGACCCGATAAGATTTCCATGGCTCAATCATGTTCTGATGCGTGATCACCGGAAAATTGTAGTGGTGGACGGAAAGACTGGCTATACGGGAGGAATGAATGTGGCTGATTACTATATTCACGGAACTCAGAAAGTGGGCAATTGGCGTGATATGCATCTTCGCATTGAAGGACCTGCCGTACATAGTTTGCAGGAAATTTTTCTCAAGACATGGAACAAGGTGACCAAACAAAAGATAGGAGGGCAAACTTATTTCCCTGTTATGAATACGGATTCTGTGCCTGAAGATTCGGCGGAAACAGTTGCTATTGTGGACAGATGTCCAAATGTGACGCCCGATTTATTACGCCATACGCTTGCTGAAAGCATTAATTCGGCCAACGAAAAGGTACAGATTATCAATCCTTATTTTGCCCCGACGCATACCATTAAGGAAGCACTGAAAAAAGCATTGAAAAGAGGGGTAACTGTAGAAATCATGATTCCGGCAGTCAGCGACATACCCTTCACTCCCGAAGCTGCATTGTATCAGTTGCACAAACTGCAAAAGCGAGGTGCTCGGGTTTTCCTTTTCCAAGGCGGATTCCATCATTCCAAAATCATGATGATAGACGGGGTGTATTCCACCGTGGGCTCTGCCAATCTCAATAGCCGGAGTCTGCGATATGACTATGAAGTAAATGCTTTTATTTTTAACAAAAGCACCACGAATGACCTGGTATCCATGTTCGAGAAGGACAAACAGAATAGTGTGGAAATGACTTCACAGACATGGAAAAACCGCTCCTTGTGGAAGCGGTTTGTAGGTTGGTTTGCCAATCTGTTTACTCCGGTGCTTTAGTTTTTCTTCTTGTCGCTTTTCTTGAAAATTCCTTTCACAAAACCGGTTGTGGATTCAACACCTTTCTGAACACTTTTTCCTACTTTCTTAATAGTTACCTGCTTGAGGTAGCGCGCTTTCAGCTCGTTGTACTGCTTCACTTGTTCGCTGGTAAACTTGTCTTTGCAGGAAGTCTTGTATTCGGTTCTGAAATCCTTGTATTGCGTGTTCAGACTGTCCCAGTTCTTTGAAGGAATGGAATCTTGTTTTTCAACGGATTCCACGAATGTTTCGAATCTTTTCAAGAAATTGTTGCTTTGCCCGAAAACTTGTGTGGACAAAATAAGTCCGAAGCAAAAAATAGCTATAAAAACATTTCTTTTCATACTCAATTGTTTTTTAAGATGGTTCTTTGTATTTATTTGATGAGTACACCGTTCTGCTGCTTCATCTGAAGTGAGCAGAACCCCGTTACTATATTATGGCGGTTTATGTAGGGACTGATATTGCTTGAGGCAGTGGTTGTGCCCGGGTTTGTAATCAGGCCGATGGTATAGGAGAGCAAGAGCTCGTTTGTGCTTCCCAAGGGTTGCAGAACATCAAAATTCTTTATTTCATCGACAGTATAAGTCGGAGCGAACCCACTTTCGTAGTCGGTGGAATGGGCGCTGTTATAGCAAGTGGCTACAATGGGGTAGATGGTATATTTGTTGTTCGTATCCCAGGAAAACGCTTTAGAGGCCACATTTTTTCCCACGGTAGTGGCACCCACCAGCACGACATTGTCTTTACCCAGATAGGGTATAAGGCCGTTAATGACGAGTTCTGAGGCCGATGCCGTATATTGGCCCGTGAGGATATACACTTTGCCAAGATTCAGATTGGCATCCGAAGCATAAGTGGCATCCAGAAGGTAGGTAGTATTAAGACTCTGGTTCTTGTCGTTGTATTCCAGCGAACAGAAAGTCTTTCCCAGACTGGCTTGCGGCACCATCAGGCTGGCGAGCTTCTGCGCCATGGTGACATATCCGCCCGGATTGTAGCGCAAATCCAGAATGAAAGCGTCGGGCTGGGCTGACTTGAATTTCAGGAAAATCTTTTTCATCTGGTCTCCGTAGGCTGTTTCGCTCGCTGCATCGGTAGGGCCGGTGGAGAAACTGTTATACATCAGGTAGGCTATCTTCTTGCCGCCGACTGTGTAGACGGAGTCCACATAGAACGGATTGTCCTCCATGGCACGGGAAGCGCCCACTTTGTAGTCTCCTTCTTTCTTCCAGGAATAGGTACCGTTATTGTTCACCAGGCTGACGATGGACAGACTCGTTCCCGTTCCGTTGATCAAACCGGTGTAGTTGTCGGTAGTAAGAGTGGTGCCGTCAATAGCTTCAATCCACTGTCCGCGTGCCAGTTTGGCTTGTTCGGCAGGAGAGCCGGACGCCACGTAGATGATTCTTGCATATTTGTGAGTGCTCACTCCCGTGGGGTCTTCATATAAGATGAAATCGAATCCGTAAGTGGAGCTTTTGCCAAAATGGAGGGAGCGAGTGGCTGCTTTTGCCATCTCTTCTATGTATGAGAAAGAATCTCCTTTACCACTGCGACATTTGGTGGACAAAAGGGACTTGAAGAAAGTTTCGGCATCCGTGAAGTAATCCTTTTCTTCCTTTGTGGGCATGTCGGCATACCAAAGATAATACTGGCTCATGGTTTCGTAAATCCATTTGTCCTGGCCAATCAATGCTTCATATTCGCCGCTACGGTCTTCACCGCAGGATGTGAGCAGTGAAAGGAAAAGCATAGCGGTTAGAATTGGAAATATGTTTGTGAGTTTCTTCATTTTCTTAATTTTATCAATACGCAAAAGTAAGGCTTTTTGAGTTTCTTTCTTAATTTTGCGTATTAAAAATTCCTATAGGTGCATAAACGATTGCCAAATTTTCTTTTTTACTTTTTTTAAATGTTCTTCTGCAAAAAATCGAAGATTATATTGTACTTTCGCAATCGCAAACTCCAAAGGAAAAGTGCCGGAGTGGTCGATCGGGCCGCACTCGAAATGCGGTGTACGGGTAACTGTACCTAGGGTTCGAATCCCTACTTTTCCGCTTCTTTTCACGAATATGAAAACAAAACAGGAAATCGTTGCCAACTGGTTACCCCGCTATACTAAAAGGAAGCTGGAAGAATTCGACCAATATATTCTATTGACAAACTTCAATAAATATGTGGAGATTTTTGCTGACAAGTTCCATGTGCCTATTCTGGGACATGATGCAAACATGATTTCGGCGTCCGCCGAAGGTATTACCATGATTAATTTCGGTATGGGAAGTCCCAATGCAGCTATCATTATGGATCTGCTGAGTGCCGTAAGCCCCAAAGCCTGTCTTTTTCTTGGCAAATGCGGAGGGATAGACAAGAAGAATAAATTGGGGGATTTGATTTTGCCTATCGCAGCAATCCGCGGCGAAGGAACATCCAATGACTACTATCCGCCTGAAGTTCCCGCTTTACCCGCTTTCATGCTGCAGCGCGCGGTCTCCTCGGCTATTCGTGACTATGCTCGGGATTACTGGACAGGCACTGTCTATACCACCAACCGGAGGATTTGGGAGCACGACGAAGACTTCAAGTCTTATTTGAAGAAAACCCGTGCCATGGCTGTCGATATGGAGACCGCCACGCTTTTCACAACAGGTTTTTTCAATCACATCCCCACGGGAGCCTTGTTGCTGGTATCGGATCAACCCATGATTCCTGAAGGAGTGAAAACTGAGGAAAGCGATATCAAGGTAACCCGGAATTTTGTGGAGGAGCATGTGGAGATAGGTATATCGGCTTTGAGGATGATTATCGACCAAAAGCAGACCGTCAAGCATTTGAGATTTGGATGGTAAACTACAGTTCGGAATATTCCGGGATGTTTTTCAGAAAGTGGTAGGACTGGGTTTCGTAATCAATTTTACAGCAATAGTGGAGCATTCCATTGCTCACAATGAGATAATCAACCTTCATCACAAGATTGTAATTGGATATCTGCGTGAAAACCTTTTGGGTGATTTCCACAGTAGGAGCCTTGTATTCCACAATGAGCCGGGGACGCAGATTGGTATCGAATAGTACTGAGTCACAACGCTTTTTCATTCCGTTAAGATTGAGCTGCACTTCATTGGCAAGCAAACTTTGGGGGTATCCTTTCTGTTCTGTCAGGAAATGAATGAAATGTTGCCGCACCCATTCCTCGGGAGTCAGAGCCACATAAGTTTTTCTCACAATATCGAAAATAACTTTCTTTCCATCTTTTATTGTGATTTTTACGGGGTAATCGGGTAGGTTTAACGGTAACATTTTGTAAATTTGCAAATATTATAGTGGTTCACTGCTTGCAAAAGTAAGTAAAAATAAAAAATAAAACAAGAGATACCGGTATTTTATGGCAGCAAAAAACATTACATTTGAAGATTTGATGAAGTCATTGAAAAACAGGGACTTCAAGCCAGTTTATCTGTTAATGGGTGAGGAGTCCTATTTCATAGACCGTGTTTCGGATACCATTGAGGAAACCGTACTTACTCCGGAAGAAAAGGAATTCAACCAGACGGTCATGTATGGTGCCGATGTGGAAATAGGGACTGTGATCAATGCTGCAAAACGCTACCCCATGATGTCGGAATATCAGGTGATTATAGTGAAGGAGGCTCAGAATATCAGGAATCTGGACGAGCTTTCCTTCTACATGCAGAAGCCTATGAAAAGCACGATTTTGGTACTTTGCTATAAAAACGGAAAAGCGGACAGAAGAAAAAAATATGTGGCCGAGATAGAAAAAACAGGCGTGGTTTTCGAGTCGGCAAAAATGAAGGATGAACAGCTTCCCGGATTTATTTCGGCTTATCTGAAAAGAAAAGGTGTGGATATTGATTCCAATGCGGCTTTCATCTTGAGCGAACACGTAGGAGCCAACCTGACGAGAATGGCAGGTGAATTGGAAAAGCTCATCATTACTTTGCCAAAAGGACAGACCCGGGTAACTCCCGAACAGATTGAAAAGAATATCGGTATCAGCAAGGAGTACAACAATTTTGAATTGAAAAACGCTTTGATTAGCAAGGATATTCTCAAGGCCAACAAAATTATAAATTATTTTGCTTCCAACCCCAAAGCCAATCCCATTCAAATGACCTTGGCTTTTCTGTTCAGCTTTTATTCAAATCTGATGTTGGCTTATTATGCTCCTCAAAAGACACAGGAAGGAGTAGCTTCGTTTTTAGGATTCAGAACATCCTGGCAAGCCAAAGATTATCTTACAGCCATGCGATTATATTCGGCAAGGAAAACCATGGAGATAATTTCCGAAATAAGATATACCGATGCACGTTCCAAAGGAGTGGGTAACTCCATGGCCGACCAAGGGGATCTTCTCAAGGAACTTATTTATAAAATTCTTCATTAAAAGCCTCTTTTTTCCGGATGAGTGTACTTTTATGACACTATAATTGCAGTTAAAATGCAATTATTCAATGCTTTATCTCATATTTTAATTCACGAGAATCGAATATTTCTTTTTGTGTTGCCATCTGTACAGATTTATGCAAAGGAAATCGATTTTTAGTCAAAGAGAGCGAATGCCTGCCTCTTTCAATCTCTTCATTATACAATCATAATCACAAATTACCATTACATTTGTACCTAATACAATTGTAACAACAAGGTTGATATATCAACATTACAATAATATCCGCTCGTTTACATAATTACCTATAGTAAATGATACATCGTTATAGGTATTGTTATAAACTTAAACTCTCTCTTTTTTATAAATATCCATTCATATACAAATTAGTTAATCAAATAAAAATCAGATTATTATATGTATATTTCAAATCTTTATGACTAAATATAGATCTCTTTTTGTTTATTATTGTACAAACAGAACTAAAATCAATTATATTTACATTATATCATATTAATAATGAATTTATTGTATTCTTTTATTCAATCTTTTTCAAATATTAATTTTACATGTTTAATCTTGTAATTACAAATATATAGTTTAATATTGTATTTATTGTTTCCTTATGTAAATGTTTAATGTTATATAATTAATTTGCGTAATTAAATTTTAATGATTACATTTGTCTTGTAATTAAAAGTAACAAATATACTTCTGTAAAATTTATTGTATTTTGTCATTATGAAAGATAGAATTGAAGAGATTATGCGCTCAGAAGGCCTTTCTGCAGCCGATTTTGCCGATAGAATAGGCATAAACAGGTCCGGTTTGTCTCATATCATGAATGGTAGGAACAATCCGAGCCTTGATTTTGTGATGAAGATACATAATGCTTTTCCTTCTATATCCTTAGATTGGTTGTTGGATGGCAGAGGAGAACCTTATGAAGGCGTTTCACAGAAAAACGATAGCGATAGTGGAATCATATTTGATGACGATACATTATTTTCCGACCAATCTCCCGAAAGACGTGAATATCGCAAGGAAAATGAGGTTAAACAGCCTAATTTAATGCCTAAAGAGATTGTAAAACAGGAAGTTAAGTATGTAGAAAAGCCATCTAGAAAAATTACTGAAATAAGAATTTTCTTCGATGACGATACTTTTGAAATCTTTATTCCACGAAAATGAGTCTTTCAACAGATATATTTTGCTAACTTTGCAAAAATTACTAATTACAGTATCTACATGAAAAAATTCATTCTCGATTTGAGAGTTACTGAGAATATTCGATTACATGATCGGTATGTTCTGCTCAAAATGACTCATGAAAATACTTTGCCTGATATGATTCCCGGGCAATTTGCACAAATACGTGTCGATGGTTCTCCTACTACCTATCTGAGGAGACCTATTTCTATCAATAATGTTGATAAAGAGAAAAACGAAGTGTGGTTTCTTGTACAAATAGTGGGTGACGGTTCCCGGAAACTCAGTGAAGCCCAGGTAGGTAGCTTTGTAAATGTTGTTTTACCATTAGGAAATGGTTTTACAGTTGTAAATGATGCTGATTCGCGTTATTTGCTGGTTGGAGGAGGCGTAGGTACGGCTCCTATGCTTTTCTTAGGTAAATGGCTCAAAGATTGTGGTATTAAGCCCGATTTTCTGCTTGGTGCACGCACTATAAATGATTTGCTTCAGCTGGAATCCTTCAAAGCTTTGGGTGAAGTATATGCAACTACGGAAGATGGCTCCTATGGGGAGAAAGGGTTCGTAACGCAGCATTCTATTCTGAAACAGAAGAATTATGACCATATTTGCACCTGTGGGCCCAAACCAATGATGGTATCGGTGGCCAAGTATGCCAAAGAGAGCAGTATAGACTGTGAAGTATCGTTGGAAAATACCATGGCTTGTGGTATAGGTGCCTGTCTTTGTTGTGTGGAGAACACGAAAGAGGGTAATCTTTGTGTATGTAAAGAAGGTCCGGTATTTAATATAAACAGACTGTTATGGCAGATTTAAGAGTAAAAATAGGTGCTTTGTCGATGCTGAATCCTGTAATGACGGCATCCGGGACGTTTGGATATGGGAAGGAATTCGAGGATTTTGTTGATTTGGAACAAATCGGGGCTATCATTGTGAAAGGAACTACTTTGGAGCATCGGGAGGGGAATCCTTATCCTCGTATGGCTGAAACTCCTTCAGGTATGCTCAATGCGGTTGGTCTGCAAAATAAAGGTGTGGATTACTTCGTGAAGCATATTTACCCTGAAATAAAGGATATAAAGACCAATATGATTGTAAATGTTTCCGGACATGATCTGGAATCCTATATACAATGCGCCGAACGAATCAATGAATTGGACGGAATTCCGGCTATAGAACTGAATATCTCATGTCCGAATGTGAAACAGGGCGGCATGACTTTCGGGGTGCATCCGGATTGTGCTGCAGAGGTTGTGAGAGCCGTGCGCAAAGTTTACAAGAAAACCTTGATTGTGAAGCTGACTCCGAATGTTACGGATATAACGGAAATAGCCAAGGCTGTAGAAGAAGCGGGTGCTGATGGTATTTCACTGATTAATACGTTGCTGGGAATGGCTATTGATGCGGAGAAAAGGCGTCCTGTGCTCTCAACGGTAACGGGAGGTATGAGTGGTGCGGCAGTCAAGCCGGTTGCCTTGAGGATGGTATGGCAGGTGGCTAGGGCCGTAAAGGTTCCGGTCATCGGTTTGGGAGGTATCATGAATTGGAAGGATGCTGTGGAATTTCTATTGGCCGGCGCCAGTGCCATAGAGATAGGAACGGCCAATTTTATAGATCCGGCCATAACAGTGAAAGTGGCTGCAGGTATCAATGATTATTTGGAACGACATCATTATAAAAGTGTACAGGATATAGTGGGCGCTTTAGAGTTGTAAACTCAAAAACGTCCCATTTCATCGAAAAAAATTACTTTTATACATGTAATTCAGTTTACTTTTTAGCCCTTTTTATCGAGTAAATCCGGACGGAGGCGTTGGGTGCGTTCGAAAGACTGCTGCAATTCCCAATCGCGGATTTTAGCTTCATTGCCGGAAAGCAGAATGTCCGGAACCCGCCATCCTTTATATTCTGCCGGTCGGGTATATACCGGTGGTGCCAGCAGGTTGTCTTGAAAAGAATCTGACAAGGCTGATTGTTCGTCTGAAATGACTCCCGGAATGACACGTACAACAGCATCGGCTATGGCAGCTGCCGCTAGTTCTCCTCCGGTGAGCACATAATCTCCTATACTGATTTCTTTTGTGATGAAATGTTCGCGGATTCTGTAATCAATGCCTTTGAAATGTCCGCAAAGGATGATGAGGTTTTGGCATAATGACAAAGTATTGGCCATCGGCTGGTTGAACTGTTCGCCGTCCGGCGTCGTGAAAATCACTTCATCATATTCCCTTTCTGCCTTCAAGGCCGAGATGCAACGGTCTATGGGCTCTATCTGCATAACCATCCCGGCACAGCCGCCGAATGGATAATCGTCCACTCTTTTATGCTTGTCGAGTGTATAGTCACGAAGATTATGGATGTGGAATTCGGCTAGCCCTTTTTTCTGGGCGCGACTCATGATGGAGCAGTTGAAGAAACTTTCAATCATCTCGGGCAATACAGTTATGATGTCAATGCGCATGTCTTTTGAATTATTTTTTGCAAAAATACGAAATAATCCACTTTTGACTGAATGATATTTGTTATTTTTGTGTATTGAATAACCGATAGCGATTAAAATATGGACGAGAAAGAACGAATATTGCAGTTGCGCAATGAACTGCACCAGCATAATTACAATTATTATGTGTTGAATGCACCGGTGGTGAGTGATTTTGAATTTGATTCCATGATGCACGAATTGCAGGACCTGGAGAAGAAACACCCCGAAATGGCAGACCCGACATCCCCGACTATGCGTGTGGGCAGTGACTTGAACAAGGAGTTTGTACAAGTTCGTCATAAATATCCGATGCTTTCTCTTGCCAATACTTATTCCGAAGCCGATGTAACAGATTTCTATGAACGTACCCGCAAGTCACTGAATGAGGATTTCGAAATATGCTGTGAAATGAAATTTGACGGAACATCCATTTCATTAATATACAGTGAGGGAAAGCTGGTTCAGGCTGTTACGCGTGGTGACGGGGAACATGGAGATGATGTTACAGACAATGTGAAAACAATAAAGAGCATCCCTTTGGTCCTGCCTCCCAATGGCGGATATCCGACTGATTTTGAAATAAGAGGTGAAGTGTTGATGCCATGGAGTGTTTTTGAGGAACTTAACAAGGAACGTGAACTCAGGGAAGAACCACTTTTTGCCAATCCGAGAAATGCAGCTTCCGGTACTTTGAAGTCACAGAACTCGGCAGTGGTTGCTTCCAGAAAGCTGGATGCATATCTGTATTATCTTCTTGGAGAAAATCTTCCGCGCGAAGGGCATTATGAGAATATGATGGAGGCGGAAAGGTGGGGATTTAAGGTTTCTCATATCATGAAAAAATGCAAGACACTGGATGAAATCTTTGAATTTGTAAATTATTGGGATACGGAACGAAAGAATCTGCCTATAGCCACGGATGGAATCGTTTTCAAAGTAAATTCTCTCCGACAGCAGCGTTTTTTGGGGTACACGGCAAAGTCTCCTCGTTGGGCTATAGCCTACAAGTTTCAGGCTGAGAAGGCTTTGACAAGGCTGAACAAGGTAACCTATCAGGTGGGACGTACCGGGGCCATTACGCCGGTCGCCAATCTGGATCCCGTTCAATTGTCGGGAACCGTGGTGAAACGTGCTTCCCTGCATAATGCTGATATCATTGAAGGACTCGATCTTCATATTGGCGATATGGTTTATGTGGAAAAGGGAGGTGAGATAATACCTAAGATAACCGGAGTCGATCTGGATTCACGATTGCTTGTCGGTGACAAAGTGAGATTTATCACTCATTGTCCTGAATGCGGAACTCCTCTGGTGAGATATGAAGGTGAAGCAGCTCATTATTGTCCCAACGATACGGCTTGTCCTCCTCAGATAAAAGGCAAGATAGAACATTTCATCAGCAGAAAGGCCATGAATATTGACGGATTAGGTCCGGAAACAGTTGATCAGTTCTATCAAAATCATTTGATAAACAATTCTGCAGATTTGTATTCTTTAAGAATTGATGACATCAAGTATTTGGACAGGATGGGTGACAAATCGGCAGAGAGAATTTTGCAGGGTTTGGAAGACTCCAAAAAGATACCTTTCGAAAGGGTGCTTTTTGCATTGGGAATCCGTTTCGTAGGAGAAACTACAGCCAAAGTTCTGGCTCGTGCTTTTAAGTCATTGGACGCCTTGTCACAGGCTACTTTGGATGATTTGTTGCATGTGGATGAAATCGGTGGTAAAATAGCCCAAAGTATATTGATTTATTTCTCCAATGAGGAAAATCAGAAAATCATTGAAAGGTTGAGAGAGGTTGGTTTGCAGATGCAGCTTTCGGATGAAGCTATAAATGGAGTTTCGGACAAGCTGGAAGGCAAGTCAATCGTAATAAGCGGGGTGTTTGAACAATATTCCAGAGACGAATATAAAAACCTTATAGAAAAAAACGGCGGAAAGAATGTGGGAAGCATATCGGCAAAGACATCTTTCGTATTGGCAGGAGCCAATATGGGTCCCAGCAAACTGGAAAAAGCCAATAAATTGGGTATCCCAATTATAGGAGAAGATGAATTTCTTAAACTTATTGAATGAATTAAGTAATATTTGTAAGAAAATTGGCACTAAAAAAGAAAATATTTGTACTTTTGCGGTCGAAATAGAATAAGATTAAAATGATACAGTCCAGATTAAAAGGAATGGGAGTTGCGCTGATCACTCCATTCAAATCAGATGAAAGCGTAGATTATGAGGCATTAATCCGAGTTGTGGACCATTTGATAAAGAATGGAACGGATTTTTTATGTATTCTGGCAACAACAGCTGAAACCCCGACTTTGACTACTGAAGAAAAGCAAAATATCAAAAATCTTATTGTTGACAGAGTGAACGGACAAATTCCCATTGTAATGGGATGTGGAGGTAATAACACAAAAGCGGTAGTAGAGTCTCTGAAAAATGATGATTTTACGGGTATTGATGCCGTATTGTCTGTCGTTCCTTTTTATAACAAACCATCTCAGGAAGGATTGTATCAGCACTACAAGGCTATTTCCGAAGCTTCGCCGAAACCGGTCATTCTTTATAATGTGCCGGGAAGGACAGGCGTGAACATGAAGGCCGAAACGACTCTTCGCATCGCTCGTGACTGCAAGAATGTAATTGGAATTAAGGAGGCATCCGGTGATATTTCCCAAATGGATGATATTATAAAGAACAAACCGGCAAATTTTGAAGTGTTTTCCGGAGATGATGGTGTAGCTTTCCCTCTGATAACATTAGGTGCGGTAGGTGTTATTTCGGTTATCGGCAATGCTTTTCCCCGTGAGTTCAGCCGGATGACAAGGTTGGCTCTGAATGGTGATTATGCAAATGCACTGAAAATTCATCACAGTTTTACGGAGTTGTTCAAACTTCTCTTTGTTGATGGTAACCCTGCCGGTGTGAAGGCAATGCTGAATGCAATGGGTATGATAGAAAACAAGCTACGTCTTCCGTTGGTACCGACCCGCATCACAACATTCGAAAAGATGCGTGAGATTCTTACTGAACTCAATATAAAATATTGATTTTTTCGATTAATAGGATTCTTTTTATATATTAGGGCCCTTCTTTCGTGGTAAAGAAGGGCTTTTCTTTATATATAAAACAAAAAAGTCACGAATTCATATTGAATTTGTGACTTCTTGTGACTCCCATAGGATTCAAACCTATAACCTTTTGATCCGTAGTCAAATGCTCTATTCAGTTGAGCTAGGGAGCCGTTGTTTTGTTTAACGGGTGCAAAGGTAGGCTTTTCTTGTATAATAACCAAATTTTTCTTCTATTTTTTTCTATAAAAAATAAGCCATACCCAGTCTTTAAACTGAATATGGCTCAGAATAAGAATATTACATCTTTCGTATATTATTCTTTTATTAAATCAATGCTTCGCTTCACAAAGTTGTTCAGAGCTTCTCCTTTCAGCATTCCGTTTTGCAAGAGTGCCAAATCTATAAGTTGATGAACTGTTGGATCGGTTGCTGCATATTCTTTCAGAATATTGTTTTTTAGTGTCTTTTCAGCAGATAGATCGTTTTCAATTTGCTTCAAAGCATCTTTGTCGGCTTGAGGGATTTCTTCGTCCTTTTTGCCTTCTTGGGCTTTGTGCATATCATCGTGCTGTTTGTCCAAATCCTCGATTTTCTTCTCTACAGGTACCAATTTGTCTGAACAGTTGCTTTCTGCATCAGCAAGAGCTTTCTTAATCAATTTGTGGTCTGTATTCAGAATCAGGTTGAACATATCCGGCATGTCACCATAAAAACTCATTCCGGCCTGGATGTTAGCCATCTCTTTCATACGCCGCATGTATTCGCTTTGTGTGATGAGAACAGGTGCTATAGTTTCTCCCATGGATTGTGTTTCGACATTGAAGTCCACTTTGTTGAGACTAGGAAGTTGGCTACGGAACACTTGAGTGAGAATATTGTTTTCATTGTCGTTCAATGCAGACTTCTTAGTTTCCTCTTTTACAATGAGACGGTCGATGACATCACTGTCCACACGGGTGAATCTGGTCTTTTCAAATTTCTGTTCCAGCATACTGATAACGGCTATATCCAATTGTCCGTTCATTAGCAACACGCTGTATCCTTTATTCCTGGCAGATTCAATATAGCTGAATTGGTCTTCATTGTTGCTGGCATATAAATAGATCAGATTGCCTTCTTTATCTGTCTGATTATCTTTGACGAGAGTTTTGTATTCATCGAAAGTATAGTACTTATTGTCAGTGTCTTTCAAGAGTGCAAAATCTTTTGCCTTGTCATAGAAATCCTCTTGTGTGAGCATTCCATAGTTAATAAAGATTTTAACATCATCCCACTTTTGCTCGAAGTCTTTTCTATCTTCCTTGAAAATGGCAAGCAAACGGTCGGATACTTTCTTGGAAATGTATGTGGATATCTTCTTTACGTTAGAATCACTTTGTAAATATGAACGTGATACATTAAGAGGGATGTCCGGCGAATCAATTACTCCATGGAGAAGAGTCAGAAAATCAGGGACAATACCTTCAACGGAATCAGTGACATACACTTGGTTGCAATAAAGTTGTATCTTGTTCTTCTGTAGTTCGATGTTGCTTTTAATTTTCGGGAAATACAGGATGCCTGTCAGATTGAACGGATAGTCTACATTCAAATGAATCCAGAACAACGGTTCGTCTGACATGGGATAAAGGTCACGATAGAATTTTTTGTAGTCTTCATCCTTTAATTCGGAAGGTTTGCGAGTCCAAAGTGGTTTAATATCATTGATGATATTGTCTTCATCGGTTTCTACTTGTTTTCCGTCTTTCCAATCTTTCTTGTTTCCGAAAGCGATAGGAACGGGGAGGAAGCGACAGTATTTCTTGAGAAGTGACGAAATCTTTTCTTCCTGAAGGAATTCCTTGCAGTCGTCGTCAATGTATAAGATGATATCCGTTCCGCGTTCTGCCTTTTCAGTTTCTTCTATTGAAAATTCAGGACTTCCGTCACATGACCATTTCACGGCTTTAGCGCCTTCTTTATAGGATTTGGTAATGATTTCCACTTTCTTGGATACCATGAAAGAGGAATAGAATCCTAGACCGAAGTGCCCGATAATGGAATTGGCATCGTTTTTATATTTTTCGAGGAAGTCATTTGCACCAGAGAATGCAATCTGATTGATATATTTATCTATTTCCTCTTCTGTCATGCCGATACCACGGTCGGAAATGGTGAGAGTTTCCTTTCCTAAGGATACATGTACTGTCGTATCACCCATTTCACCTTTGAAATCGCCTTTCATGGAAAGGGTTTTCAACTTTTGGGTAGCATCGACTGCATTTGAAATCATTTCACGGAGAAAGATTTCATGATCGCTGTATAAGAATTTTTTAATGACGGGGAAAATGTTTTCGGTAGTAACCCCAATATTTCCTTTTTGCATATCTGAATTTTTTTAATTATTAATTTGTTAGTTTGGCACAAAAAAAGTGCCAGAAAAGATTCTTTCTGACACTTTGACATTAAAAATATAAATATTCCAACTACTTTTCAATACTTATCAAAATATTGTCTTTTTCTTTATCCCAATCCAAAAGAATGGTCTCTCCAGAAAGGATTGTTTCATTGACAAGTTTTTCGGCAATTCCGTCTTCTACATAGTTCTGTATAGCTCTTTTCAGAGGACGGGCTCCAAATTGAACATCATATCCTTTGGCTGCAATTCCACGTTTAGCCTCATCAGTAATCTGGATGTGATATCCTAAAGTATTTATTCTCTTGACAACACCGGACAATTCAATGTCGGCAATCTTGATAATGGCGTCGAGATTGAGTTGATCGAAGGTTATAATTTCATCCAATCGGTTGATAAATTCTGGTGCAAAGGTTTTGTTAAGAGCTTTCTGTATGATGCTTCTCGACAAAGTCTTGTTGTTATCGAATGAACCGGAAGTGAATCCGATGCCATTACCGAATTCCTTCAATTGTTTTGTTCCGATATTGGATGTCATGATGATAACTGTATTTTTGAAATCCACATAGCGGCCGGTACTGTCTGTAAGTCTTCCTTCATCCATTACCTGAAGGAGGAGGTTGAATACATCAGGATGAGCTTTTTCTATTTCATCCAAAAGTACAATGGAATAGGGCTTACGACGCACTTGTTCAGTCAATTGTCCACCTTCTTCATAACCTACATATCCCGGAGGAGCTCCGACAAGCCTGGAAACGGTGAATTTTTCCATGTATTCACTCATGTCAATACGGATGAGAGCATCTGTTGTGCCAAACATGAATTTAGCTAATTCTTTGGCTAATTGAGTTTTTCCTACACCAGTAGGTCCAAGAAACAGAAATGTACCGATAGGCTTGTTGGGATCCTTTAAGCCAACACGGCTGCGCAGGATGGCTTTTACCAATTTTTCTACTGCTGTATCTTGGTCGATGATATGTTTCAAGAGTTCACTCTTCATATCTTTCAATCTTGATTCTTCAGATTGAGCCATACGCTGGACCGGTATTCCGGTTATCATGGACACTACATCTGCAATTTGCGTTTCATCGACGGTCTCTCGGTTTTCTTTGAGGTTTTTCTCCCAATCAAGTTTCATGGATTCCAGACTTTCCTCCAATTCCTTCTCCTGATCACGATAGCTGGCAGCAAGCTCGAAATTCTGTTGCTTAACGGCTTCGTTTTTCTTTGTCTGAGCTTCAGCTACAAGCTTTTCCTGTTCCTCAATATTTTTGGGTACATTGATATTGTGTAGATGGACCCTTGCACCGGCTTCATCTAAAGCATCTATAGCTTTGTCAGGAAAAAAACGGTCAGAGACATAACGTTCTGTCAGTTTGACACAAGCCTCGAGGGCTGCGTCTGTATAACTAACGTTGTGATGCTCTTCGTATTTGTCCTTAATATTCTTTAGAATACATAACGTTTCGTCGGAAGAAGTAGGCTCAACGATAATTTTTTGGAATCTGCGTTCAAGGGCTCCGTCTTTTTCGATGCTATTGCGATATTCGTCAAGGGTCGTTGCGCCGATACACTGGAGTTCACCACGTGCAAGAGCTGGTTTCAACATGTTGGCTGCATCCATAGATCCCGGAGTTGAACCGGCACCTACAATGGTATGTATCTCATCAATGAATAGGATGATATTTGGATTTTTCTGTAATTCATTCAATATGGAACGAATTCTTTCTTCAAATTGTCCACGATATTTAGTACCTGCAACCACCGAAGTCATATCCAAAGCTATGACACGCTTATCAAAAAGAATCCGGGATACTTTTTTTTGAACGATGCGCAGTGCCAGTCCTTCCACAATGGCGGATTTTCCTACACCGGGATTACCGATGAGAATCGGATTATTTTTCTTTCTGCGGCTGAGAATCTGGGCAACTCTTTCTATTTCCTTTTCTCTTCCGACAACAGGATCAAGTTTTCCTTCCATAGCTGCTGCCGTCATGTCTATACCAAAGTTGTCAATGACAGGGGTATTGTTGTTCTGCTTAGTCTGGGTCTGGCTGTTTCCCATTCGTGAACCATTGGATGGGGAAATGTTCTTTTCATCTTCATCTTCTTCTTGTGAGAGACCCATACCGGACTTTATATCTGGTTTTAGCATAATTTGTTCAATGACAGTATCATAGTAGACATTCATATTATTAAGAACTCGGGTTGCCATATTGTCGAATTTCAAAATAGCCAATAGCATATGTTCTGTATCAGCGATTGGCTCTTTAAGTTTTCTAGCTTCCAGAATACATAATTTCAATACTTTTGAAGCTTCATTATTCAAGGTGATATTAGCTCCATCTGTAAATGGAAGTACTTGTTCTCCTGCAACCTGGCTCAATTGATTCTCAATTTCTGACTTAATGTTTTGCAAATTGACATGTAATGAATGAAGTATTGTAATAGCGCGTCCTTCCCCTTCACGTAATAATCCTAACAATAGATGGCCTGGACCAATATAATTGTCATCTAAACGGTTCGCCTCTTCTTTGCTGTAGACTAATATGTCGGATACACGTTGTGAAAATTGATTATTCATATAAATATTAACCTCCTGAATTAATTGTTTTACAAAGATACTGATATTTTTTTGTTTCACTTCTTTTTTGAATAATTACTAACAAAACGCGTGCCATAATATTAATGGTGCTAATCTTCATTTTTTCAAATAAAAACTTTGAGATATCCCTAAAAAGAAGTAATTTAGCATGATTTTTACGAAATACAGCAAATGTTAAATTAATTATTTTCCTAAATGCTTGAACAAGACAGAATTATAAAAATAAACATCGAGGAAGAAATGAAAACTTCATACATTGATTATTCAATGTCTGTGATTGTTGCTCGTGCTCTTCCTGATGTAAGAGATGGTTTTAAACCCGTTCATCGTAGAATCCTTTTTGGGATGATGGAACTTGGAAATACGTCCGATAAACCGCATAAGAAATCAGCGAGAATTGTCGGTGAGGTTTTAGGTAAGTATCATCCTCATGGAGATTCTTCCGTTTATGGGGCTTTAGTAAGAATGGCTCAGGATTGGGCTATGAGGTATCCATTAGTTGATGGTCAGGGTAACTTCGGTTCAATAGATGGTGACAGTGCTGCAGCTATGCGTTATACAGAAGCGCGACTGGAAAAAATAGGGGAGGACATGATGCAGGATCTTTATAAAGAAACTGTAGATATGCAACCTAATTTTGATGACACACTGAAAGAACCTACCGTTTTACCTACCCGAATACCTAATTTGTTGGTAAACGGAGCTTCAGGTATTGCTGTAGGTATGGCTACAAATATGCCTACTCACAACCTTGGGGAAGTCATTGATGCTTGTATTGCATATATTGATGATAATGACATTGATATTGATGGATTGATGAAATTTGTCAAAGCTCCTGATTTCCCGACAGGTGGATATATATATGGAATAAGAGGAGTAAGGGATGCCTATGAAACGGGTCGTGGCAGAATTATTATGCGTGCAAAAGCTGAAATAGAATCAACTTCTTCACATGATAAGATTATCGTGTCCGAAATCCCATACGGTGTTAACAAGGCGGAACTTATTAAATACATAGCAGATTTAGTTAAGGAAAAGAAAATTGATGGCATTACAAATGCGAATGATGAATCGGATAGAGAGGGTATGCGCATTGTTATTGATGTAAGTAAAGATGCTAATGCAAATGTAGTATTAAACAAATTGTTTAAAATGACCCAGTTGCAGACATCTTTCAGTGTTAATAACATTGCTCTGGTTCATGGTCGCCCAAAGATTCTGTCCTTAAAGGATTGTATCAAGTATTTTGTAGAGCATAGACATGATGTGGTTATCCGTCGCACTGAATATGACTTGCGTAAGTCCAAAGAACGTGCACACATTCTTGAAGGCTTAATAGTAGCCTCGGATAATATAGATGAAGTTGTACATATTATTAAGTCTGCTTCGACTCCAAACGATGCTATTTCAGGTTTGATGAATCGTTTTAATTTGTCAGATATTCAATCAAAGGCCATTGTCGAGATGCGCTTGCGCCAGTTAACCGGCCTTATGCAAGATCAGTTGCATGCTGAATATGATGACTTAATGAAATTGATCGAATATTTGGAACAAATACTTAATGACCCTGAACTTTGTAAAAAGGTTATAAAAGACGAACTTGTAGAAGTTAAAGAAAAATATGGAGATCCCCGTCGTACGGTTGTTGTTCCAAGTTCAGAGGAATTTGATCCGGAAGATTTCTATTCAGATGATGATATGGTAATCACAATTTCTCATTTGGGTTATATCAAACGTACTCCGTTGACGGAATTTAGAACCCAGAACAGAGGCGGAGTAGGGGCAAAGGGTAGTGAGACACGTGATGAAGATTTTGTTGAAAATATTTATCCAGCAACTATGCACAATATGATGCTCTTCTTTACTCAAAAGGGTAAGTGCTATTGGTTGAAAGTATATGATATTCCAGAAGGAACTAAGAATTCTAAAGGAAGAGCTATACAGAATCTTTTGAATATTGATTCAGACGATGCAGTGAATGCTGTTATTCATGTTAAGAATTTAACTGATCAAGATTTTATTTTGAGTCATTATTTAATTTTCTGTACACAGAATGGTGTTATTAAGAAAACTTGTTTGGAGCAGTATTCTCGTCCGCGTCAAAACGGCGTAATAGCAATAAATATTCGTGAAGATGACAAAGTTGTTGACGTTGTGATGACCAATGGTTCTGATGAGATTATTATTGCAGACAGGAATGGAAGGGCAATCAGATTTAATGAAAGTGCAGTTCGTGAAATGGGACGAACCGCTACCGGTGTGAGAGGCATGACATTGGATTCCGATGATCAGGTTATAGGTATGATATGCATACATGATCCAGAGAATGAAACAATCATGGTTGTATCTGAACAAGGATATGGAAAACGTTCTGATGTAGAGGATTATCGTGTAACAAATCGTGGATGCAAAGGTGTCAAGACTCTCAATATAACAGAAAAAACTGGAAAACTGGTGGCAATTAAAAATGTAACTGATGATAATGACTTGATGATTATTAATAAATCAGGAATAGCCATTAGGATTAAAGTATCCAATGTCAGGGTTATGGGCAGAGCAACTCAAGGTGTACGCCTGATTAATCTTGAGAAGCGTAATGATGAAATCAGTTCGGTATGTAAAGTAGAATCTGAAGTTGAAGAGGAACCGCAAATAGCGGATCATGAAGACAATGCTGAAATACAGATAGATGATTCCAATGATAATATGAACAATTAATTTTATAGAGTATGAAAAAATTATTATTTTCAGTTGTTTTATTTACTGTTTCTTTTGTAGCTGCAGTTGCACAGGAAAGTAAAGTAAAGGAAGCAAAAAGTATTGCTGATGCGGGAAAAGATTTCGCTCAAGCAGAAAAATTGATCGATGAGGCAATGCAAAGTCCTGAAACAAAGGATGATGCAAATACCTGGAACGTTGCTGGAGCCATCCAGAAGTTAATTAATGAAAAGGAGAATAAGAGCATGTTTCTTAAACAGCCTTATGACACTTTGAAATTATATGGTAGCATTTATAAAATGTTTGACTATTATTTCAAGTGTGATGAATTAGCTCAGAAGCCTGATGAAAAGGGTAAAATCAAAAATAAATTCAGAAAAGCCAATGCTGAAACTTTAAAAGGCGATCGTGGCAATTTGATTAATGGAGGTATTAACTTCTATAATGAAAATAAGAATGAAGAAGCCTACAAATATTTTTCAATGTATATTGAATCAGCAAAGCATCCTATGTTTGAGAAAGAAAATTTCATGAAAACAGATACATTGTTGAGTCAAGTTGCTTATTACGCTTGTCTGGTAGCTTCTAGAATGAACGACAATAATAAGATTTTGAAATATGCTTCTATTGCTGCTACTGATAAAGAGTATGGGAAATACGGAAAAGAGTTTGAAGCAAGTGCTTATAAAGCTTTAGGTGATACTGTAAAATGGGTAGCCAGTTTAAAGGAAGGTATTGACAAATTTCCAGATGATCAGTATTTTTTTGGTAATTTGATCGATTATTATAGTAATAGCAAAAAGAATGATGAAGCAATGAAATTTGCTGATGAAATGATTGCTAAAGATCCGAATAAACCATTTAATTCTTTTGTTAAGGGATATCTTTATCAAAATGTTAAAGATTGGGATAATGCAATTGAGGCTTACAAAAAAGCAATTTCTTTAGATTCGAAGTATGCTCAGGCATATTCTAATCTAGGTCTGACATACTGTCAAAGAGCAATTGATTTTGGTGAAAAAGCTTGTACAGATTTAAATAATCCTCAGTATAAAAAAGATCAGGAAACATTAAAAGGCTTTTATCAAGCAGCTCTTCCTTTTTATGTAAAAGCTCGTGAATTGAAATCAGATGACAAATCATTGTGGTTAAACGGTCTATATACAATATATTATAAATTGAATATGGAAAAAGAATTCAAAGAGATGGAAGCTTTAATGAAATAATCTTTTCTATAGAATAAAAATAAAGCCATTGATATATATTTGTCAATGGCTTATTTTTTATGTTATATCTTTCATTGGTTTCTATTGTTTTATTTATATCTAATTGAATAGATTATAATTATTTCTAATCAGTATTATGTTTAATTTAAAATGCGAAATTATTATTACTAATAATATAAATACTCCTATTATTTGCCTTCTACAAAAACAAGATAGTTTGTCTTGTAGATAATTAAAGCGTTGAAAGAACTATTATACTGAGGAAAGACAAATAAAAAATAAGAAGAAGGAAATTAATATCTGAAATCAGATAACCTGAAGATGAATATGCTGTAGAATGCCATACGTTGTTCTCTCCAATTTTATTCTTAATCTTTTTATATAAAAGATATACCGAAATACCTACTACAATTCCAACTAAAGCACCGCAAATAACATCGCCAAAATAATGTACGCCTAAATATATTCTAGAATAAGAATTAAGTATAGCCCAAATTAATGCAGTAAAGGAAAGATATTTATTTTTTATTATTAAAGAAATAAAAACAAAAGTACTGAAAGTATTAGCTGCATGGCTTGACATAAATCCAAATTTACCACCTCTATAGCCATCAACTATATCAACTATGTACATTATTGTTGAATCTTGCGTTGGGCGTAATCGGTGAAATAATGGTTTACATATACCAGAAGTTATTTGATCTGATAATGCAATTACAAGTGCTAACATTATAATGGTGAGTAAAATACTTTTCCACCTATTGTTTCTAATAATGACGTATAACAAACAAACAGCAACAGGTATCCATGTCCATGTTTCTGTAATGAACATCATTATCTTATCTAATGTCAATGAATCACTGCCGTTTAATGATAAGGTAATCGTTTGATCCTGATTTATAAGCCTATATAAATCAATCATAATTGAATTATATTATTTCTACATTTTTCGTTTGTATCCAACCCACATTTCCATCTTCCATTTGAATTTCTTTCCAACCTTTCATCGTATTATCTTTAATAAAGACCTTTGTTCCTTCATGTAAAATGAATAAATCGGTTCCACTTTCATTCGGTGTGCTTTTAATTGTAACACTGGGGGAAATAATGATAGCACCAGTTCGGTTTATTTGGCTATCTTTCAAATTGAAAGCAAAAATATTTGAACATACTGAAATCGTTAGGAAAAGTATGGAAGAAAAGAATCCTATTTTCTTATATTTCATTTGTTTAGAAAAAAAGTAAAGGATAAAACAACCTATTGATAGAATAAAGGTCAATATTCCTAATATAGCCCATTTATCTACACTATACCAATGTGCAATTGATTTTATCCAAGTTATGTAAAAAACTTCCCTTATAGGATTTATCTTGTCTATAGTTTTGCTTCTAGCCATATCTAAATTAAATCGAACATCTTTATCGCCAGGATTCAGAAGCAAGGCACGTTCATAATTTATAATGGCTTTAGCAATTTTATCATTTTTATAGTAGCTATTACCTAGATTATAATATATGGCAGTAGATTCCCCCTGGCTCTTTAAAATGTTTTCATATATTTCAATAGCCAAAGAGTAATCTCCTTTTTGGTATGCACTGTCTCCTAATACCTTGGTGACATTCTTATTTGTGGAAAAATTTGAGTTTGCTAGTATGTTTGTTGAGAATAAGCAAACAATAATATATATAATTACTTTTTTCATTTTCGAAGGAATATTAATTTTCATAATTATTTTATTGTATTTTCCATTTCAGTGATGGCATTCGCTGCTTTATCATAAACATTGTCCATTGCTTGATTAGGATCGCCAGGGGCATATCGGGCAAATTCACATTCATTCATGGCATTTAAATAACTTTTGATAAGCTCTTCCCCTACTCCATATTTTCGTAATTCGCTTTCAATATTGTCTTTTGACAATTGAGATAGTGGAATGTTTAACTTATCACTTACATAGCCCCATAGTGCTCGTAAAACCTCATCGTAAAATTCATTTTTCTTATTGTCTTGCAATAATGAACCAGCAGCTTTTAAGCGTTTTGTTGCAACCTTATTAGCTTTTTTATTTTTCATTTTCGCGACATTAGCATTTTCAGCAATTTGCTTTCTATAAATAATAATAAATAGAACGAATAGAACTAATGGTACAATATAGCATAAGTAATACATGAAAGATCCGAAGAATGTATCTCCTAATTTATATACTGTATTATTATTTAATTTAATATATCTGATATCTTGCCCAAGCATTTGCACGTCTTCTTTGTTAGTAAAATCAGAAATGGCTTGAGATGCATTTCCATTGCCTTTTTCAACAGTGATTTCAAATTCTTTTGTTTGAATAGTTCTGTAACTTCGACTGTTTATATCAAAGTAGGTAAATTCAATTGCTGGAATTTTAAAGTTTCCTGGGTGTCGTGGAACTGCTAGATAGTCAATAATTTTGTTTCCTGTTAGTCCATTTTTCGTTAAAGAAAATTTGTCTGTTACTTTGGGATCATAAACCTCGAAATCCTTAGGAAAATTGACTTTTGGATTTCCAATTAATTTCATGTTTCCGGTACCTGAAATTATTAATCTTAAAGTAAGAGCATCATTAGTTCGTACTTTATTACTATTTACAGATGAAGACAAGGTGAATTGTCCCACAGCTCCTCCAAATGATGCAGGTTTGTTTCCAGGAAGCGGGCTGACATGGATTGTAAGCTGCGGTGCCATGATTGACTTTTTAAATTCGGAGATATTTGTTCCACCATTAAAAAATGCATCGAAGGGATCTACAGATCCAAGTTCTTGTTCTATAATACCATCGAATTTAATTGAAGGTACAGTTAGTGTTCCTGTTTGCTGAGGAAACAAAACATACTGGCTCCAAACGACGGATTTATAATTTCTTCCATTAAAATGTTCTAAAGAAAAAGATTTACTTCTTGGCAATTCTACTTCCTGAGTATGGAAACCTTTCAAGTCGGGCATATTTCCGTTTAATTGCGTCAGATTTAATGTAGTATATACTTTGTAAGTAAGTAGTATTGCTTCTTGTTCATATACATTTGTTCTGCTAGCAGTTGCAGTTATAAACAGATCTTTACCCGAGATTCGACGTGATGTTGAAGAACTATTTTGTGTATTTTTATTATTGTTGTTATTATTATTATTGGATACAGAATGATCTGGTGGTAATACTTTAATTCGCACAGAATTAGAGGTCATTGGTTTCCCTTCTGCTACAATTGTGGCTCCTGGTATAGAAAATGTGCCTGTTTTGCTTGCTTGCAAGATATAAGTAAATGTAATGGAACTACTGGATGAAACATTACCATTTATTATTTGAGTGCTACTTTGCTGGGAACGGCTCGGACCCATCAATACTTCAAATCCATTAATAGAAGGAGCCCTAAAATTTGATACTTTCTGAGTGTTGATTGTGTAGCAGAGTCTGAATTGATCTCCACTGACTACCGCATCAGGTGCATCAGTCCGAAAAGACAACTTATCTGCCATTGCGTAGAAGTTGCCTATCAATAAAATATATAGAAGAATAGCTCTTTTCATGATCATGTTTATTTTTATTACCAATCTTTTTCTAATTTTTTACCTCTTACCTGCATTTGTTTCTTTACTTTATTTTGCACGTTTTGTTCATCTTGCATTACAGCATTCAAAAGTTGTTCAGCATTCTCTTTAGACATTTGGTTCTGTTGATTTTGTTTTTGTTGCTGCTGTTTGTCATTCTTTTGATTCTGGTTTTGCTGATTTTTATTTTGATCCTTATTTTTGTCTTTATTTTTATCTTTTTTCTGGTTTTTGTCTTTATTCTTATCTTTGTTTTGTTGTTGATTCTTTAGCATTTTTTGTGCTAATGCAAGATTATACCTAGTTTCATCATCTTTAGGATTATTACGCAATGATTTTTTATAGGCATCAATGCATTCCGGATATTGTTTATTAGCCTGCCAAATTACACCGATGTTGTGATATATCTTTGCTAGTTTTTCTTTATCCTTAGTTGTGTTTATAGCATTAAGATACTGTTTCATTGCTTCTTTACCTTTTTGTTGCAATTGTAATGCATTTCCTAAATTGTAAAGTCCTTCAGTTGAATTGGAATTAACATTCAAGGCTTTTCGATAGTCAATCTCTGCTTTTACGAATGTACTGTCTTTGAAAAGACGATTACCTCTTCTAATGAATGCTCGTTCATCCTTTTGCGCATAAACAGAAAACGAACTAATTAATAATATAATGGTTAATATATATTTCATATCATAATACTTTTATCTTTCGCGAAATAAATGAATATTCTTGAATAAAGGATTTTTCTTTTCAAGAATGCCTACCTCAACAAACAGCAGAATTAAAATCAACCAAGCAACAGCTTGAAATTGCTCATCATATTCAGAATAAATAGTACTTTCAACATCCGATTTTGCCAATTTGTCAATTTCTGCGAGCAGAGATCTTTCTGCAGAACTAGTATTATCAACTCTTATATATGCTCCTTTTCCGGCCTGAGCAATCTGTTGGCACATTTGTTCATTCATTCTTGTAATGATAACATTTCCTTGTTCATCTTTTCTATATTCGTCGTCTCTACCTTGTACAGGAATCGGTGTTCCGTCTTTGGAACCAACTCCCAATACATATATATGAATGCCTTTCTTAGCTGCCTCCTTGGCTGCTTCCATTGCGCCTTCCTCATGATTCTCACCATCAGTAATAATAACAATAGCTCTCTCCAACCCTTTTTGTGACGTAAAACTTCTCATTGCCAAAGTAATGGCACTTCCTATATCAGTTCCTTGGGTAGTAATCAAAGATGGACTAATAGAATTTAAAAACATTTTAGCTGATATGTAGTCTGTGGTAATAGGTAACTGAGTAAAAGCCTCTCCTGCAAAAACTATCAAGCCTACTTTATCGCTTGTAAATTGATCAATCATTCTGGAAATTAGCATTTTTGATTTTTCAAGCCTATTTGGAGTAACATCTTTGGCCAACATTGAATTGGAAATGTCAAGAGCTACCATTGCTTCTACTCCTGTCCTTTTTACTTTTTCCATCTTTGATCCGAATTGAGGTCTCGCAAGCATAACTATTGTTAATGCAATGGCTGAAAAAGTCAGCCAAAATTTCACGTCCGGTCTGTATTTTGATACACCAGGCATTAGATTTTTCAAGAGATTCAGGTCTCCGTATTTTTTTATGTTTTTTCTTCTTTTGTAATTGGAGTAGAGATAGAATACAGCCAATAAGGGCAGAAGAAATAACAGATATAAATATAATGGATTTTCAAATTGAAACATAATAGTTCTTTTTTATGGTATTTTTTTCAAGATAGAGTTTCGGAGTACTACTTCCAGCAATAGACACGACAATGCAATCCAGCCAAAAACAGCATATTCTTCTTTCCTTTTACTGAATTGTTTTACGTTGAGTCTGGTTCTTTCCAGTTTGTCAATTTGTCGATATACTTCTTTCAAGCGGGAATTACTTGTGGCACGGAAATACTCGCCATCAGCTGTCGAGGCAATTTGCGATAGAGTCTTTTCATCAATTTCAACTGGGATATTAACGTATTGAATGCCTGCATAAGTTTGTAGAGGATATGGTGCTGTTCCATTTGTTCCGACTCCAATTGTATAAATTCGGATTCCGAACTTTTTGGCAATTTCTGCAGCTGTCAATGGCGAAATATCTCCTCGGTTATTGGAACCGTCAGTCAATAGAATAATAACTTTGGATTTTGCCTTGCTGTCTTTCAGTCGGGAAACTGCATTTGCAATTCCCATTCCAATAGCAGTCCCATCTTCAATTAATCCTCTCTGTGCTATGTCGCATTTGATATCATTGAATAAATTCAGTAAAACTGCATGGTCCACAGTGAGTGGACATTGCGTAAAGCTTTCTCCAGCAAAGATAGTCAGACCAATATTATCATTCGGCCTGCTACTAATAAATTCAGATGCCACTGCTTTGGCTGCTTCAAGTCTGTTAGGTTTCAAGTCTTCTGAAAGCATACTGGTAGAAACATCGACAGCTAGCATAATATCAATTCCTTCAATTTCAGAATTTTGCCAATGATTGGTATTCTGTGGTCTGGCAAGAACAAGAATAATCATGATGATGGCAATTATCCTTAAGAGAAATGGAGCATGAATAAGATATATTTTGTAACTCTTGGGAGCTTTCATATATGCATGCGTATCTGAAACCTGCAAGGCTGCAGAATTCCTTTTTCTCCTTAATATATACCACGCTATATAGGGTATTAGAAGAATTAACAGAAACAGATATTCAATGTTAGCAAAAATCATTTTCTTCTTTATTAGCTATTAAAAACACAAATCATAAATATTCCATGCCAAATAGGCAATCAGTCCTAGTGTAGCAAAGAACAGTATAACAATACTCCCACCCAATATAAATTTGGCTTTCTGCGAACGTTTTTCTTCAATGGTAATTTCAGGCTCTGCCTGTTTTTCTTCAATTTCCATCTTGGTCTCATTTATGAAGTCAATAGCGGAAACTAGATTCCTGTCATTTTCATTCATCAAAGGATTTAATTTCGCAAATTTTACCAGATCTGCAGTTTGCAGAAGTAAATGAAGTTCATCCATTGATGATTTATCTTCTTCATTTTTCAAACGTTCAATGATTTCACCGGTTGTCATTTCCATGGCATTGAATCCGAAGCGTTCTTTAATATAGGTACGTAGAGTATCAGTCAGTAAAGTATAATATTCCTTAGGATCACCTCCTTTTTTCTCAGTCTTGATTCGCTCTATTTCCTGCATGGCTTTGAGGTGAGGCGGCAATTGAGGAGTCATTTTTATAGTTCTTATAATCGGCTTGTTGTCCTTATATCTTTTAATAAAGAATATAATAAAAAATATGAAGACACCAATTAATAGAAAACTAAGAATTACTCCTAGCCAATCACTCCATACAAAGGGTGCTTTCATGACGGTCTTTGGACCGAAAAAGCTATCTGCGTGAACCGTATCAACCGGAATGGATGAAACTTGTAAAGCAAGACTTTTCGATTTATACGGTTGCTTGTCGACTAAAATATTAAATGGTGGAATGTAATAAAGGGCAGAATCAAAAGACGTTACAATATATTGTTTCGTAATCAGCAGCCGTTGGCCATTATTTAAAAACTGTGTATCAGGTTTTAGGGATTCTACTATCTCTACACCCTTTACAATGGTATCTTTTAAAAGTGGCCACTGCAGTTTTTTATTGGCATCCAAACTTACCTCTAATTTGATTTTTGCCTGTTCTCCAATTAATATTCGCATGGAATCTATGCTTGCGTCTACCGTTACTGATTGGGCCCATGACATAGATGTACTCAAAATCATAAACAACGCAAAGATGAATCCCTTATAATTATTATGCATGTTCATACTTAATTTCGTTTAGCAAAAAGACCTAACAAAGATTTGACATAGTCTTCGTCCGTACGAATTGAAACCGAATCTATATTACTCTTTGTAAGAATATTGTTCAATGAAGCTTGTTGTTCCATCCACCATTTATGATGAGCTTCTCGTAATGCCTTTGATGACGTATCAATATATTGTTCGTGTTTTGTTTCAGCATCACGCACCTTGAGCAAACCAATATTAGGTAATTCAACCATTCTTCTGTCATATATTTGGATGGCAACAATATCATGCTTTTGGTTGGCAATCGTCAACGTATTCTGGTAATCGAACTTTCCAATAAAATCGCTGAGAATGAATGCTGTGCAACGTTTCTTGATGACGTTTGTCAAGTACTCAATAGCCAATTTTATATCGGTCCTCCTACTTTCGGGTTGAAAATCGAGCAGTTCTCTGATGATATATAGAATATGTTTTCTTCCTTTTTTAGGAGGAATAAATTTTTCTATTTTGTCGGAGAAGAAAATTACACCGATTTTATCATTGTTTTGTATTGCCGAGAATGCTAACGTTGCAGCAATTTCAGTGACCATATCTTTTTTCATCTGTTTGATCGTTCCGAAATCCAGACTGGCTGATACGTCCACTAACAACATGCTTGTCAGTTCTCGTTCTTCCTCAAAGACTTTGACGTAAGGTTTGTCAAATCGGGCAGTAACATTCCAATCAATAGCACGGACATCATCACCATATTGATATTCACGGACTTCTGAAAAAGCCATACCTCTTCCTTTGAAAGCTGAATGGTATTGTCCTGCAAAAATATTGTTGGATAGTCCTCTGGTTTTGATTTCAATCTGACGAACCCGCTTTAATAAATCTGTTGTTTCCATTATTTTCGGCTATCTTTCAAGAACGGAATCAAGGTACTTCAATTTTATTCAGAATCTTACTAACGATTTCATCGGCTGTAACATTTGTTGCTTCTGCCTCATACGTCAAACCAATTCTGTGGCGAAGAACATCATGAGCAATGGCCCGTACGTCTTCAGGAATCACATATCCGCGTCGTTTGATAAATGCAAAAGCTCTTGCTGCTAATGCCAAGTTGATGGAAGCACGAGGAGAACCTCCGAATCCTATCAATCCTTTCAAATCTTTCAAGTCGTATTTGTCCGGATATCTTGTGGCAAAAACAATGTCTGCTATGTATTGTTCAATTTTCTCATCCAAATAAACTTGTCTTACAACATCTCTTGCTGCAATAATTTCCTGGGAACGAAGAATTGGGCGGACATTTATTTTTTCACCTGAAATATTCTGACGAATGATTTTCTTTTCCTCTTCAAGTTTAGGATAGTCAATGACAACCTTTAACATAAAACGGTCCATTTGGGCTTCAGGCAATGGATAAGTACCTTCTTGTTCAATAGGGTTTTGTGTTGCCAATACCAAAAAGGGATCTGGTAATTTGAATGTCTCTTTGCTTAATGTAACTTGACGTTCCTGCATAGCTTCTAGCAGAGCACTTTGTACCTTGGCTGGAGCACGGTTTATTTCATCAGCCAATACGAAATTAGCAAAGATTGGTCCCTTGTTGGGTAAAAACTGCTCATCTTTTTGACTGTAAATCATTGTACCGATAACATCAGCAGGCAGTAAATCCGGTGTGAATTGTATTCTACTGTATTTTGCTTCAATCAGTGAGGCCAATGTTTTGATGGCCAATGTTTTTGCCAAACCGGGAACACCTTCCAGCAAAATATGTCCATCTGAAAGAAGACCTATTAATAATGATTCAACCAAATGTTTCTGACCTACGATGACTTGGTCCATGCCTGTCATCAAATTTGTCACAAATACGCTTTGTCCTTCTATCCGTTCGTTCAATTCACGGATATCAATTGCTTCAGTCATAACTTATTTTTTAATATTATTATTCTACATGTAATAAACGAAGTTCAAAAGTACTGCAAATCTTTAACTGTCACAATTAAAAACAGCTAAAAAAAATTCTAAAAACTTAGGATTTTAATAAAGTTAAGAAAATGTAGGATATAGTTACTGAAATCCCTTTATTTGAGGGATAGAATCGTTAGGTTGGACCATGGTTTTTTGTCCATTTTCCCTAATATCCTTTATGCTTTTGACAGGAGGATTACCTTCTTTATATAGTATTTTTTCGACAGTTTCAGGCATCAAAAGGAAAAATAGAATCCCGATGACGGTGATAATGAGAAAAACAATAATAGCGATAAAGTATGGTTTGGCATTTTTGTCTTCGTATTCCATTATTCAGCAGGTATTAGGTGAGGAATTTTTAGCCTTATTCCATCGTGAATCACATTTGGATCTTGAATGGCTTCTTTATTATATAAATAGATATATCGTATAAAGTTTGGAGATCCGTAGTATTTCTTCGAAATCTCGGAAAGTGATTCTCCTTTTTGCAAAACACATTCATCCATTGTTCTATCTGCCGTATATTTAATACCCGGCTTTAAGTGCTGTGTCTTTTCGGATACTTCTTCCGCCGACTTCTGTGTTGCAGTGCTGTCCTTCAAGATTTTAGTTGTATCGGGTTTGACCGGTATCGGTTTCGGTTTCGCCTTTTGTTCTATCTTAGGATTTGGCTTCATCATTTTCTGCTTGTTTTGCATGCTGAATGCAAACCAAATAATAGCTATTACCAAAATTGCTGTTATGGAGATGATAATGTAAAGTGCTTTGTGTGAAACTTTCTCATCTTCTTTCATAGCTTTCAAGACCTCTCCTTTTTTTACTGATGAAGGTTTTGGTTCATCATTGGCAGGTGTTACAACCGGCTTTTCCGTAGGAGAACTTGCATCATGCATTTCTTCTGTCGTTTTTGTCTCGGTTTCTTTAATGTCAGATTCTTCTTCTACATTATCTTGTTGATTTGATGCTTCTTCTTCTACGTTATCATGAAGCTGCTTTGAATCCTCCTTCTCTGGCTGTTCATTTTCCGTTGATGGAACATCTGTCGAATCATCGTTTTCTTGAACCGTCTCAGGTTCGGTAATTTCATCAAGATTATCTTTATCATCTGATGGCGTATCCATATTCAAGTCAACTCCATCGTTGACTACGACTGTGTCAAAATGGGCAAACGGCTTGTTGATGGTTTCCTTGAGTGAGTTATCAGGAATAAAGGAAATCTTTGAGTGCCCTTCAATGCGAAAGCGCTCACCCGTGTTTACATTTACACTTTCTCGTCCTTCAACCTCAATGAGTTTGAATGTTCCTAGACCTTTAACTTTTATATATCTGTCTTTCTCAAGAGCGTCCTCTATCAAATCAAACATACTTCTTATAAAAGCTTCGGCATCCTTTTTGGTAATGCCGTTTTTTTCAGCTAAAGCATCTACAATTTCTTGTATGTTAATCTTGTTATTCATGGGAAGATCTCAATTATTTAAGTTTTTCTTTAAGCATTGTACTTGGATGGAATGTCAAAACCAACTTTGGTGGAACAAGCAATCTGACTTTTGTACTTGGATTGATTGTTACGCGTTCTACTTTCTTTTTGACTTCAAAAGAACCGAAGCCTGATACCGCTATTGAATCGGCATCAGTCAGATGATCGGTCATTATAGAAATTGTTGAGGCTACCAATTTATTTGTATCTTTAATTGTGTAACCTAGTTTTTCTGACAACTCTTTTATAAAATCCTTGTTATTCAAAACTATATTAAAATTTTCTGCTATATTAATCATTTTTGCGAAAATGACCAAATTATGGAAGCAATTTTTTAATTAACGACACACCCGTATAAATCAAAGTCATCTGTTTCTACTATTTTTACATTGTAAAAACTCCCGATTTTCAATTTTGGACTGTCAACGGCTTTTATTAATACTTCCGGGTCCACTTCGGGAGAGTCATATTCAGTGCGGCCGATATAATAGTCCCCTTCCTGTCTATCTATGATGACTTTAAATGTTTTATTTATTTTCTTTTCATTTTGTTCTGAAGAGATTTTTTGCTGAAGTGACATCAGTTCGTCAAGTCTTTGTTGTTTCTTGTCCTGCGGGATATCATCTTCATAGTGTTCTGCAGCATAGGTCCCCTCTTCTTCTGAGTATGCAAAAGCTCCCATCCTATCGAATTTGGCTTTGGCAACAAATTCTTTTAATTCTTGGAAATCTTCTTCGGTTTCACCGGGGAAACCTACCATAAGCGTAGTTCTGAGATGAATGCCAGGTACTTCTTTTCGGAAATTCTCGATTAATTGGAGAGTTTCATCTTTTGTTACGTGCCGACGCATTCTTTCCAATACACTGTCACTGATGTGTTGCAGGGCGATATCCATATACTTGCATACATTTTCACGTTCTCTCATTACCTGCATCAATTCTTTAGGGAAGTGTGCCGGATAGGCATAGTGCAATCTTATCCACTCAACTCCAGGAATGTCCGAAATCTGTCGAATGAGCTCTGCTATCATTTGTTTCTGATAGAGATCAACGCCGTAATATGTCAATTCTTGAGCAATGACCTGGAATTCTTTTACTCCCTTAGATACCAGTTCCTTGACTTCTTCCACAATATCTTCAATGGGCCTGCTTATGTGTTGTCCTGTGATAATAGGTATTGCACAATATGCACAATGCCTGTCACAACCTTCAGAAATTTTCAAGTAGGCGTAATGTGAGGGTGTGGTAAGATGTCTTTCCATTTTTAGCTCAGGCTTGTAAACCTTTCCTAAGTCTTTTAATAGATTGTTCCAGTCGAATTTTCCATAAAATTTATCTACCTGAGGGATTTCCAATGATAATTCTTTCAGATATCTTTCGGACAAACAGCCCATTACATAGAGTTCTTTTAGACGTCCCTCTTCTTTAGCCTGGCAAAATTCAAGAATCATATTAATAGATTCCTCTTTAGCATCGCCTATAAAACCACATGTATTTATTACTGCAATTTCTCCATGAGGATTTGTTGCATCGTGAGTTACCTTGTATCCGTTTGCCTCCAATTGGCGGATTAGTTTCTCTGAGTCTACCAGATTCTTTGAACAGCCCAGAGTAATGATATCAATAGTATTTTTTCTCATTTGTTTAAATTACCGAATAAAGAATCAACAAATTCCTTCTTGTGGAAAGCCTGTAAATCTTCCATACCTTCACCTAGTCCGATGTATCTTACCGGTATTTTAAATTGGTCGGAAATGCCTATGACAACGCCACCTTTGGCTGTACCATCAAGTTTGGTGATAGCCATTCCTGTAACTTCCGTAGCTATTGTGAATTGCTTGGCTTGTTCGAAAGCATTCTGCCCGGTGGATCCGTCAAGAACCAAAAGTACTTCGTTGGGTGCATCGGGAACAACCTTTTTCATGACATTTTTTATTTTTGTCAATTCATTCATCAGACCAATTTTGTTGTGAAGGCGGCCTGCCGTATCTATGATAACAACATCCGCATGATTGGAAACAGCAGAACTCAGTGTATCGAAGGCAACTGATGCAGGGTCGGAACCCATTTGCTGCTTGATGACTGGTACCCCTACTCTTTCACCCCACACAGAAAGCTGTTCTATGGCGGCAGCGCGGAAAGTATCAGCTGCGCCCAGATATACATTCATGCCGGCATTTTTGAATTGATAAGCCAGCTTGCCTATAGTTGTTGTTTTTCCTACTCCATTAACTCCCACAACCATAATTACATACGGTTTTTTGTCTTTAGGTATTTCAAATCCTACAGAGTCATCTGTGTTGTTTTCTGTTAATAATGAAGCAATTTCTTCACGTAAAATATTATTCAGTTCTTCTGTATTTACGTATTTGTCCTTAGCAACTCTTTTCTCAATTCTATTAATAATGCTTAAGGTAGTTTCAACACCTACATCAGATGTTATAAGCACTTCTTCTAGATTATCAAGTACTTCATCGTCAACTTTAGATTTACCAGCTACGGCACGAGCAATTTTACTGAAGACACTTTCTTTTGTCTTTTCAAGTCCTTTGTCTAAAGTCTCCTTTTTTTCTTTTGAAAAAAAATTAAATATTCCCATATATGAATGATATAAGTATTTACCGTATGCAAAGATAATGCAAATCGAGAGCATAACAAACAAACTTGTTTGTTTTTATATCGAGTTGTAACTATCTAAAACAAAGATAATCATATTCTGTTTTATAAACAAAAAAAAAGTACCTTTCAATCTTTTGAAAGGTACTTTCGTATAATTGTATAATCGAAAAAATCAATTATTTTTTGAAAAAGTCTTGAACTTTTTCATTGGGAACCATTTGTTCGTCAAAAACGTATGCACCGGTTTTCGGTGATTTAACCATCTTGATTACTTTAGTATAAGAACGTCCTTCTTTGCTACCTGTCTGCAGGGTTGCGACTGTTTTCTTTGCCATATCGTTCTATTATTTAATTTCTTTATGAACTGTTACTCTTTTCAGAATTGGATTGTATTTTTTCAATTCCAATCTTTCTGTGGTATTCTTGCGGTTTTTCGTCGTAATATAACGTGAAGTTCCCGGCATACCACTATCCTTCATTTCTGTACATTCAAGGATTACCTGAACTCTATTACCTTTAGCCTTCTTTGCCATAATTCTATTCTCCTAAACTTTTAAGCAATAATTTTAATGCTTTTCCAATCACAATAACCTTTGGCAACAGCGTCATTCAATGCTGCGTCCAATCCTTTTTTGTTAATTTCACGAAGACCTGCTGCACAAATCTTTAAGCTAATCCAGCAGTCTTGTTCCACATAGTAAAACTTTTTTGTAAATAAGTTCAAATCAAAAACCCTTTTGGTTCTTCTTTTTGAATGTGAAACATTGTTGCCACTCAAGGCTTTCTTTCCGGTAATTTGACAAATTTTCGACATTACTTTATCTTATTTTATTGTTTTCTAAAATTATTCGCTCAAACAGGGTGCAAAGTAACTAAATATATTCCAGAAAAACAAGCTTTTTGATAAAAAATATTTTATTGAACATTATTTTTATGCTGACTGTCATTGTCTTTGCAATTTTCTTTTAGAAAATCAAGTAACAAGTGAAGAACTTCACAAACAGCATTGAGTACATTGCGTTCTCTTCCTTCGTCACCTTCTAGTTTTTTGGTGACAACTTTGTCTGCGTTGGCCGCAGCAATCCATATTGTACCAATGGGTACTTCCGGAGTTCCCCCACCCGGACCGGCTATGCCTGTTGTTGCAATGGCGTAGTCTGTTTTCAGTGTTTTCATCGCACCTTTTGCCATTTCTATTACGGTTTCTTCACTGACTACACCATATTTCTCAATGGTCTCGCGGCTCACACCGAGCATTTGTTCTTTAACTTCTACAGAATACCCTACTACGCCACCTTTATAAAATTGCGAACTTCCGGGTATTGCAGTAATAGACGCTGCTACATTTCCTGCTGTGCAACTTTCGGCTGTTGATAGAGAGAATCCCTCTCTCCAGAGCAGATCGTTTAGTTCTCTGCTGATAAATTTGGTTTCTACTGACATAGGTTTACTATTTATTAAATGTCACCCGAGAATATGCCGGGAGATCAATGGTACAAAAATCTTTATCTAAATATTTATAATATCCTGTAATGGTAATCATGGCCGCATTGTCGGTTGTAAAGCTGAATTTAGGAATGAAAATCTTCCATCCGTACTTTGCGGCATGTTCACGAAAAGCGTTCCTTAACCCGTTATTGGCACTCACTCCACCGGCTACAGCTATTTCATTTATTTTCAAATCTTTTGCAGCCTTCCGTAATTTTGTCATCAGAATGTCTACAATGGTTGCCTCCAGACTGGCGGCCAAATCTTCTTTGTGGTGTTCAATGAAATCAGGATCATCTTTTATCCAATCGCGCAGAGAATAAAGGAATGAGGTCTTTAATCCACTGAAGCTGAAATCATAATTAGGTATATGTGGTTTGGCAAAGGTATATGCTTGGGGGTTTCCTTGGCGGGCGAGTTTGTCGATGATTGGTCCGCCGGGATAACCTAAGCCCATGACTTTCGAACACTTGTCTATTGCTTCCCCTGCGGCATCGTCGATCGTCTGTCCGATGACTTCCATTTCATTGTAGGATTTTACTATGACTATTTGGGAGTTTCCTCCGCTTACCAAAAGACAAAGAAATGGAAACTGGGGAGGATTGAATTCAACGTTGGGTTCTTTGATGAAATGGGCAAGAATATGTCCTTGAAGATGGTTTACGTCAATAAGCGGAATGTTCAGGGAACGGGCAAATCCTTTTGCAAAAGAAACTCCCACCAACAGGGATCCCATCAGACCTGGTCCTCTGGTAAAAGCAATGGCGCTGAGTTGTTCCTTTGTCACTCCGGCACGCTTCAGTGCTTCGTGAACCACAGGCACGATATTTTGCTGATGCGCTCTTGATGCCAATTCAGGAACCACTCCTCCGTATGCTTCATGTACAGCTTGGCTAGCTACTACATTGCTGAGTAACTCACCATTTTTGATTACTGCTGCAGAGGTATCATCGCACGATGATTCAACTCCTAATATGATTACGTCTTCCATGTGTGTTCTTTAAATTAATGAGTCAAAATTTCCAGACCCTCTTCTGTCATTACAAAGGTATGCTCCCATTGTGCAGAGGGCTTCTCGTCTTCCGTGACAACAGTCCAACCGTCTTCTTCATCAATGAATACTTGCCAGGTTCCCATATTAATCATTGGTTCAATGGTAAAAACCATTCCCGGAACCAGAAGCATTCCCGTTCCAGGCTTCCCGAAGTGTTCTACATCCGGTTCTTCATGGAACTCCAGCCCTACTCCGTGTCCGCATAAATCCCGGACGACAGAAAACCCATTGGCTTTGGCATGTTTTTCTATGGCATGACCGATGTCACCGACAAAACCGAATGGTTTGGCTGCTTTCATGCCAATTTCCAGGCATTCTTTGGCAACTTCCACGAGACGTTTTTTCTTGGGTGTGGTATTCCCGATAATAAACATACGGGAGGCATCAGAGTAGTATCCGTTCAATATTGTTGATACGTCAACATTAATGATATCTCCTTCTTCCAAAACCTCGAGTTCATTAGGGATACCATGACAAACGACCTCGTTGATGCTTGTACATACACTTTTGGGAAATCCTTCGTAGTTCAGCGGTGCGGGTATAGCTCCATGTTCGGTGGTATAATCGTATACGAGCTTGTCTATTTCGGCAGTATTCATGCCCTCATGTATTTCGTTTTCTACCAAATCGAGGACCCCGGTATTGATCATACCGCTACGACGGATCCCCTCGATTTGTTCGGGTGTTTTAATTAGGCTTTGGCTCGGAACGAGTTTTCCTCTTTCTTGCCAGTAAAGAACTTTCTTGTCAAGTTCCGTTAATTCTTGCCCATTGGGAATTATCCAGTTATTTTTTTTCCTTCCAAACATTGTATAATGATTTGTATAGGCTTGCAAATTTATATCTTTTATTAGAACTATCCTAACTTTTATTTAAAAAAATTGTTGTACTTGAAACCAAAAATGCTTTATTATTGTTAATAGTACGATGAAATCTAATAGTTTAAAACATAATTGTACAAAAAGAAACTAATAAAAAATTTAATAAGTTGTTTGTGAAAGTATATTCATGTGGAAAAATTTATACATTTGCAAAAACATTAATTATAAAACTATTATGAAAAATCTCTTCTTAGCAATCGGAACAATTGCTTTATTATGTTCCTTCCAGAATCCCGGAAATGACAATCTTCACATGTTTGTCGGGACTAGTACGAACGGTGCTGGAAATGGAATCTATTCATACCGTTTCAATCAGGAAACGGGAGTTACTACTCCGTTGAGTGTGTTGTCCATCGGTAATCCTTCTTTTTTTGTGCTTTCGGCTGATAAAAAGCATATCTATTCTGTGAGTGAATATGCAGATGGAAAAGCAAGTGTAAATTCCATCAGTTTGGATTTGGCAAAAGGCAAAATGTCGATTGTGAATTCAGTTCCTGCCGAGGGCAAGGATCCTTGCAGCATTGCTTCTGACGGAAAAACCGTTTATACAGCGAATTATAGCAGCGGAAGTGTTGTTACATTTCCAATCAATCCTGACGGTTCTGTAGGAAAAGCTTCCAGAGTGTTACAGTTTCATGGCACTGGAGCCGATAAGGAACGCCAGGCAATGTCTCATCTTCATTGTGTCAAATTTACCCCAGATGGAAAGTATCTGTTCTGTGATGACTTGGGTGGTGATTGCATTTATAAGTTCCAGATAAAGTCAAATGATGGAAAAAATATTTTCAAGGTTGGCACTCCTTCTTCTTTTAAGGTTGCAGCTGGTTCGGGTCCTCGTCATCTCACCTTCTCTCCAAATGGAAAGCAGGCTTATCTGATGAATGAATTGTCCGGTACAGTCATTGCATTTGACTACAGCAATGGCATTTTGAAAGAAAAACAGACGGTTGCAGCCGATACGGTTCAGGCACATGGCAGTGCGGATATACATTTGAGTCCGGACGGAAAATTCCTGTATGCCAGCAATCGCTTGAAGGCCGACGGTGTGGCTATTTTCAAGGTTGATGCAAGTGGCCTTCTTACTAAAGTAGGTTATCAGCTTACGGGTATTCATCCACGTAATTTCAATATTACTCCTAACGGTAAATACGTGCTGGTTGCTTGTCGTGACAGTAATGTCGTTCAGGTCTACGAGCGCAATCCGCAAACCGGTCTGCTCACCGATACCCATCGGGATATAAAAATCAGCAAGCCTGTCTGCATCCAGTTTGCCAAATAGATCTATTAGAGGATACGATTGAATTTATACATTTATATCCATTTCTTGTGAATAAATAAAAATTTATTCTATCTTTGCGGTGAAAATATCGTTAATTAAGAATAAATATACGTATGAAATTCAATCGTATCCTTGTAACAATCCTTTTTGCTGGATTTTTTGTTACATCCTTATTTGCAGAGAATTGTTTCGATTCCGATAGTACGGAAGCCGAAAAGACTTTACCCGTTAAGATTACCACGACGAACATTTCAGAGGAAAAGATAAAAGCCGTGCGTGCAGTTGATGGCGAACAACCTGTCCACCCTGTCAATATCAATATAGGTTTAAGCAAGCTTACCTTGTTCGGTTATGCCCAGACGGGATATACGTATACCGATATAGGTGGTCAGAAAACCAATGCATTGGATATCACTCGAATCATTTTGATGGCCAATGCCGAACTGACTCCCAAAATCAGTTTCTTTATCATGTATGATGCAGTGAAAAGTCAGCTGCATGAATATTATGCCCAATATGCCTTCTCTCCTGCTTTGAAGTTGCGCATAGGCCAATACAAACAGCCGTTCACATTGGAAAGCGTTATGTCTCCCACTATTTTGAATAATATAGGTTATGATGCTTCTGTTCTCTATATGGCAGGTATTGCTACAGATCCCTGTGCCGGTAACCATGTGGGACGTGATGCCGGTATCATGCTCACGGGTGAGGCCGTGAAATACAAAGACTGGAATTTGTTTAACTACAGTCTTGGTGTTTTCAATGGTCCGGGTATGAATCAGAAAGAAAACAATAATCAGAAAGATGTTATAGGAATGTTCAATGTAACTCCATTGAAAGGGGTTATGCTTTCCACTTCTTTTCTTTTGGGAACTGGACATGCCGAAACCGACAATGAATTCGGAGCTTTTAAGGCCGGTGACAATTACAAGCGTCAGCGTTGGGCTTGCGGTACCGAAATAAAAACGAAGCCTGCCTATTTGCGTAGTGAATTTATGATAGGCAATGACGGTGGCATTCATAGTACGGGTTACTATGCTGATGCAGAACTGCACGTTGCCAAGAAATTTGATATAGTAGCCGATTATGACTATCTTAAAAAGGATAATGATTTGGATACCAGCGTGCAACACAATTATATGATAGGTGCTCAATACTGGATTTATAAGAGCTGCAGAATTCTTTCACAGTTCGTCTATAAAAATCCGAAAGTAGGAGAAAACTCAAAGATGTGGGTTACTCAGTTCCAGATTCGTTTCTAATCTCTTCCATTATAGAAAGTTTGCCTTGTGTACCCCCTACACCACAAATCTCTAAATACAAGCGGTTTGTGGTGTAGGGATGAAATTGTAAAAACAAACGAGGAAAGCATCTTTAAATGCTTGGAAAAGTATTCATGAATGCCTTAAAATCCGTCGTCTCACCTGTGTGGTGCGTGCGTCTCACAGCCGTGGTACGCACGTATCACACAGGTGAGACGCATGTATCACGGACGTGGGACGATACTTTTTCAGGAATCCAGAGATGCTTTTCTTATGGAATAAGGGAAAATACTTCTTAAAGTAAGGATAAAAACAATCGGAATTGTCAGATCGGAAGGATGAATTTGGGGGCAAGGAACCAACTGTATGGACATAAAAAAAACCAATGCAAAATGCATCGGCTTGTGATGAGCGGAAAACGAGACTCGAACTCGCGACCCCGACCTTGGCAAGGTCGTGCTCTACCAACTGAGCTATTTCCGCAAAAAAACTGGTGAAGAGAAGGAGACTCGAACTCCCACGGGCTACGCCCACTACCCCCTCAAAGTAGCGCGTCTACCATTCCGCCACCTCTCCAACAATTGCTTTTCGATTTTAAGTTTTCGTGCCCAGAACAAGACTCGAACTTGCACGTCTTTTGAACACCCGCACCTGAAACGAGCGCGTCTACCATTCCGCCACCTGGGCATGACAACAGTTTTGCAACTGCAAACTTATAAATCTTATAACAATTTGAGCGGAAAACGAGACTCGAACTCGCGACCCCGACCTTGGCAAGGTCGTGCTCTACCAACTGAGCTATTTCCGCAATTCAAAGAACTATCTGTAACAAACTTCATTATGTTTTTCCGTTTGCGAGCGCAAAGGTAGTGTATTTCTTTGAATTTCCAAACGATTCGAATAAAAAAATATCAACACATTCGATTTTTATAGTCTTCATAATTGAAATCACGATATATTTCCAGTTCGTCATTTGTATGCCAAATAGCTATGGATGGGTGTTGTATTCCATTGAACATGTTGGTCTTGACCACCGTATAATGTATCATGTCTTCGAAGACAATCCTCTCTCCTGTTTTCAGCTCATGATCGAATTTCCAGCTTCCCATATAGTCACCGCTTAAGCATGAATTACCTCCAAGACGGTAGATGTGTTCGCTGGCATCAGCACTTTTTACTGCTTCCGGAGGCAGACTTTCGGCTCCCTGTACCCTCGGTTGGTACGGCATTTCCAGGCAGTCAGGCATGTGGCAGGTAAAACTTACATTCAGAATGGCGGTGCTTATTCCTTTATTTTCCACGATGTCGACAACGGAGGCTACCAACACGCCTGTTTCCCAGGCAAAGGCAGATCCTGGCTCCAGAATTATCCGAAGGTTGGGGTAACGCGTTTTTAGTTCGGCAAGGAGGCTTATAAGAAGTTCCACATTATAATCTTTGCGGGTCATCAGATGTCCGCCACCCAGATTCAGCCACTTTAATTGGGGCAGCCATTTGCCGAACTTGGCTTCTATGTGCTCGAGCGTTCTCTGTAATTCCTCTGCACTGCTTTCACAATGGCAGTGGCAATGAAAGCCTTCAATGCCTTGAGGCAGTTGTTCGGGAATGTCATCGGCCATAATGCCGAAACGGGAACCGGGTGCACAGGGATTGTACAGTTCGGTTTTGATTTCAGAATATTCCGGATTGATGCGGATTCCGCAACTGACTCCTTTGCCGGACTTCTGCACGACTGGATAGAACCGGTTGAATTGAGTCCACGAGTTGAAGGTAATGTGGCTGCTGCAGTCCATGATACTTTGAAATTCCGAATCGGTATAGGCGGGAGAATATGTGTGGGCCTTGCTTCCGAATTCCAGGAATGCCAGACTGGCTTCGTAGAGTGAACTTGCGGTGGTGTGCCGGATGTATTCACGGAATATGGGGAATGCTTTCCACATGGCAAAAGCTTTGAAGGCCAATATGATTTCTGCTCCAGAGCGATCGGCTACACTTTTTATCAGATCCAGGTTTTGGCGAAGTAATGATTCGTCAATTACATAACATGGTGATGGAACTCTTTTTATGTCAATCATTTTATTATTTATTATTCTATTATTTTAAATCTTGCAAATTTAAGCAACAGTTGCTTGACACCCGAATTCTGAAATTGTACGGTTGCCTTGCAATTGTCTCCTACTCCCTCCACCTTTGTGATTTCACCTCTGCCAAAGCGCTCGTGTTCTATCAATTGGCCCACTTTAATATTGGCGGCTTCCGGAGAGCTGTTCACAGATGGTCTTTGCAAAATGGAATTTACTCTTTTCAATGTCCTGTTCACAAGGGGTCTGGTTGGTTGCGCCTGTTGTGGGGATTCCTTCTGAGGGCGTTCCCAATTCCGCATGGGCCTTGGTCTTTCTTCTTCCAGATGTTCACGGTATGAATAGGAACGTTTGTCTGTATAGGGTTCGTCTCTATCATCGTCAAACAAATCCGACTTCTGTCTTGTCGCAAAGGAATTTCCTTTGGGCAATTCGAGAAAATGAGTATCGATATCATTTAGAAACCGGCTTGGATTGCTGAATTCCATCTTTCCGTAGCGATAACGGCTGCGGGCAAAACTGAGGAAGCAATGCTCTTCGGCCCGGGTGATGGCTACATAGAACAGACGCCGTTCCTCTTCGAGTTGACGCATGGAATCATAGGCCATGGGGCTTGGAAATAGGTTTTCTTCGAGTCCTACTACAAATACGGTCTTGAATTCCAACCCTTTGGCAGAATGAATCGTCATCAGTGTTATTTTTTCTCCATCTTCATTTTTCTTGTCATCTTGGTCTGTGAGCAAAGATATTTCCGACAGATAGTCGGAGAGTTTGGTGTGTTGTTCGTCTCCTTCTTCCCGACGGCTGCTGCAAAAGTCACTCATACCGTTCAGCAGTTCTTCAATATTCTCTTGTCTGCTGAGGCTTTCGGGTGTTCGGTCCTGATAAATATCGTTCATGATTCCAGACTGTTTCACGAGCTCCTGTCCTATCTCGAATGCGTCCTTTTCAGGGGCTTCTTTTATGAACTGCGCCATCAGGTCATGGAATCTCTGCAGCTTTTCTTTTGTTCCTTTGTTGATGGATAGACCGTTAGCATCTGGATTGCAGATGACATTCCACAAACTGATGTGGTTGTTTGTGGCAGCTTCTATGATTTTTCCGATGGTAGTATCCCCTATTCCACGAGCCGGATAGTTGACGATGCGCTTGAACGCTTCTTCATCATTGGGATTCACGGCCAATCGGAAATAGGAAATCACATCTTTTATTTCTTTTCTTTGATAAAAAGACAAGCCGCCGTAGATGCAATACGGTAACGTACGCTTGCGGAGGGCTTCCTCGAAAATGCGGCTTTGGGCATTCGTCCTGTACAATATGGCAAAGTCATTGAATGTGTAATCATGTTCGCGATGGAGCTCCACAATCTTGTTGGCTACTATATCACCCTCTTCCACATCGGAATAGGCATTAAAGACTCCTAGAGGTTCTCCCTTTTCCTTTTCGCTATATACATCCTTCTTTATTTGCCGGCTATTCTTGTCAATAAGACTATTGGCTGCATTGACTATGGTTTGTGTGGAACGATAGTTTTGTTCCAGTTTAAAGAGCCTTGCATTTTTATATTGCCGGGTAAAGTTCAGGATGTTGTCAATGTTTGCGCCGCGAAAGGAATATATGCTTTGTGCGTCATCTCCTACGACGCACACTTTTTGATTATCTTTTGTAAGCTGCCAGATGATGCAGTGCTGCGCGTAGTTTGTGTCCTGGTACTCGTCAACAAGTACGTAATTGAACATGTCACTGTATTTTCTGCATATGTCCGGATTCTTTTCAAACAGCAGATAGGTATAGAAAAGCAGATCATCAAAATCCAATGCATCAGCTTGTTTGCATCTTTCCCAATAGAATTTGTAGATATCCTTTGTTGCAGGTATTTTAGCGTTCAGGTCTGCTTGAATGATTTCTCCGTTTGCTGCATATGAATCCGGGGATATCAGTCTGTTCTTTGCTTGCGAAATCCTGTTCTGTATAGCCGATGGCTTGTATACCTTCTCATCCAATCCCATTTCTTTTACAATAGATTTGACAAGGTTTTTGGAATCGCTGGCATCATAAATCGTGAAACGAGGACTAAACCCTATGGCATCGGCTTCTATGCGCAGTATCCTTGAAAAGATGGAATGGAAAGTCCCCATCCATAATCCGCGAGTCTGGTCGGGACCTATTTTATTGGATATGCGGTTTTTCATCTCCCGGGCAGCCTTGTTTGTGAAAGTGAGTGCAAGGATGGACCACGGAGCATATCCTTTTTCGAGCAAGTAGGCTATTTTGTAGGTAAGCACTCTTGTCTTACCCGAACCTGCTCCTGCGATGACCAGTGATGGTCCCTCATCAAAGGTTACAGCATCATATTGGCTTTTATTCAGTTCAATTTTATAATTAATCGGCATTATTCTTTCTTTTGGTGGCAAATTTACGATAAATCTTTGGGAGATTAGAAAAACTTATTTTATTTTTGTAGTGTATTCATGAGAAGAGCAGTATGAATTTTTGTTGTAGGAATTTTATTATTTCTTTGTTATGCCTTATAATGCCTGTCGTGTTGACGGCAAAAGTCAATAAGGCTGCTAAATCTAAGCCCCAAAAGATTCAAGAGGTAACTGTGCAGTCTGCCGGTGAGGAAATTTTGCTCATCAGTTCATACGTAGCTGATTATTCCTACATCAGAACAGCTATTGACGGTTTTGAAAGTACCTATGAACAACTTCATGGAAAATATTCCATAAGTATTGAAAGCCTTGACTGCAACAATCTGAATCAAATGGTAGAATGGCAGAAAAAAATGGATAATGTGTTGAGCAAGCACCCCAATCCACGTGCTGTTGTGTTGCTTGGCAGTCAGGCATGCATAACATTCTTTTCCCAAACGGCAGATAAATGGAAAAAAATCCCGGTATATTGCATTATGTCACAGCGATATGTATCTACGTTGGAGGCTAGCACTGGGATAAAATCCGTTTCCGAGAAAGATATCAAAGAAAGAGGTGTCAAGGATTTGTACTATCTAATAAAAGGATTCAATGTCCGTTCTGCTGTTTTTTATGAATATGGAATACAGGAAGATTTCTATCTGATGGAAAAATTCTTTCCCAAATACAGTAATGTAGCCATTTTGACGGACAACTCTTATGAAGGCCTCACGTATTTGCGTCAGGTAAAGGATTATTTGAGAAAGCATCCTAATATTAATTACCATTCAATAGATGGGCGATTTTATAATATGAAAGAAGCGGTGGAAGAATATAAAAAATTACCGCCGAACAGCATTGTTTTGTTATGTATTTGGACTTATGACAGGAACAATACCATTTTTATGAATAATGCAATGAATACTTTCACAAAGACCAATCCGGATGTTCCTATTTTTTCTTTGACATCTTCGGGCATCGGTTCTTGTGCCATTGGCGGTTATGTACCTCTATATCGGGATTATGAGAATGGTGCTGATCTGGCAAGGCGAATTCATCGCGAATTGGAAATGGGGGAAAACATTGCCGTCGACATCCATTCGTTGGATAAAGTATATAAATTCGATGAAATCGAATTACAACGGTTTGGCATTGGCAAAGAACTTCTTCCCAAAGGTTCTATCATCATAAATCAAAAGCCATCTACCATTGATTTGCTGCATCGCTATAAATGGCAGCTCATAGCTTTTGTAAGTATCTTTTTCCTTCTCACTGTGGGATTGATTATCTCTTTGGTCTATTCAGCACATATCAAGAAACTCACCGAAAATATCGAGAAGCAGAATGATATGTTGAAGAAGGAACGGGATCAACTTGAATATTCTCAGTATCAATTGCGTATAGCTAAAGAGAGAGCTGAAGAAGCCAATCGAATGAAAACGAACTTTGTGTCCAATATGAGTCACGAAATCCGTACACCTTTGAATGCCATTACCGGATTTTCCAATCTTTTGGCCGATTCCGTTTCGGATAATCAGGAGTTGAAGGAATACGTAAAGATTATAACCGATAATTCGGATATGCTATTGAGACTAATCAATGATATTTTGGATATATCACGTCTGGAATCAGGAAAATCCCAGTTCTTTTATGAAACAGTCGATATAGTCCCCTATTGCAAGGGTGTAATCAATACTATAGCCCAATCGGTTGAACAGGGTGTCGAATTAAAATTCAAATGTGAAGAAAGCAGAGTTGTAGTGAAGACTGACGTCACACGCTTGCAACAAGTGTTGATTAATTTGATGAATAATGCCGTGAAATATACTCACCAGGGATTTATAGAACTTTGGATAGAAAAGCGAGTGAAGGACAATGAACTGCGAATTGTTGTCAGTGATACGGGCGTTGGCATTCCAAAGGACAAGCAAGACATTATTTTCGAGAGATTTGAAAAAGTTAATGAATATATACAAGGAACCGGTTTAGGGCTTTCTATTTGTCAGATGACTTTGGATAAGATGGGTGGAAAGATACAAGTAGATCATGAATATACCCAAGGCGCCCGGTTTGTGTGTACAATTCCTTTGACGAAGTGATGTTTTTCTTGTGTTTGGAGAAAGTCAGAGAAGTACTTTTATTGGATATGTTGTATTTTTTGATTACTTTTGCGACAATTTGATTGGAATGTATTTATGAAATTAATATTAGTAACGCAACCTAAATTCTTTGTTGAAGAAGATCAGATAATTACAAATCTTTTTGAGGAAGGTCTGGACCTGCTTCATTTGTGTAAACCCGATACAGCTCCTATGTATTCGGAACGTTTATTGACTTTGGTACCTCAAGTTTATAGAAAGAGAATTGTTACTCATGATTTTTTTTATCTGAAAGATGAATTCAAGCTTTATGGCATTCATCTCAATGAACGGAATACGGTTCCTCCTGAAGATTATAAAGGTCATTTGAGCTGTACTTGTCATTCACTCGAAGAGCTGAAGGAAAAGAAAAAAAATTACAATTACGTATTTTTGTCTCCTGTTTTCAACAGTATTTCAAATCCCCGGATTCTTTCAGGTTATACACCCGAGATGTTGAGAAAAGCCTATAAGGATGATTTGATTGATAAAAGAGTCATGGCATTCGGAGGAGTCAATGCAGACAATATTCCTCTTTTGAAGGATTATGGGTTTGGAGGGGTTGTAATAATGGGTGATATTTGGAAATATTTTGATGATAGCAGCAACAAAGATTACATGGATTTAATCGAATATTTCCGTAAGCTTAGAAAAATTGTAGATTAAATTTGACAATATCACCTGTGAATAGGAGAAAAATACTTACTTTTGCATTAAAATAACTATTATAGATAATTCTATACAATAATGAGCAAGAAAGAGCCTTTTATGGTATTCTCGGGAACAAAATCGAGATACTTAGCAGAAAAAATTTGCGCCAGTTTAGGTTGCGAATTGGGAATGATGAACATTGAGCATTTTGCAGATGGAGAATTTGCCGTGTCATATGAAGAATCTATTCGTGGACATGATGTTTTTTTGGTACAGTCTACATTTCCGAATTCAGACAATCTGATGGAGCTTTTGCTGATGATTGATGCAGCAAAACGTGCTTCCGCAAGAAGCGTAATCGCCGTAATTCCCTATTTTGGATGGGCGCGTCAAGATCGAAAAGACAAACCGCGTGTTTCAATAGGAGCCAAACTGGTTGCCGATTTGTTAAGTGTAGCGGGAATAGATCGTTTGATTACGATGGATTTGCATGCTGATCAGATTCAGGGCTTTTTCAATGTCCCTGTAGATCACTTGTATGCATCGGCTGTATTTTTACCTTACATTGAATCCTTGAAATTGGATGATTTGGTGATAGCCACTCCAGACGTCGGAGGTTCCAAACGTGCCAGTACTTATTCAAAGTATCTGAATGTTCCTTTGGTCCTGTGTAATAAATCACGCTTGAAAGCAAATCAGGTAGCGTCTATGCAGATTATCGGTGATGTGAAAGGTAAAAATGTAATTATTGTAGATGATATGGTTGACACAGCCGGAACAATTACCAAAGCTGCAGATATCATGATAGAGGCCGGAGCAGTTTCGGTACGTGCTATAGCTTCTCATTGCGTAATGTCTGGTCCGGCTTCGGATAGAGTACAAATGTCGTCTTTGAAGGAAATAGTTTTTACAGACAGCATTCCCTATACCGATCGTTGTGCAAAGGTAAAGCAATTGACCATTGCCGATATGTTTGCTGAAACAATCCGTCGTGTTGAAAATAACGAATCAATCAGTTCTCAATACATCATCTGATTCTTTATCCGGAATAATATAAAAAAAGGCGGAACCTTCATTAAGTTCCGCCTTTTTTGTATCATTATCAAACTCTTTGATCTTATTTGTTGAAATAGCGTATGTAGCAGAAATCCTGACGATGAGGCAAATCCTGGTTCTTCGGGAACATACGGTAGGAATATTTGAATGCACCTGCATTGTTCACAATGGATTCAACCTTGAAAGTATATAGATTTCCTTCTCTGTTTACCAGTTCCAATGGAAGAACGTCAACAATATGGTCTTCTTTGTCGTCACCGGTTTTTGTTACAATGAATTCAACTCCAAGGGCGTTGTCCAATCCTTTTTCATCAATTACGACCTCAGAAGAATATATCTTGCCGCTTTCAATGTTATTATAATCAGCATATTCATTGATGGATACGACTTCAATGGAATCCCATCTTTCGGCAACTGTTTCTTTCCATGCAGCCATTTCTTTCGCCTTGGCATCATCATTGGCCGAAAGAGCCTTGAAACGTTTGGCTTCTTTGATGTAGAATTTGTTATAGTAATCGTCCAGTTGGCGTTTCATGGTATAGTGTGGGGCAATCTGCGCAATGGAGTTTTTGATTGTCTTAATCCAACCTTCAGAGTAACTTTTCTTTTTTCTGTCGTAATACAATGGAACGATTTCCTGTTCAAGAAGACCATATATTGTAGCGGCATCCAATTGATCCTGATGATCCTGGTTCTGATAGGTACGTTTGTCAGTAAGAGCCCATCCTGCATGTTCACGATAGCCTTCCAGCCACCATCCGTCAAGTACTGAGAAATTCACGACTCCGTTCATCAATGCTTTTTCACCTGATGTACCGGAAGCTTCCATAGGACGCGTTGGTGTGTTTAGCCAGATATCAACGCCTGATACCAAACGGCGGGCCAGTTTCATGTCATAATTTTCAAGGAAAATAATTTTTCCAAGGAATTCAGGACGGCGTGAAACTTCAATGATTTTTTGAATAAGACCTTGTCCTGCTCCGTCGTGTGGATGAGCCTTGCCTGCAAACAGGAATTGTACAGGGTAATTAGGGTTGTTTACTATTTTAGACAAACGATCCAAATCTGTAAATAACAGATGAGCACGTTTATATGTGGCAAAACGGCGTGCAAAGCCTATTATCAAAGCATTCGGATTGATTTTTTCCATCAAGGAGACAATTCTGGACGGATCTCCCTGATTCTTCAGCCAGTCTTCTTTGAAAGACTTGCGGATGAAATCAATCAGTTTTTCCTTCAGAGCCATACGGGTTTGCCATATTTCTTCATCAGGGACATCATAAATAGCCGACCATATTTTCGGATTTGATAGGTCCTGCATGAAAGAAGGATCAAAATATTTGTTGTAAAGTTTTTTCCATTCTGTAGCACTCCAAGTGGAGAAATGTACTCCGTTGGTGACATAGCCTACATGGTTTTCTTCAGGAAAATACCCTTTCCATATTCCTGAGAACATCTTCTGTGATACTTTTCCGTGAAGCATGCTCACTCCGTTCACTTCCTGACACGTATTGCAAGCAAAAGTTGACATACAGAATTTCTCATTAGGATCTCCCGGATTTGTTCTACCCATATCCATCAACTCTCCCCAATCGATACCGAGTTTCTGAGTATATCCTCGCATGTATTTGCCAAACAAGCCTTCATCAAAATAATCGTGTCCGGCTGGAACAGGAGTATGGACCGTGTATAGAGAGGAAGAACGAACCAATTCCAATGATTGATTGAAGGTCAGACCCTGTCCTACATAATCACACAAGCGCTCTATGTTGCAAAGGGCTGCATGTCCTTCATTACAATGATAAATGTCTTTTTTGATATGAAGAGCCTTGAGTGTGATAATACCTCCAATTCCCAATAATATTTCTTGTTTCAGTCTATTTTCCCAATCTCCTCCATAGAGTTGATATGTGATAGGACGGTCAAATTCGCTGTTCATTTCATTATCCGTATCAAGAAGATACAAAGGAATGCGGCCTACATTAACTTTCCAAATATAAGCGTGTACCAAATAATTTACATAAGGAACATCTACGACCAATGGTTGCCCATTTTCATCTGTTACGCGTTCTATCGGCAAGCTATTGAAGTTTTGAGCTTCGTAGTTTGCAATTTGTTGACCGTCCATCGAGAGGGATTGATCAAAATAACCGTAGCGATATAGGAATCCTACACCACACATGTCAACATTGCTGTCAGAAGCTTCTTTCAAATAATCACCTGCCAGAATTCCAAGACCGCCGGAATAGATTTTCAGAATATTCGTCAATCCGTATTCCATGCAGAAATAAGCGACGGAAGGACGTTTACTGTCTTTTTTAACATCCATATATTTTCTGAAATCACTATAGACGTCATTCATCTTTTTGATGAAAGTCTTGTTTTTAGCAATTTTTTCCAATGATTCGTAGCTGAGACGTTGGAGGAGTAATACGGGATTCTGCTTGACTTCCTTCCATAAATCGGGATCCATATCTTTGAACAAATCCGTTGCATTATAGTTCCATGCCCACCATAAGTTATGGGCCATTTCATCCAAGCATTTTAAACTTTCTGGAATCTGGGACTTTACATTCACTTCTTTCCAAGTTGGAGCATTGGCATTACTAACTTTAATTCTCATATTCTCTCAAATTTTTAAATTTCTAATGATTCTTATTATTTCTTTCAGCTGCTTTTTTCAAAGCAAAGTCATAGGCTTGCAGATAGTTATTAATAAAATGCTTCCACAAGGCTTTTTCTGCAATTACAGCAGCTTTATTTCTTATTTCAGTGATTTCTTTTGCTGGTTTATTAGAAAAATCAGCTATAGTGTCTTTTATTTCATCAGCAACTTCCGAATAGTTGTAGTCGGAACGATGAATTACTTTTACACCTTCTTCCAATTGTCCGTATTTCCCGTTGATTGTATTTACCCATAAGCCAAATCCTGCCAAATCTGTTGTAATCGTCGGGACCTTAAAGGCAATGCTTTCCAATGGTGTATATCCCCATGGTTCATAATAGGATGCATATACACTCAAATCATTGCCTATAACACAATCATAGTACGGCAAATTCACAATTCCGTCTTTTCCATCCAGATAACAAGGTATGAATATAATTTTCAGCTTGCTTTCTTTGTTATTTGAAATACCTAAATACTTCAGCATATCAAGCACTTGGTCATGACTCATATTGTGAAGCCAGTGTGTTATGTAAGGTACGGGCAACGGAGTATCATATTTTTTATTATTGTTGAGACGCTCGAGTAGGTCTTCGCGGGGTTCCCCTACCCAACCGGGAACGTTGATGCAGGCAAGTACGTTTTTTCCTAGTTCCTTGTCACGCGTCAGGCGGTTCAAAGCCTCCAGATAAACATCTATGCCTTTGTTCTTGAATTCATAGCGTCCGCTGGTTCCTACAATCAGGGTATCATCTCCCATGTCTGTTCCAAAAACGGCATTGGCAATTTGCAGAAATGTTTTTCTGGCTTTCTTTCTTCGTTTTGTAAAATCAGTTCCTTTAGGGACAAAACTGTCTTCAAAACCGTTCATAAGTACCATATCCGGTTTCTTATCCAATAATTCCTCACATTCTTTAGCAGTTATGTCGCTTACTGTAGTGAAGCAGTCAACATGGTGTGCTGTCTGCTTTTCAATGGAATGTTTGGACTGCATGTTCAGTTCTTCTGCCATTTGGTCACCGTTGTATGCAAAAAGATAGTCATACAAGGGTTTGTTGTTACCGGCAATGGAACGGCCGACGGAAGTAGCATGTGTCGTAAAGATTGTGGCAATTTCGGGAACAGCCTTTTGTATGTAAAGAGCTCCCAATCCAGTCATCCATTCGTGAGCCTGATAGATTACTTTATCTTTTTTGCTTAAATTGTTTTTGTAAAAACTTTCTACAGTTCTTCCCGCTGCATAAGAAAACATGGAGGCTTCGTCATAATCTCCGTATGCATGAAGCGAATCCACATGAAAATCATTCCATGCTTGGGTATATATATCATTTTTTTCGTGGAAAAAAGGGATGAAATCAATTAAGAATACAATCGGATTTCCCGGAATGTTCCAGCGACCGATTCTTAGGTTCAATCCTTCGTTTTTTGCGTGCGTACGCCATTCTGAATAAAGCGAATTGTCTTCAATGAACAAAGGATTGTTTTTTGCTTTCCAGAAATCGGGCCCTATAAAAAAAACTTTGTCGTGCATCATGTCTTGCATAGTCTTTGCCCTCGTGGACAAAACAGTATAAATACCGCCGATTTTATTGCAAACTTCCCAACTTGATTCAAATACGTAGTCAGGAGATAATAATCTTTCTACCATTTTTTGTTATTCCCATATAATTTTATGCAAAAGTAAAAAGATTTTGTGAAAGAAAGAAGAATTTTAACTTCTTTGTAGTTAAAGAGTTATTAAAACGTTTGTGAAAAGAATTTGAGAACAAAAAAACTCCTTGCAAGGATAATCTTGCAAGGAGTATAATCTTTTTTTTGAATAAAGTAATTATCCTACAACAGCTGAACCCATCAAGAATGTTGCTGCCAAAGCTACGATGGCGTATAATTCAGGGAATACAGCCAGGATCAAAGTGTTACCAAAAACATTGTAACCCTGACCTATGGCAACTACACCATTTGCACAAACTTGACCTTGACGGATAGCAGAGAATAAGGCTACCAATCCCAAACCGACACCAGAACCGAAAACAGCCATAGCTTGAAGAGCTGTGATTTGAGGAGTCAATAGGTGGAAAATGCTCTGCATCATGAAATAACCGGCAAAACCATACAAACCCTGTGTTCCGGGCAATGCCGACAATACCAAATAATTACCGAATGCACTGTCGTTCTTCTTCATTGCACCCAATACTGCATTTCCAACGATTGTTACACCATAAGAACTTCCGACGCCGGATAAACCGACCATAAGTGCTATGCCTATATAGGCAATCAATAAATTCATTTCCATAATTGTTTATTTTTATTTATTATTTTATTATTTCTTGAATGGCTTATATTCTTTTCCTCCTCCTTCGTAACCGGAATTCTTGAAGAATTCTACGAAAGTAAGACGCATCGGGTGAACCATGGCTCCCAATACATTCATAAAGATATTGATGGAATGTCCGGCCAGGAATATGATGACCATGACAATCGGTCCGAGAATGACATTGTCCGGACTCATACCTGTTGCCAATTGGTCGAATACGCTGGCAAGAATGCCTCCTGACAATCCTAAGGCAAACAAGCGGACGTATGACAAGATATCTCCCAAGAGGCCAGTTGCCATATTATAACTGTCCCATATACCCAAACCGAAGTTCAAGAATATATTTTTGTCGGGTGAATTATAAAAGAAGATACCGCAGCCTGTAATCGCCATGATGATCAAATGCACTGTTCCTCCCAATGGCATGACTTGAGGCAGCAAAGCGGCAAAAGCCGTGCTCAGCAGGAAGATAATCCAACTGATTGTGCCGACTGCATATTTGAACCCCAATTGTATGGTCTTGTTATAGGCATTCAGACACATTCCAAATAGAATCTGAATGGCACCCAATATCAATGACAGATTGAACATCTGCTTGTTGTCCATGCAAATGGTATTTTTCATTGTTTGGATGAAAGGAATCTGTATGTCATAGATACTGAATCCGAAGAACATACCTTGCAAGAAACCGCAAAAGAATGTGGAAGCGCCCAACAGCTGAACCAGTGAAAGGTAAGGCTTATATTCGGCATTCATATTCTTTTTACAGATTCTGTAGATGGTAACGCTCAGAAACAGAAGCAATCCATATCCGATGTCACCCAGGCATAATCCGAAGAACAGCATGAAGAATGGTGCAAAGAACGGAGTCAAATCCAGCTCATTGTACTTAGGTAGCATGTAGAGTCTGCAAATCGGTTCGAAAAGTTTGGTAAACTTGTTATTGTTGAACTGAATAGGCACATTGTCATCAGGAGTGGGATCACCAACTTCGAAATATGCGGCCTGGTCATTCATGTAGTTTTCTACATTGGTTAGCTGAGTCACCGGTACCCATCCTTCAAGCAGCATCAGTTTGTCGTCTGCCGTGCTTTCCGTATTGAAGATGACTTTGGAGAATTCTACAGACGACTGTATTTCCTGCATTGCCAGTTTCAAAGATGGAATTTCAGTTTCAGCACGATGTTCCAGATTGGCATTGATCTTGTTGATGTTCAATTCCAGATTCTTTTGCTGTTTATCCAAATCCGACAATGAATGGCTAGGAAGTCTTGTCGGTTCTATATCCAATTCTACGGTCTCATTAGTATGAGTTACAATCACGAAGTAGGTTTTTGAAGATTCTTCGTTGATTTTTATCAACTGATAGTCTTCTGCCCACGATTGCTTGTAATTCTTGGTAGGACAAACGTAGAAACAAATCTGATATCCGTTTTTTCTCAGTTTGTCAAGGGTCCCTGTTTCGAAATTTCCCCAAGGTTGCATGACAGCTTTGTCTTTCAGGCATGCTTGCAATTGTTGCTGCAGCTGGGTCTTGTCAGACAGCATAGAGTCTATGGACTTGATGTCTGCTTTGCCTTGTTCAGCCGAAGGTGCGGTTTCAGTAGCCAAAGGCTTTACATTCAACCTCTTCAGCATTTTTATTATATCGGCATAGTGAGCTGCTTCCCTTATGGATTCTTGCAGTTGCGTGTTTTCAATGGTGCCTGTTTGTTTCTTTTCAACATCTACGACACCTATTTCACGAAGGCCTTCCAAAAACTGTTCATATTCCTTATAAAATACCAGGAAGGTCAGCTTTTTCATTTTGGTAATCATACTTCAACCTCCTTTCTTTTCTCTTGCAGCGATTTCAAGATCTTTTGAGAAGATTTAGACAAGTTCTCTTCATCTTCCATAAAGCGCTTGATCTTTCGCAATGCATCTTCATATCCAGGTATTTGGACTTTCTCAAAAAGATTTACTTTTTGAGTTGTCTTTTTTCTCGCATGTTCCAGCAAACTCAATTTTGAAATTGTGAATTCGCGTTCAATAGCGGTCTTGGCCAATCCTTTCAACAGATCTATTCCGTCATAGTACCATTTGGGACTATTGAACAGACTGAACGGACGGATTTTAAAGTCAATATTGTCCAGCATGGGAACACGAACTCCAGCAATCTTCTTTACACTTAAATGTACGTCGTCCACCTTGATTAAGGAGGCATCGAATTCATTCCAAAGTGCAAAGCTGGATTCGTAGGTCTGGATTTGACGTTCCAATTCCTCTTCCAGTGACACTGCTTCAGCCTTGCTTTTCTTTACTTCTATACGCAGGGCGCTTTCCTTATTCTTGATAATGGGAAGAGTCCTTACACGTATTTTCAGCTGTTTTTCAAGTTGCTGCAGTGACGTTTTATTATATTGAAATTTTATCGCCATTTAGAATGATTTACTTAATCCTTTTTCCAAAATTCATCTACCAGATCTTTCTTGATGTTTACTTCTTCCGGCTTGAAGTATTTTTTGAACAAGCCCCAGGTAACATCAAGCATCTCGGTTGTATTCACATTGACATCGATGGCAAGTAGCTGGTTGGCATAGTCTTTTGAGAATGCCAAAGTACGTTCGTCATAATCTGTAAGGTCGAAACCATTCTCCATCTTGGTCTTGGCGTTGGCCGCATCTGCATAGAGACGAACGGCGGCATTCATAACCTGCGGATGGTCTCTACGTGTCTTTTTGCCGCTTACCAATTGTTTCAGACGAGACAAGGAACGGAACGGGTCAACAATGACCTTACCGATATCACTGTCACGACGCAGGAACAGCTGTCCTTCTGTGATATATCCCGTGTTATCAGGAACCGCATGTGTGATATCACCTCCGGAAAGGGTTGTTACTGCAATGATGGTGATTGAACCTCCGGCTGGGAACTGTACTGCTTTCTCATAGATTTTTGCCAAATCCGAATATAGGGAACCCGGCATAGAGTCTTTGGAAGGAATCTGGTCCATACGGTTGCTCACAATGGCCAATGCATCGGCATAGGAAGTCATATCTGTAAGCAATACCAATACTTTTTCATTCTCTTTGACAGCGAAATATTCTGCTGCCGTCAGTGCCATATCCGGAATCAGCAAACGTTCTACTGGAGGGTCTTCTGTGGTGTTCATGAAACTTACAATACGGTCCAGAGCCCCTGCGTTCGAGAATACGTTTTTGAAATACAGGTAGTCGTCATTGGTCATACCCATACCTCCCAGAATGATTTTGTCTGTCTGGGCACGCATGGCTACCATGGCCATTACCTGATTGAACGGTTGGTCAGGATCTGCGAAAAATGGAATCTTTTGTCCGGATACCAACGTATTATTCAAGTCAATGCCTGCAATACCGGTAGCAATCAGTTCCGATGGCTGTTTACGGCGCACCGGATTTACGGACGGACCGCCTATTTCCACTTCTTTTCCCTCTATTGCAGGACCTCCGTCAATAGGATCACCGAATGCATTGAAAAATCTTCCGGCCAGTTGGTCACTGACTTTCAGCGTCGGTGCCTTGCCCAGAAAAACAACTTCTGCGTTGGTTGGTATACCGCCGGTTCCTTCGAAGACCTGCAAAGTAACTTCGTCTCCGACAATCTTAACCACTTGGGCAAGTTTGCCGTTTACTGTAGCCAATTCATCGTAACCTACTCCGCTTGCTTTCAGCGAACAAGTAGCTTTTGTGATTTGACTGATTTTTGTATATATCTTTTGAAATGCTTTTGTTGCCATAATCTCACCTTTTTATTTTTTTGTGACTTTCTTTTCGGAGACTAATGCCTTCACCTCTTTCTTGAACTCTTCATATTGTTCTGACTTGTAAGCCGAATAGTTCATTTGTTTGCAGATATTAATCATCTTCTTGAAGTAATCCATAACATCCAGGAAGTTGTCGAATTCAAAGTCTGTGTGACAAATATCAATGACCATATTCAGAATTTCTTCCTGACGTTCCATTGGGGTAACGGCATCTATTTCATCGAATGCATCCTGCTGGAGAACAACGAAGTCAATCAATTCCGATTTCCAGAATGTTACGTGGTAATCTACAGGAACACCGTCATCACCCAAGATGTTTATTTGTTCGGCAATTTCCTTTCCGCGGAGCAGACGTGTCTTGATTTCATTTACTTTGTCAATCCATTTGTCATTGATGCGGTTCTTTATGTATTCTTCGAATTCAGGATATTCCAAATATTTGGAATAAGAATCTATCGGGTTTACGGCCGGATAACGTTTGCAGTCGGCTCGCTCCTGCTCCAAAGCATAGAAGCAACGGGCCACTTTCTTTGTGTTTTCTGTTACAGGTTCCTTCAAGTTACCACCTGCCGGAGATACAGTTCCGATAAAAGTAATGGAACCATGTTCGTTGTTTCCCAGTTCCACATAACCGGCGCGTCCATAGAAGTTTGAAATAATTGCTGAAATATCCATAGGGAATGCATCCGGTCCCGGCAACTCTTCCATACGGTTGGACATTTCACGAAGGGCTTGTGCCCATCGGGATGTTGAATCGGCCATCAGTAAAACTTTCAGTCCCATGGAACGATAGAACTCGGCCATTGTCATTGCCGTATAAACGGAGGCTTCACGGGCTGCTACAGGCATGTTGGACGTATTCGCGATGATGATGGTACGTTCCATCAGTTGTCTACCTGTATGCGGGTCAACCAGTTCCGGAAATTCCGTAAAAATTTCCACAACTTCATTGGCACGTTCGCCGCAGGCTGCTATAATAACGATATCGGCTTCGGCTTGTTTGGAAATAGCATGCTGAAGCACTGTTTTTCCTGTTCCGAACGGGCCGGGAATAAATCCAGTACCGCCTTCAACAATCGGGTTCAAAGTGTCGATGGCACGAACCCCTGTTTCCAAAAGTTTATAAGGTCTGACCTTTTCCTTGTAATTGGTGAGAGCCACTTTTACCGGCCATTTCTGAATCATGTTCACATTGATGTCATTCCCGTTTTTGTCGGTAATCACAGCAATTGTGTCTTCGATTGTATAATCGCCTTCAGCAGCTACTGATTTCACTGTGAATTCACCTTCCAGATTGAAAGGTACCATAATTTTCAGCGGTTGGAAATTTTCATCCACTTTGCCCAGCCAGGCAGATGCTTTTACTCTGTCTCCAACTTTTGCCAGAGGCTCGAAATGCCATTTGGATTCTTTGTCCAACGGATAAGTGTACTGGCCGCGTTTCAAGAATACGCCGGTCATCTTGTCCAAGTCATTCTGGAGTCCGTCATAGTTTTTCGACAACATGCCCGGGCCTAGAGTCACTTCCAGCATGTGTCCTGTAAATTCAGCTTCGGCGCCTATTTTCAGTCCACGTGTGCTTTCGAACACCTGGACGTATACATTGCTGCCGATAACCTTGATAACTTCTGCCATCAGGCGGTCTTCACCTAAAATGATGTAGCAGATTTCATTTTGTGCTACAGGGCCGTCCACTTGCAGGGTTACCATATTGGCGATTACGCCGCTAACAGTTCCTTTTGTTGCCATATCTATCTTGTTCTTTTTTTATTTCTGATAATCTTCAGGTATTTTTACCTCGTCTTTCAAATGCTGGATAATGTTTCGGAACATTTCGTTCCCTTTCTCCTTATCAAGAATATTCCATCTTTCAATCAGTTCAAGCTTCAGAAGGAAAACGAATATTTTTTCTATGCTGAAATAATTAAAAAAGGATTCTGTTTCCATCCAGTCCCATTTCAGTTGGTCTATTTTCTTTTCTTTTTCGACCAGACTATCTGTTTCACTGATGTGCTGTACCTTTTCAAAGTAATCAAGTATGCCTGTCAGTCCGAAATCTCTGGCTGTCGAAGTGCGTATAGCTTCACATATTTCAGAGCTTCCTATCACGTTTGAGGCCACATCAAGCTTATATTTACGTGAAGTGTAGGCTGCCAAGAGATTGTTGACATTCAAGTTGAATTCGAACCATGCTGAAACAAAACGGTTCGAACATTTCATGGCATAGTTGAAATAGCATCCTGCCAGATAATCTTCTGCCATGAAATCTTCTTCTTCATGTCTTTGGAAATACACTTCCAGAAATTCGTAGAAGTAGGAAGGTATTGTCTTATCAGGTGTATCTCCTTCTTTTGCACTGTTGATAAGCGCTCCCAACTGTTCTGCTGTGAAATTTCCTCTTTTGTCCATGGAAGCGTTTTTATGCTTCAACAATTTCAGCAAATCATGATTGTCGTATTTCAGAAAATACAGATCAATCAATTTTTTATCATCTGAAGAAAGGTTGGGATATAATTCCTCTTTAAAGTTAGTCACAGAATAAACCTTTTTGCTTTCATCCATGGAAAGGTCCGGCAATCCGGCGACCAGACAATAGTAGTTACTCATGATCGTGCATTAAAACAGCATTTCCACTAATTGCGGACGAAGGAATGACTTGAAATAATTCTCGAATTCTTCTTCCCCGAAATTGATTTTATAGGCCCCGTTGGCCGGAGCTATCGTGAACAAAGCTTTTTGTCCGTTCACTTGTTCTATTTTCATCCCTTTATCAAGAAGATCTTTGGCTTGAGCTGTAAAGTATTTCTTGAGAGATTCAGCATCTCCCGTAGAAATGACGATTGACTCGTCCGATGTCCATTGTTGAGCAATGGTGAGAATGAATTTGTTCAAAAACTCTTTGTCTGCCAGTACATCTTTTACTGAAGAAGAAATGATTTTGTCAGAAATCAGATTGGTGATTTCTGTTTTAAGCGCGTTAAGAGATTGATTGGCAAATAATTTCAATTCAGCTTGAGTGTTGCCTTTTGTTTCAGCTGCATTTTTCTGGGCTTCATTTTTCAAGGCTTCAGCTTCTTTCTTGGCTTCTGCTATGATTTTCTCAGCTTCAGCCTTGGCGTTATGAATCAGGCGTTGAGCTTCTTCATTACCTTTTTCTACGCCTTCATGGTAGATTTTGTCAGTCAATTCTTGAATTTTATTTTCCATAATTCACGGATTTTATCTAATTGTTTTTCATTAATAGCTTTATTTGTAAAACGCCCTCAAAGATAGTAATTACTTTATATTTCGTATTCCTTTTCGCCTAATAATTTTATCCTTATTAACAATATAAAATATATGATGATGATAAATAGTAATTGTTTGTTACTTTTTTGTTACAATTTTTGTTATTCAGAACATTCTTAGTGATGATTATTAGCAAAAATGCGCTTATTTCTTGACTTATCAAAAAACAGGAAAGGTTTGGATACTGTTTACTTTTGAAGTATCTTTGTACACTTATACAGTGGACGAATATACATATATGGAAAATTTATCACAGCTTTATCGGAAATGGGCCGGAGAGAATCCTCTATCGGTCAGTAAAATACCTGGAGCGGGCAGTAATCGGGCATATTATCGTCTGGAGGGTCCGTCTGGAAATGTAATTGGTGTCGAAGGAACTTCTTTGGAAGAGAATCATGCTTTTATATATCTTTCCAGGCATTTCAGTGAGAAGGGATTGCCGGTACCCGAGGTTCTTGCAAATTCAGAGGATGAACGTTATTACATTCAGACGGATTTGGGAAATTTATCTCTGTTTCAAGCATTGGAAAAAGGACGTGCATCCGATGGAAATTATTCATCGGAAGAAATTGAACTTCTTCATCGCACCATAGCTGTACTTCCCTATTTTCAGATAAACGGTGCGGAAGGATTGGATTTCAGTCAGTGTTATCCGCAGGCTGAATTCGATTTGACCGGTATTCACTTTGATTTGAATTATTTTAAGTATTGTTTTTTGAAGGCAACCGGACTGGAATTCAATGAATATAAGTTGGAAAAAGATTTCAACCATTTTGCAGATGACTTAAACCAAAATTACGGAAATACATTCTTATATCGTGATTTTCAGTCTCGTAATGTAATGATTGATGCTGTAGGAAAACCAACTTTTATTGATTTTCAAGGCGGAAGAAGAGGCCCTGTCTATTACGATGTAGCATCTTTCTTGTGGCAGGCCGCAGCCCGTTATCCCTCTTCTCTCCGTTTGGATTTGGTGCAAACCTATTTGTCCGAATTGAAGAATCTGATGCCTGTAGATACCGACCATTTCTTTTCCCGACTTAATCTTTTTGTGTTATTCAGATTGATGCAAGTCTTAGGCGCTTATGGTTATCGGGGTTATTTCGAACGCAAGTCACATTTTCTGTTAAGCATTTACCCTGCTATTGACAGTCTCCGTGAACAGCTGATGGATGGGCATTATCCTTATTCCTATATGATACCTTTGCTGCAGGATATGTGTTCGCTTCCTTCCCTTCAAGCAAAAGATGACGGGAAAGCTGGCTGTCGTTTGGTTATTCGGATTTTCAGTTTCTCATATAAGAAAGGTATACCGGAAGATACCAGCGGAAACGGAGGAGGTTATGTGTTCGATTGTCGAAGCACTCATAATCCCGGACGTTATGACCGTTACAAGTGTTTTACCGGACTTGATGAACCCGTCATACGTTTTTTGGAAGAAGATGGTGAAATCACAGCTTTTTTGGATAGTGTTTATAAACTGGCCGATTTCCATGTGGAAAGATATTTGGAAAGAGGATTTACCCATTTGATGTTTTCATTCGGATGTACCGGAGGCCAGCACCGTTCTGTCTATTCCGCCCAACATTTAGCGGAACATCTAAATAATAAATATGGTGTGGAAGTACGGTTGTGTCATCGTGAACAGAAAATAACTCAAGTATTACCTCAAAAGAACTAGATTCATGAAAGCAATGATTTTTGCAGCTGGTTTGGGAACCAGACTCAAGCCCCTTACCGATACGATGCCAAAAGCTTTGGTGCCGGTTGGCGGCACTCCTTTATTGAAGATTCTTCTCGATAAGCTGGTATTATCCGGTTATACCGACGTTGTAATCAATGTTCATCATTTCGGTCAGCAGATTATAGATTATATAGGTAATAATTCCTTTGATATACATATTTCAATTTCCGACGAACGTGACAAATTGCTTGATACAGGTGGTGGTATTAAGAAAGCATCACATTTTTTTACGGGAGACGAGCCGTTTTTGGTACATAATGTAGATATCCTGAGCAATGTAGATTTACTTCATTTTCATGAAACTCATCTTGCTTACGATGCCACTTTGCTTGTCAGCCGTCGTGAAACAAGCAGATACTTGCTGTTTAATGAAGAAAATCGTTTGGTAGGATGGACAAATGTCCAGACGGGAGAAGTGAAATCCCCCTATCCTGATTTAAATGTAGATTGTTGTAGAAAATATGCATTTGCCGGAATTCATGTCTTTTCTCCAAAACTGTTCCCCTTTATGGAGGAGTTCGGTGACAAGTTTTCCATTATCGATTTCTATCTTTCCATTGCCAAAAAGGCGAATATAAGATGTTTTTTGAAAGAAGATTTAAAGCTGATTGATGTAGGAAAAATCAATACACTCCAAGCAGCAGAGGATTTCTTGAAGAAAGAATTTTAGAATCTAAACCACGCGACCTTTTTAAATACACCTATTGTTACAACGCCCGTTCCGCTT
>DAIRSI010000013.1:0-90511 GCA_036804505.1 Bacteroidaceae bacterium
GGCTTTGTGCTTAAAAAAAAAGAGGGCGCGTCGTTTTGACACACCCCCTTTTTTAGATATATAATATGTAGTCTTTTATCCTTTTTTAATTGCCTTTTTGACATCAACAACTCTATCCATCATGTCACCTTCAATATAGAGTCTTACCATATCAGCCTCTGCATTGGAACGGATGGTGATAGCTTTTTTGAAATGTCCGGGGAATTTTCCGCTGCCATTGTATGATACTTTGATTACACCAGTTTCACCAGGACGAATAGGTTCTTTGGGAAATTTAGGAACAGTGCATCCGCATGAAGCGATGGCTTGATGAATAACAAGCATGTCATTTCCGGTATTGGTAAATTTGAAATCACAAGTCTGCACACCGTCAGCCTCGGCAAAAGTACCGAAATTATGCGTCGTTTCTTCAAACGTTATCTCTGCTTTTTTTTGTCCGTAGGCCAATGTAAAACCTAGGAGCATGACAAATACTATGAATATACTTCTTTTCATCTTCACTATTATTAATATTCGACTGCAAATTTATATGCTTTTTTTTTACGTTTTATTTTTTAACCTAAAAATTAGTTACTTTTTATTACTTTAAAACATTTTAAACGGGATAAACTGCTGTTTATATACGATTTATTTGTTTGACCCCTTTTACTGCTTTCAGTTTTTTAATCAAACTTTCCAATTTGGATGTATCGTCGATTAATACTGTTATATTTCCTGAGAACAACCCATCGTTTGAATCGATATTAATTGAACGCATGATCGTATTATCTTCTTTCGATATGATTGAAGTAATATTATTAACAATTCCAATATCGTCAATACCGATGACAGAAAGGGTTATAGCATATTGCATGCCGACGCTTTTTCCTGCCCAACGAGCTTTTACAATTCTGTAGTTAAAGCGACTTCTGAGGGCCGGAGCATTAGGACAGTCCAATCGATGAATTTTAATGCCACCGTTTACCGTTACAAAACCAAATATCTTGTCCCCATATATCGGGTGACAGCATTTTGCCAGCGTAAAATCAATTCCTTTCAGGTTTTGGTCGATGACCAACACATCCGATGACGAACCGGTGGAAGTATTTGCCAAAGCATCGTCTTCCTGCATGCTGTAATTCTCGGCACTGACCGTAGCATCCGGAACGTTAGCTTCTTTTTTCGTCAGCATGGATTGATACTTATCCAGGAGATTGTTGATATCCACTCTGTCCTCAGCTATTCCTTGATAAAAATCCGTAAGCTGTTTGAATCCTTCTTTTTTGATTAGTCTCATCAAAATGGATTCGTCATATTCAATCTTGCGATTTTTAAATTTCCTGTCCAGGGTTTCTTTTGCAATGGCAGACTGTCGTGCAGTAATTTCTTTCAGACTTTGGCGAATCTTTGTCCTGGCCTTGGATGTCGTTACTATATTCAGCCAGTCTTGCTTGGGTTGTTGAGAGGAGGAGGTAAGGATTTCCACCTGATCTCCACTTTTCAACTTTTGCCTGATAGGTACATTTTTACCATTCACTTTGGCCCCGACACACTTGCATCCCACATTGGTATGTATAGTAAAAGCAAAGTCCAGTACAGTAGCATCCTTGGAAAGCTTAAACAAGTCTCCTTTGGGAGTAAATACAAATATTTCATCTTCGTAAAGGTCCATTTTAAACTGGTCCATAATCTGAAGATTATTGTCACTGTTTTCTAACGCTTCACGAACAGTTGTCAGCCATTCGTCGAGACCGGATTCACTCTTTATTCCTTTGTATCTCCAGTGGGCAGCCAGTCCACGTTCGGCTATTTCATCCATACGTTCGGTACGTATCTGTATTTCCACCCATTTCCCTTCGGGACCCATAACCGTAATGTGCAGAGATTCATATCCATTACTTTTCGGAATGGATAGCCAGTCGCGTAAGCGATTGGGGTTAGGGGTATACATGTCCGTAACGATGGAATATACTTGCCAGCATTGCTGCTTTTCTTTATCAAACGGCGAATCTACAATGATGCGGATGGCAAACAAGTCATATATGTTCTCGAAGGACGTATGTTGTTTCTTTATTTTTTGCCAGATAGAATGGATGGATTTAGTTCTTCCTTTCATGTGGAATTTCAGGCCTGTTTCCTCCAGTTTCTTACGTATAGGCTCTATGAAAGCTTCTATGTACTTGTCACGTGATGCTTTTGTTTGATTAAGTTTTTCCTTAATCATATAGTACTGTTCGGTCTCGGTATATTTAAGCGAAAGATCTTCCAGTTCCGACTTTATTCTGTACAGTCCCAGTTTGTGAGCCAAGGGGGCATAAAGGTATGCTGCTTCATTGGCCACCTGCGTACGTGCCTCCAAGTCTTTTGCATCTTTTATTTGTCTCATCACGTTTACTCTATCAGCAATCATGATAAGGATTACCCTCATGTCTTCTGCAAAAGACAATAATAAGTTCCTGAAATTTTCAGATTCAATGGTAGGATTCTTGGAATAAAGTTCGCTGATCTTTACAAGTCCGCTTATAATGCGCGAAACATCTTGACCATATTTATGTTCAACTTCCTCGATAGTCATGGATCCTGTTTTCACACAGTCATGAAGCATGATACTTAGGATAGATGCTCTTCTCATTCCTATTTCATCAGCCACGATGATGGCTGTCTGCATATCTTTCAATATTGGATTCAAGCCGAAAACGTCACGAACAAGAAGTTGATTCTTGGTCGCTTCAATCAAGTTCTGCTTTAATTGTTTGCAGTCATGAGGTTGCAAAGTATCACCTGATAACTTCAGCAAATTCTTATAAAGAACAAAAAGTTCCTTGTATTCTTCTTCAGTAAAAAAACTATTTTCTGCCATGTTGAAATATTTTGAATGTAAAAGTAGCTTTTTTTATCGGTTTATATGGCTTTCAATTAAAAGAATTTGTAAATTTGGAGTAATTTAGTATTTTAATTTAGAATATAATAACCTCTAAAAATATAGTAATGAGTATGTTAACACTTCAAGATCAAGAACTTCTAAAGAAGAAGGGCATAAAAGAAGAAAAAATAGAAGAACAGCTGGATTGCTTCAAAAAAGGTTTTCCTTTTCTGGAACTCGAAGCGGCAGCTTCCATTGACAAAGGAATTTTGGCTCCGGATGAAAGCAAAAAAGAAAAATTCATGGAAGCATGGGAAGATTACAGACAAACTGAAGGTAAAAAAATATTGAAATTTGTACCGGCTTCGGGAGCGGCCAGTAGAATGTTTAAAAATCTCTTTGAATTCCTGAGTGCAGAATATAGCGAACCGACAACAGATTTCGAAAGAAAATTCTTTGCTGAAATCAAGAATTTTGCTTTTTACAACAGCTTGAATACAGCATGCTATGAAACTACCGGTGAATATATTCCTGCTTTGATCTCTGAAGGAAAATATAAAAAGATAGTTGCCAACTTGCTGGAAAGTACAGGATTGAATTACGGGCAACTGCCTAAAGGTATGCTTGAGTTTCACAAGTACGAGAGAGGCACGCGTACCCCGGTCGAAGAACATTTGGTGGAAGGCGCGTTATATGCTTCAGAGAAGTCGGGCGATGTAAATGTACATTTCACCGTATCTGCCGAACATCGCGATTTATTTGAAAAACTTGTTAAGGAGAAAAAGTCGGGCTATTCCATTGAATTCGGGGTGAATTATCATATTACATTTTCGGAACAGAAGCCTAGTACTGATACCATAGCTTCGGACATGGACAACAATCCGTTCCGCGACAAAGACGGGCATTTGCTCTTCCGTCCGGGCGGTCATGGTGCATTAATCGAGAATCTTAATGATTTGGATGCTGATGTCATTTTTATTAAAAATATCGACAACGTAGTTCCCGACAGACTTAAACAGGATACGGTAACTTATAAAAAATTGATTGCAGGTGTTTTGGTTTCTTTGCAGTCAAAGACTTTCGAATATTTGAGGCTGTTGGATAGCGGCAAGTATACTCATGAACAGATTCAGGAAATGATTCGTTTTGTACAGCGGGAGTTATGTTGCAGAAAACCTGACATCAAAGAAATGGAAGACGGAGATCTGATCCTCTATCTTCGTAGGAAACTCAATCGCCCGATGCGTGTTTGCGGAATGGTCAAGAACGTTGGAGAACCTGGCGGTGGACCGTTCCTTGCATATAATTCAGATGGAACCGTTTCGCTGCAAATCCTCGAAAGTTCACAGATTGATATGAAAGACCCGTCAAAGAAAGCCATGTTTGATAAAGGCACTCATTTCAACCCTGTAGATTTAGTCTGCGCCGTGAAAGATTACAAAGGTAATAAATTCAATCTTTTGAAATATGTTGACAAATCAACCGGATTCATTTCTTATAAATCCAAGAATGGAAAGGATCTGAAAGCATTGGAACTCCCGGGTTTATGGAATGGAGCGATGAGTGACTGGAATACAGTCTTTGTGGAAGTTCCGTTGTCGACATTCAATCCAGTCAAAACTGTCAATGATTTATTAAGAGAACAACATCAATAAGAATTTTATGAAGAAAAGCTTAATTGCAGCAATGAGTTTGGCCGTCATTTCAATGACTGTCCATGCAGAAGAAGGCAGACTACTGCGCTTTCCTACAACAAACGGAACGGACGTAGTTTTCTCGTATGCCGGAGATTTATATAAAGCACCGTTGGGAGGAGGAGAGGCCCAGAGATTGACATCACATGTGGGATATGAGATGTTTGCCCGTTTTTCACCTGACGGACACTCTATCGCTTTTACTGGGCAATATGACGGAAATACGGAAGTGTATTTAATGTCAGTCAATGGTGGCCAACCCGTACGGCTTACCTACACTTCGACCAACAGCCGTGACGATTTGGGAGACAGAATGGGACCAAACAATGTCGTTATGACATGGACTCCCGACGGCCAAAAGATTGTCTATAGAAACAGAATCAGTGATGGCTTCGATGGTAAGTTATGGACTGTTTCCAAGAATGGTGGAATGTCCGAACAGATTCCATTGCCAGAAGGTGGTTTCTGCTCTTATTCACCGGATGGAAAAAAATTTGCATACAACAGAGTATTTCGCGAATTCCGAACATGGAAATATTACAAAGGCGGCATGGCGGACGATATCTGGATTTATGACCCTGCCACCAAGAATGTAGAGAATGTAACCAATAACGTTTCGCAGGATATTATGCCTATGTGGATTGGAGATGAGATTTTCTTTATCTCTGATCGTGACAGAACCATGAATTTATTTGTATACAATACAAAGACCAAAGCTCTGGATAAAGTAACTGACTATACAGATTATGATGTCAGATTTCCAAGCAGCAACGGTAAGATGATTGTCTACGAACATGCCGGATATTTATATAAATTCGATCCAGTATCACGTCAGTCTGTAAAGATTAACATTAGCATGAATGCCGAAAATGTTTATGCCAGAACAGAAATGAAGAATACGGCAAAGAACATTACCAATGCCGATTTGTCACTTGACGGAAAAAGAGTTGTTATCACGGCGCGCGGTGAAGTTTTTGATGTTCCGGTAACAGAAGGTATCACACGGAATGTAACCCGTACTCCAGGTTCGAATGACAGAGAAGCTTGCTGGAGTCCTGACGGCAAAAATATTGCATATATTGCCGATAAGACTGGTGAAACTGAAATCTGGCTGCAACCAGCAGACGGTGGCAGTGCCGTTCAACTGACCAAAGATAATGATACCTATATTCGTTCTTGCACTTGGAGTCCCGATGGTAAAAAGATCCTTTATACAGACAGAAAAAACAGAATCGTTATCGTGGATGTGACATCTAAAGCTAAAAAAACGATTATGCAGAATCCTGAAGGAGAATTCCGTGAAGTGAATTTTTCTCCGGATAGCCAATGGATAACCTATACAAAACCAGCAAAAAACAACTTCCAGGTTATATATGTCTATAATCTTAATACAGGAAAAGAATTTCCTGTGACAGAGAAATGGTATAGTTCATCTTCTCCGATATTCAGCAGTGACGGCAAATATCTGATATTCGCTTCGGCACGTGATTTGAATCCTATTTATGGAGAATTGGAATGGAATCATGTATATACGGATATGGAGGGCATTTATGTAGCCATTCTTGCAAAGGCTACATCATCTCCGCTTCAATTGACGGACGGAGATACTTCCGACAATAAATCAGATAATGCTGAAAAAGCTGCTCCGACAGGAAAAAAGAAGGGAGAAGCCAAAAAGGAATCTGCTGTAAATCCTGTGAATATAGATGCTGACGGTATTTTCGATCGTATTGTAAAAATACCTGTATCGGCCGGAAGTTACTCAATCATATATTCCGACGGAAAGAAAATCTGGTATAATTCAGGAAGAGACCTTAATGTTTATGACATTGCCAATAAAAAAGAACAAACCATTTATGACGGTGCTACACTGAATTATAAGTTCGGCTCTAAGAAAGCTCTGTTGTATGCGCTTCGTACAAGCAAAGTTTATGTAATGGATTTGCCTGAAGGTGCAGTCACATTCGACAAACCGGTCGATACCGGCAACATGACAGCCATGGTGGATTATCCGCAGGAGTGGGCACAGATATTCGATGAAGCTTGGCGTGCTTATCGCGACGGATTTTATCAGGAAGATATGCATAAGGTAGATTGGAAAGCCATGAAACAAAAGTATTCCGTTTTTCTTCCTTATGTGAAATGTCGTCTTGATTTGAATTATGTGATAGGCGGAATGATTGGTGAGCTGGCTTGCGGACATGCTTATGTATCTCCAGGTGAATATGCAAAGGCGCCTCGTGTGAATATGGGTTTGCTGGGAGCAAAAATAAGTCGTGACAAGAGTGGATTTTACCGGATTGACCATATTCTCCCTGGAGCTTCTTATAGAAGTGAATTACATTCCCCGCTTTCTGATCCGGGACTCAATGTCAAGGAAGGTGATTACATTACAGCTATCGACGGTATCTCCACAACAACCACCGACAATATTTATTCATTACTGGCAGGGAAGGCTAATATCCTCACAGAGTTGAGCATAAACAGTCAGGCCTCGGAAAACGGCTCACGCAAGATTGTTGTGAAACCAACAGATGATGAATATCCACTGTATCACTATGAATGGGTACAGAATAATATCAAGAAAGTGGAAAAAGCAACGAATGGCAGAGTAGGCTATATCTACATACCGGATATGGGACCTGAAGGGTTGAATGAATTTGCACGCTATTTCTATCCTCAGATTGATAAGGAAGCCTTGATTATTGATGACCGTGCCAACGGGGGAGGCAATGTCTCTCCAATGATTCTTGAACGTTTGAACCGGGAAGTCTATCGCGCAACCATGTCACGCACATCTACAAAGATTGGTACAGTGCCCGATGCTGCCGTGGTTGGTCCAAAGGTTTGTCTCGTAAATAAATATTCTGCTTCCGACGGCGATTTGTTCCCATGGGGTTTCAAGGCCTTGAAAGTGGGCAAGCTCATCGGAACTAGGACATGGGGAGGAATCATTGGAATCAGCGGATCTCTTCCATATATGGATGGAACAGACATCCGTGTTCCTTTCTTTACAAGTTACGATGCAAAGACCGGTAAATGGATTATTGAAAATCATGGAGTTGATCCGGATATACTCATCGACAACGATCCTGTCAAAGAAGAAATGGGTGAAGACCAGCAATTGAACAAAGCAATAGAAGTGATACTTGACGAACTGAAAACAAGAACGCCGGTTCCTCCTGTACCTTCACCAAGAGATTTCAGCAAATAATCAGAGAACCGATTAAGAGAATAAATGCCGTTCAAGATGAAAACACTTGAATGGCATTTTTCTTTTTCCGAGAATTATCGTACTTTTGCAAAATATTTTAAAATATAATGCGAAACACCACTATCTCAATATGTAAAGGAATGGCAATCATCGCCATGGTCATCGGGCATTCCGAATGTCCTGAATGGCTGATGCAAGCCATTTATTTATGGCACATGCCTTTATTCTTTATTACTGCCGGATATTTTTTCAATATCAAATATCTCAATCGCGAATGGGAATATATCAGTCATCGTTTCAAAGGTTTGTATATTCCTTTTGTGAAATGGAGTATTTTTTTCTGGGCCATTCACAATTTGCTGTTCAAGCTCAATATACTGAATGAAACGTTCGGAAATGCAGCAGGTGGAGTGACACATCCTTTTTTTTCTGTCAAAGAGACCATGCAGCATTTGTTTGACATCGTATTTACCATGGGAGGTTATGACAAATTCTTTCTGGCTGCATTTTGGTTCCTTCGGGCTCTCCTCATTGCCAGTATAGCTTTTCTGATATTGTATAAATTATTCTCTAAAGTGAAATTTCTTAAAAATGAAAATGCCATAATCATAGCCATAGCCCTGTGTGCTTATTTTCTTGGCATGTTCAAGTGCATCCTCGGATTGTCTATAACCAATGTCGTACAGGGTGGTTCGCGCGAAATATGGGGCGTTTTCTTCATCTGCATCGGTTATTTGTATAGAAAATATCAAGAAAAGGTTCCCGAAGGGTGGGGGCTTTCTTTCCTGTCGGTTCTGGTACTGGCCATTGCTGTCTTGATAGGAGGAGCCAGCATGCAGCATCAACCTAAGATTCATGATATCTTTGTATTGCCTATACCGGCTGTGATGGGCTTTTTCCTGATACACCATCTTTCATCTATAGTAGACAAAGGAAAAGGACTGTTCAAAAGATTTCTTATCTTCTGCGGAGACAATTCCATAAATATCGTCATATTCCATGTAGTTGCATTCAAATTGGTAAGTTTGATAAAGATTGCATGGTACGGACTTGATTTCAAGCAGATAGGATGCCACATGGTTATACATTACAGATCGGATGCCGATTGGTTTTGGGTGCTGTATTCCATTGTCGGTGTCGTAGTTCCGCTTATAGGCAAATATTATGTAGATAAATACAAAAACAGGTTGAATTATGGACGAATTTCGAATTAATGAATTAACCATTAAAGAAAATCTCTTAATTCTTGCCGAACAAGGTTACAAGAAATTTTCCTCAACATTAAATCCCGGTGTAGAGAATGTTTTGGGAATACGTGTACCCCAATTGCGTGCTTTAGCTCGACAGATTGCGGCCGGTAACTGGCAAAGTTACCTCGATACGGCCGATTCATATTACATGGAAGAACGAATGTTGCAGGGAATGGTCATAGCTTATGTAAAGGATATTACACTGGAAGAAAGGCTGCATCTGCTACGTGAATTCATTCCTCTCATCAATTCATGGTCAGTATGTGATTCTGTGGTTTCTTCTTTGAAAGTCAGTCGAGAGGATGAAGAAACGCTCTGGCTTTTTATCTGTCAGTATCTCACTTCTGAAGAAGAATATAAACTGCGTTTTTCCGTGGTCATGATGTTGTTGAAGTTCGTTGATGATGAGCATATATTCCGATTATTGGAGATTTTTGCAAACATTCATCATGACGGATATTATGTGAAGATGGCTGTAGCATGGGCCGTGTCAGTCTGTATGGCAAAATATCCTGAAATAACGTATGAGTTTTTGGGAAAAGGACAATTAGATGATTTCACCCATAACAAATCCATTCAAAAATGTATTGAATCCTATCGGGTGAGTGATGCCTACAAGCAGCGCCTCCGCTTGCTAAAAAGAACATTAACAGCATAATAAGGAAAGGATTCCGGCTTATTACGATTTTTTCTTTATTTTTTGTGTGAAAAATATTAGATATAAAGAAAAAAAGTTTTAATTTTGCTGAGCAATTGGAAAAAAGACTTGAAGAAATTATAATTGATTTAATGGAATCAAGTTTAAGTATAAGCACTAAATGAATGAAAGGTTATCGCTGTGAAGCAGAAGACCTGAATTTGCGGTAGTAGCTCAGTTGGTAGAGCGTCGGCTTCCCAAGCCGAAGGTCACGAGTTCGAGCCTCGCTTACCGCTCACTCTGAAAATAAAGCAGTTACAATTATAAGTAACTGCTTTATTTGTTTATATTAGTCTGTTTTCGGTACCAATCTTAGTACAAAACGGGACAATATGCAGAACAAATTTTACTTTTAGTTGATAAGGTAGAGTGAATACGGAATTATCAATATAGTTTGTAATCGAATTAAAAACTTTGAATATGGAAGCAATTGAAACAATGCTCACACGGCGCAGTGTGAGAGGGTTTGTCTCTGAACGGATGCCTGAACAGGAGAAAATAGACAAAATCATGGAAGCAGGAACTTATGCGCCAACAGGTATGGGAAAGCAGTCTCCGATAATTATCGATGTTACCAATAAGGCAGTAAGAGATCGTCTTTCACAACTCAATGCCGAGGTAATGGGAATTAAGGCTGATCCTTTTTATGGTGCACCTGCGATACTTATTGTACTGGCGGATAAGGCCAGGCCGACATATCTTTATGATGGTTCGCTAGTAATGGGAAACTTATTGAATGCTGCTCATGCAGTAGGTCTGGGCAGTTGCTGGATTCACAGGGCCAAAGAAATCTTTGAATCCGAAGAAGGCAAGCGGATGCTCAATGATTGGGGCATCAAAGGAGATTATGAAGGAATTGGTTTTTGTGCGTTAGGTTATCCACAAAAAGAGCCTAACAAACCTGTTCCGCGCAAGGTCAATTATGTTTTTCACGTAAAATGATCCTTTTATATATTGTGAAGCAAAAGTCATAATATAGGGGAATATATCCTTCTTCAATACTGTTCTTATCCTTTTTCTACGAGAAAATTATCTCTTTTCTTTAGAAAAAGTATCGTCTCACGTTCGTGGTACGTGCGTATCACCTATGTGGTACATGCGTACCACGGATGTGGCTCATGCGTCTCACATTCGTGAGACGTCACATTATTAGGTATCTGAGGATACTTTTTTGCTTGTTTCAGTAAGGTTTATCAGGGAATTTAGAATAAAAAGCGGCATATCTGATAAAATCCAAATAACTCATTGAATCGGAAAGGACAGAGATTGCGGCTAAAAATTTTAATCCCTACACCACAAATTACTAAACATGAGCAATTTGTGATGTAGGGAACAGAGGGTAAATATATTGTATGTTGGAAACTAGTATAAATCAAGCTCAGCCATGCTAGCAGTATCTCCGTTAGCAGCGATGACAGTTGCTTCAATGCGGATATAGCGAGCTTTTACGGCATGGGGAAAATCATGGAAACGCTTTGTCGGGTCATTGATGAGATTTCCGAATTTGAAAGTGTCGGCAGTTTCCCAAGTTTGTCCGTCATTACTGATTTTGAATACTCCTTCTTCTATCATGCCTTCGGAAGTCTTCCTTTGTGGAGTATAGGCAAATCCTTTCAGAGAATATTCTTTACCCAAGTCAATCACCAAATAAGCTTGTCCGTTGCCTTTTTCGGTCATCCAATAGGTTTCCGGGTTTTCGTCAAAGACTGATAATGCTGGAGAATCAGGTGCTTCACTGTTCTTATCCATTATTTTCCAATCTTTCTTGATACAACCGAATATATCCCGATAGACAGGGCCAGTAAAATTTTTGTCCACTGCAACAGCCTTCAGCTCTTTTCCTTCCAGAAGGAAAGGTTCTTTATATTGCTGTGATGATGCAGTTGGATTGCTTCCGTCCGTTGTATAATATATGGAATAATTCTCATCGTTGGACCCGTTTGGAATATATTGCTTGTTCCATTTGAAACTTTGACGAGCTTTAATAGTCACCTTTCCGTCAATATTTCGGGTTGCATCGAGCATGGGTGGACGGTTCACATAATAATGAGCGGAAACATGACTGATTGCCACTGGCAACTGACGGCTCTCCAAAATCCGGATTCTAATTTTGGCCGTTGTTACTTCCGGGAAACGAAGTATTCGTTTGTACCCTATATTGGTAACTTGTGCAACTTCTTTCCATCCATTGTTAACCCATGCATCAACTGCATGCTTTTCAACTCTTTCTCCATAAGCCGAAATAGCCTCTTGAATCATTAATCGATTGAGTGTTATTTTGTGTGGCATGGACAGAATAATTTCCATGGGTTGCTTTTTCAACAAGACAAACGTGTTTTCGTTATTATCTAGAATTTCCTTTGGACCTTTTGCAGCATTCAGAAGATTGGTACCGTATGTTTCCTGTATACGTTTTCCTGTTTCCTTTAATGTGTTTACATCTCTTTCGGAGAACATTCCGTTTCTGTTAGGTGGTATATTCAACAAAAAAATGGAATTTCCGCCTACGGCTCTTTCATAGATATCGAACACATTATCTGTGCTTCTCACTTGCTGACTCGTGTCGTCTCTATAGAACCATCCTTCACGTATGGAAGTATTGGTCTCTGCCGGTTGATAATGAAGATAATAAGGCTTTTCCATAGACAGCAATGCTTCACGGCTGCCCAGATCCTTTGCCGTCAGGTCTTTGAACATGTTCATGGTATCTGGATTTGTGGAATAGGGAATTACATTCCATTCCGTGTCACGAGTGCCACCGCCTTCGTTTCCGCACCATCTGATGTCTCCTTTTCCGAAAACAACTGCATGAGGAGCCAATTTGTGAATCAATTCCTTCCAGGCAATATAATTATAGGTTTGTCCACCTTTATGTTTGGGATGGGCACCGTCGAACCATACTTCATCTACAGGGCCGTATTCCGTCAGGAGTTCAAACAGCTGGTTCAAGAAATATTCATTATAGTCATCCACCGTAAATTTAAATTTTGTTTTGTTAGCGAACGGACGTCCCGTTATTTCACGAGGGATGATTCTTTCCGTCTGTTTGCTTAGGTTGCCATAGAGTCCCGTAGGGCTTTCCATTTGGAACAAATCAGCGGGAGAGAGGTAGATGCCAAGTTTCAATCCATATTTTTTACATGAGGCAGAAAGATTTTTCAATATATCGCCTTTACCCCCCTGGAAATCGGTAGACATGATACCATGGGTCGTATATCTGCTTTGCCACAGAACAAATCCGTCATGGTGCTTTACTGTGATAATTACCATTTTTATGCCGGCTGATTTCATCGCTTCACACCATTGGTCTGTGTGAAGTTCCTTTAAATCAAAGATTTTCGGATCTTCTTTTCCGGTTCCCCATTCCATTCTTGTGAAAGTATTGGGACCCAAGTGGATGAATGCAATGAATTCGTTTTTCAATGCATCAAGTTGATTTTTCGAGGGGACAACCCTTGTTGCTTTGTCGAGTATAATCTGTTCGTTATCAGTTTGCTCAACTTTAATAGTGTTCCCCGTAACAATTTTATCAGTCTGTGCAGAACATATCATTGGCAGACTTAAGCTCGAGAAAAGCAATAATTGGTAAATTTTTCTCATAAGTTAATAATAAATAAGGTTTAGGTGTAAAATTTATTAGCGACAAAAATAATGCTTTTTTTCGTAAAATATAGCTTATTCTGACTATTTTCTGAATATGCGTAAGAAAGAACATTAAAAATTCGATATTGGTCTTTTGTTCTTTAGATTTTTCAATTAACTTTGCAACTCAAATAAAAAGAAGGTGTTCCGCTGCATAAAAAACATACGGCAAACCTAAAAACTTTTATAAGTACATTTGACATAGATGTATCTTATCAGATGTATTTAGTGTATGGGTGTTTAATATAATAAAAAGGAATATATTTTATGTCACAATTAGTAGGGCATATTTCACAGGTCATCGGACCTGTAGTTGACGTCTTTTTTGATGGAAAAGACATTGACACCGAACTTCGTCTTCCAAGCATTGGTGAAGCATTAAGCATCAAGCGACCCGACGGTAGGGATTTGATAGTAGAGGTTCAGCAGCACATTGGTGAAGATACAGTGCGAACAGTCGCCATGGATTTGACGGACGGACTGAGCCGAGGATTGGAAGCGACTCCATTGGGTCATTCCATAACCATGCCGGTGGGCAACCAAATAAAAGGACGAATGATGAATGTCATCGGACAGGCGATAGACGGAATGAATGAATTGGATAATTCCAACGGAAGTCCCATTCACCGTGAACCACCTAAATTTGAAGAATTGTCCACAAAAGCCGAAGTACTTTCTACAGGAATAAAAGTCATCGACCTTCTTGAGCCATATTGCAAAGGTGGAAAGATTGGTTTGTTTGGCGGTGCCGGAGTAGGAAAGACCGTATTGATTATGGAATTAATCAATAACATTGCCAAGGGTCATAACGGATTTTCCGTATTTGCCGGAGTCGGAGAACGTACTCGTGAAGGAAATGATATGCTTCGCGATATGCTCGATTCCAACGTAATAAGATATGGAAAAGAATTTATGGATTCCATGGAAAAAGGAGAGTGGAACTTGTCGAAGGTCGACCAGGAAGAATTAAGCAAATCACAAGCGACATTAGTCTATGGCCAGATGAATGAACCTCCCGGCGCACGTTCTTCCGTGGCACTTTCCGGTCTTACCGTTGCCGAATCTTTTCGTGACAGCGGAAAGAGTGAGGGAAAAATGACAGATGTGCTTTTCTTTATCGATAATATTTTCCGATTCACACAGGCCGGTTCCGAAGTATCCGCTTTATTGGGACGTATGCCATCTGCAGTTGGTTACCAACCTACACTTGCCACTGAAATGGGACGTATGCAAGAGAGAATCGCATCTACAAAAGACGGTTCCATCACTTCCATTCAGGCTGTTTATGTCCCTGCCGATGACTTGACCGACCCTGCACCGGCAACGACCTTTACCCATTTGGATGCAAAGACGGTACTAAGCCGTAAAATCACGGAATTGGGTATTTATCCGGCTGTAGATCCGTTGGAGTCAACATCCAGAATTCTTGATCCGCTTGTTGTGGGAGAAGATCATTATCACACCGCTCAAAGAGTTATCGAAATACTTCAACGAAATAAGGAATTGCAAGATATCATCTCTATTTTAGGTATGGACGAATTGTCCGAAGAAGACAGAACCATCGTAAACCGTGCCCGTAGAGTTCAGCGTTTCCTTTCTCAACCCTTTACAGTTGCAGAAAAGTTCACCGGAGTGAAAGGAGTAATGGTACCTATTGAAGATACTATAAAAGGTTTCAATATGATTCTTGACGGAAAGGTAGACGACCTTCCTGAACAAGCTTTTCTGAACGTCGGAACCATAGAAGAAGCCATCGAAAAAGGCAAGAAACTGATTGCCCAGACACAGAGCGGAGAACAGAAGAGTAATTAATGGAGTCTATGGAACAAAATGATATTCAACTAAGTATCATGTCACCGGAACGTATTCTTTTTAAAGGAAACGTAGCAAGTGTGACTTTGCCGGGCAAGATGGGTGAGTTTACCGTTCTGCTGAATCATGAAGCTTTGATATCTTCGCTAACAACTGGGGAAATCAAGTATGTAAATGAGGAAGGAGAACAGAGTCTGAGTATTGCCGGAGGTTTTGTAGATATAAATAAGAATGTGGTTTCTGTTTGTGTAGAACAGTAATATCGCAAAGGAATTATATGATGAAAAGTTTTAAATACATAGTTTGTTGCATTCTATTGGCCTTGAGTATCGTACCATCGGGTACCTTTGCACAGGAAACTGGAAAAGCGAAGGACAAGATAGATGTACGAGGTATCATTTTCGGTCATATTTTGGACTCCTATGAATGGCATATCACGAATTTCGGCGATACAAAAGTAAGTATCCCTTTGCCGGTAATCGTATATAGCCAAAGTTCAGGATGGAATTCATTCCTGTCCTCAAAAATTGAAGAAGGAGCTTCCTATAAAGGTTTTTTTATTTCCAAAAACGGTAAATACAAGGATAAAATTGTAGAAAAAGATGCTTCCGGCAAAGAAGTGAGACCTTTTGATATTTCATTGACAAAAGTATCTTTGTCTATCATCCTATATTGCATACTTTTGGCAGCAATCATTTTGGGAGTTGCCAAATGGTATAAAAGGAAAGAAGTGAGTGATGCTGCCCCACGGGGTTTTGTCGGCTTCATGGAAATGTTTATCATGATGATTAATGACGATGTGATTAAATCATGTGTGGGTAAGGATTACAAGCGTTTCGCTCCTTATCTGCTGACGGTTTTCTTCTTTATCTTTCTAAGCAACCTGATGGGACAGATTCCTATTTTTCCGGGAGGAGCCAATGTTACGGGTAATATAGCCATTACTTTTTTTCTAGCCCTTTGTACTTTCCTTGCCATCAATCTGTTTGGCAATAAGGAGTATTGGAAAGATGTTTTTTGGCCGGATGTACCCCTATGGCTCAAGTGTCCGGTACCTATGATGCCTGTCATTGAGTTTTTTGGAGTGTTCACAAAACCATTTGCTTTGATGGTTCGTCTTTTCGCCAATATAATGGCCGGACATGCTGTGGCTTTATCAATGATTTGCATTATTTTTGTTACAGCAAAAATGGGTCCTTTAATGAATGGTACATTAAGTGTGGTTTCTGTTTTGTTTGCCATATTTATGGGATTCATCGAAGTGCTGGTAGCTTTTATTCAAGCATACGTGTTCACAATGTTGAGCAGTGTCTTTATCGGTTTATCCAGAATGGAAAAAGAAAAAGAAAAATAAGTATAAAATTATAAATTAAAAAATTAAGATTATGTTATCATCAATGATTTTAGAATCTATGGTAGGTATTCCTCAGTTAGGAGGAGCTATAGGTGCAGGTCTTGCAGTTATCGGCGCAGGTATCGGTATTGGTAAAATTGGTGCAAATGCCATGGATGCAATGGCGCGCCAGCCACAAATCAAGAATGATATTCGTATGAATATGATTATCATCGCGGCTTTGGTAGAAGGTGTTGCACTGTTTGCAGTCATCATTTGTTTGTTGGATGTTATCGGATAGCCTATGTCATTGCTAACTCCCGACAGTGGATTACTTTTCTGGATGCTTTTGTCATTCGGTGTGGTATTCTTTGTACTTGCCAAATACGGTTTTCCTGTCATTACCAATATGGTGGACAACCGCAAGAAGTACATAGACGAAGCATTGACCAATGCAAAGGCTGCCAACGAAAAGATGCTCCATATACAGGATGAATGTAATTCGTTATTGGTACAGGCCCGCACGGAGCAGGACAAAATTATCAGCGATGCCAAAAATGTGAGCAGGCAGATAATAGAAGATGCACGTGGAAAGGCGCAGACTGAAGCTTTTCATCAATTGGAGGAGGCTAGAAAGCAAATTCAGATAGAAAAGGAAAATGCCCTTTTGGACATTCGCAGGGAAGTGGCCGACTTGTCTTTGCAGATTGCTGAAAAAGTAGTTCGTAAAGATCTGTCGGGAGATACCCAGCAAATGGATTACATCAACCGGTTATTGGATGAAGTAAAGAATTAAGCTGTAGACCATGAATACAGGAATAATATCGAACAGATACGCGAAGGCACTATTTGCCTATGCATCGGAAGAACATTGCGAAGATACTGTCTATAAAGAGATGCAAGTCTTGTTCCGGAGTTTTCTGGAAGTCAGACAATTAAGGATTGTCTTAGTCAATCCGGTATTGTCCGAAGAAGAAAAAGCATCTTTGATATTCACGGCAGCAGGAGGGAATGTATCCGATCAGCTCAAACATTTTGTTCATCTGGTCTTGAAGGAAAAGCGTGAGAACTTTTTCCAGTTTATAGCAAATTCCTATCTCGAAATTTATCGCAAGGAAAAGAATATCAATATCGGGCGTCTCACCACTGTAGTGCCTGTTGATAACTCTGTCCTTGAACGCTTGAAAAAGTTTATTTCTGATCGTGCCAAAGGTTCGGTTGATTTTCAGTCGAAGGAGGACCCCTCGCTTATCGGTGGTTTCATACTTGATATTGATACCTATCGGATAGATGCGAGCGTTTCAACCCAGCTGAATACAATAAAACGAGAGTACGAAAAGAAAAATATGAAATTAGTATAACTAAAGCAGATAATATATATGTCAGAAAATATAAAGCCAAGCGAAGTTTCTGAGGTCCTTTTGGAACAGTTGAAAGGCGTCGGCAACGATGTGAAATTCGAAGAAATAGGTACAGTACTCCAGGTCAGTGATGGTGTGGTACGTATTTATGGACTGAAGAATGCAGAAGCAGGTGAATTGCTCGAGTTCGACAATGGAGTAAAAGCTATTGTCATGAACCTTGAACAAGATAATGTGGGTGCCGTATTGCTGGGACCGACTGACAGGATAAAGGAAGGAATGACCGCCCGTCGAACCAAACTCATTGCCTCTATTAATGTAGGTGAAGGGCTTATGGGCAGAGTTATCAATCCGTTGGGTGAACCAATAGACGGCAAGGGTCCTGTTACCGGTGATATGTTTGAAATGCCATTGGAACGCAAGGCCCCGGGCGTTATCTATCGTCAACCGGTGAACCAACCTTTACAGACAGGTATCAAGGCTATCGATTCCATGATTCCGATTGGTCGCGGACAGCGTGAACTAATTATCGGGGACCGCCAGACGGGAAAAACGTCAATTGCCATAGACACCATATTGAACCAGAAAAGCAATTTCGAAGCTGGGAAACCGGTTTATTGCATTTATGTAGCCATTGGTCAGAAAGGTTCTACGGTTGCCAACATCTACGATGTATTGAAACAGTATGGAGCCATGGAATATACGGTCATTGTTTCGGCCACAGCTGCAGATCCTGCCGCATTGCAGTACAATGCACCTTTTGCGGGTGCAGCCATTGGCGAATACTTCCGTGATACCGGTCGTGATGCCTTGGTTATTTACGATGACCTGTCCAAACAGGCTGTAGCCTATCGTGAGGTATCCTTGATTCTTCGTCGTCCTTCAGGACGTGAGGCTTATCCGGGTGATATCTTTTATCTGCATTCCCGTTTATTGGAACGAGCTGCAAGAATTATCGGCCAACAGGAAGTTGCTGAAAAGATGAATGATTTGCCTGAAAGTTTGAAAGGTCGTGTAAAAGGTGGCGGTTCATTGACCGCATTACCTATTATTGAAACTCAAGCGGGTGATGTGGCGGCTTACATTCCTACCAATGTGATATCAATCACAGATGGTCAGATTTATTTGGAGTCAAACTTGTTCAATGCAGGCTTCCGTCCTGCAATCAATGTAGGAATATCAGTGTCTCGTGTAGGCGGTTCTGCTCAAATAAAGAGTATGAAAAAAGTTGCCGGAACATTGAAAATCGACATGGCGCAGTACCGCGAATTGGAATCATTCTCCAAATTCAGCAGTGATGTGGACCCTGTTACACAAATGGCTTTGGACAGAGGACGTAAGAACAACCAACTGCTCATTCAACCTCAGCACAGTCCTATGGCGGTAGGAGAGCAAGTTGCTATTCTCTATTGTGGAATGCATGGACTTATGAAAGATGTAGCAGTGGATCAAACGCGTACTTTTCAGGACAAGTTCCTTGACAGAATGCGTACCGTATATCAGAAAGAAGTTTTGGATGTCCTTGCATCCGGAATGATTAACGATGAGGTCATTGCTATTATCGAAAAGGAAGCGGAAGCGGTCAGTTTGGCATTAAAGAAATAAATTATGGCGTCACTGAAAGAAATAAAAACAAGAATCGGTTCTGTTCAAAGCACACTGAAGATTACTTCGGCCATGAAGATTGTTGCTTCGACGAAATTGAAGAGAGCGCAGGTTGCCATTCAACGGATGCTTCCGTACGAAAGGCAGATGAACCGTATTCTCACCAATTTCTTAGCGGCGGAAGAGGGCGATATTCAGTCTCCATATATTCAAGAAAAGAAGGAAAAACGTGTTGCAGTAATTACTGTTGCATCAAACAGCAGTTTATGCGGCGGTTACAATTCGAATGTGATACGCAGTACCAGCCAGTTGCTTAAAGGATACGAAACGTTCGGCAAAGAGAATGTTACGGTATATCCTATAGGCCGCAAGGTAGCGCAGGCTTTGAACGGGAATACTTATACGGTCATCGAAAACTATAAATTGATAGGTGACAAGCCCAATTTCAAGGATGCTTCGGATTTAGCGCAAAAACTAATGGATATGTATGTAAACGATGAAATAGACAAAGTGATATTGGTTTACATGCATTTCAAAAGTACCGGTGTACAGATTCTTCGTGAAGAGACTTATTTGCCGTTACAGTTGCCGGAGATAACAAAGTCAGACACCAAAGAAGACTTTTATCCGAATTACATCTTCGAGCCTTCTAAAAAGGAGATTCTGAGTGAATTGCTACCTAAATATCTTCGTCTGAAAATCTATACCATGCTGCTTGATGCTAATGCGAGTGAACACGCTGCCAGGACCGTAGCCATGCAGCAGGCCACAGACAATGGGAATGATTTGCTGCAGGATCTTAATATCGCTTACAACAAAGGCAGACAGCAAGCCATTACCAGCGAACTTCTCGATATTGTAGGTGGGAGCATGAAATAGAAATTCAAAACTATTATAGAAATCCTCTGTTTGTAATGTAAACAGAGGATTTTTTTTGTTATATAACTTGCTAAATACGCACAAATACTTTCATATTAATAAAAAAATCGACAAATTTGCATCAAAATACTATGGTGCAATGAAAGTAACCTTGTTGCAAAGAGACATCTTATGGAATAATCCGGCGGAAAACAGACGTCGGGTGAACGTTACGTTGAACAAATATCAAGATACCGATTTATTTGTTTTGCCAGAAATGTGGACAACAGGTTTTTCAGTTGACCCGCATGAAGGATTAGAAGGAACTGACGGTGACTCATTACATTGGATGCAGAATATTGCACAAGAGAAAGGTTGTGCAATATGTGGCAGTGTTTCTGTCAGTGAAGCAGACGGTTGTCACAATCGATTCTATTTTGTAAAACCGAACGGTACTTTTTCCAGTTATGACAAACGCCATTTATTTACGTATGGAGGAGAAGACAAACACTACATCAAAGGAAATAAAAGGGTAGTGGTGGATTACCTTGGCTTCCGTATACTGCTATTGGTTTGCTATGATTTAAGATTTCCGGTTTGGAGTCGTTGTAATGATGACTTTGATATGATGATATATGTGGCCAATTGGCCCGTAAGTCGTGTGGATGTATGGACCACCTTATTGAAAGCCAGAGCATTGGAAAACCAATGTTATGTAATAGGAGTTAATCGAGTAGGTACCGATCCTTATTGTCCTTATTGCGGTTGCAGCATGGCCTATGATGCATATGGAAAGATAATAGCCAGATGCAATGATAATGAAGAATGCGAAACGACTTTCGAAATAAATTTGGAGAAACAAAATGTTTTCCGGAAGAAGTTTCCTGTATTGAATGATCGCGATACATTTAATTTAGAATATAATAAAATTTAGATAGCTAAGAATGAGTAAATTACTACTATTGGGCGACCAAGCGATAGCTTTAGGAGCCATCAATGCAGGTCTGAGTGGAGTATATGCCTATCCGGGTACTCCTTCAACGGAAATAACGGAATACATACAGGATTCCAAAGTTGCACAAGAACGGAAAATCCACAGCCGCTGGTGCACGAATGAAAAGACAGCTATGGAGGCAGCTCTCGGTATGTCTTTTGTCGGTAAAAGAGCTTTGGTTTGCATGAAACATGTAGGACTCAACGTATGTGCGGATTGTTTTGTAAATTCAGCCATGACTGGGGTTAATGGAGGACTGGTTGTTCTGGTTGCAGATGATCCTTCAATGCATTCCTCACAGAATGAACAGGATTCTCGTTTCTACGGAAAATTTGCCATGATTCCGACCTTGGAACCCAGTAACCAACAGGAAGCATATGATATGATGGGCTATGCTTATGATTTGTCCGAAACTGTCAATCTTCCTGTACTGATGAGAGTCACAACTCGTATGGCTCATTCCCGAGCAGTCGTTGAAGTGGGTTCGGCCAAAGCAGAAAATGATTTTCATTTTCCGGTAAATGAACGTGATTGGGTGTTGCTTCCGGTCGTAGCACGTCGCAGAAACGATGTAGTGACAGGTCAACAAAAGGACTTGCTTCAGCGTGCGGAATCTTCCATTTACAATCGTTTGATAGAAGGAAAAAATCACAAAATGGGAATCATTGCATCGGGCATCGCTTTCAACTATCTGATGGAATGTTATCCCGAAGGCTGCGAATTTTCTGTATTGAAAATATCCCAATATCCATTGCCTAAAGAAACTATTACCAAACTTGCGAAAGAGAGTGATTCTTTGCTGATTCTTGAAGAAGGTCAGCCTTTCATAGAAGATCTGGTAAGAGGAATCCTTCCGTTGGACAAACCGGTGATGGGTAAATATACCGGCGAACTTCCACGTACCGGCGAACTGAATACCGACTTGGTCAAGAAAGCATTGGGTATGCCTAATGAAGAATGTTACGCACCTTGTGAAGATGTCACGCCACGTCCGCCTGCATTATGCCAAGGCTGCGGACATCGTGACGTTTATGCTGCCCTCAATCAGGTAATTAAAGATTACCCTGATGCTAAAGTATTCGGTGATATCGGATGTTATACCTTGGGAGCTCTTCCCCCTTTCCGTGCCATCAGTTCTTGTGTAGATATGGGAGCTTCTGTCACAATGGCCAAAGGTGCAGCCGATGGAGGTCTGTTCCCTGCTATTGCCATTATTGGTGACTCTACATTCACACATTCCGGCATGACAGGCTTGCTGGATGCAGTAAACGCAAATTCTCCTATCACTATAGTTATCTCGGATAATCTGACTACAGCAATGACAGGAGGACAGGATTCTGCCGGCACAAATAAATTTGAGGCAATATGCAAAGGACTCGGAGTACCCGAAGAACACGTAAGAGTGGTAGTTCCATTGCCAAAGAATATGGATGAAATAACACGCGTGATTCGTGAAGAGATAGAATATCGCGGTGTCAGTGTAATCATTCCTCGCAGGGAATGCATCCAAACGGCATCCCGCCACGCAAAAGAACGTGCTGCCAAACAAGCAGCTGATAAAAAAGCATAATCAATAAAGAAAACAATTATGAAATCAGATATTATTTTATGTGGTGTCGGTGGACAAGGAATTCTTTCTATCGCCACAATAATAGGAGAGGCCGCCATGAACGAAGGTCTCTATATCAAACAGGCAGAAGTTCACGGAATGAGTCAGCGCGGAGGTGATGTTCAGAGTAATCTGCGAATTTCTTCCAAAACTATTTCATCCGATCTTATTCCGTTGGGTGAGGCAGATGTCATTATCTCCATGGAACCGATGGAAGCTCTGCGCTATCTTCCTTTCTTGTCAAAAAAAGGATGGATAATCACTTCATCTGTTCCTTTTGTAAATATCAATAACTATCCTGATATAGAGAAACTTAAAGAAGATTATTCCAAACTTGATAATGTGATATTCCTAGATATCGAAAAGCTTGCGAAAGATAATAATATACCCCGTTCGGCAAATATGATTTTATTGGGGGCTGCCCAGAAGGCATTGGGTCTGGATTTTGAGAAGCTAGAAGAAGCCGTGCGCCGTGTATTCGGACGTAAAGGTGATGCCGTGGTAAATGCCAATATCGAGGCATTGAAAATAGGACTAAATAATGCAAAATGATGAATAAGACACCGATTGATTATAAGGCTGTGCAAGAATCTATCGAGAGTATGCATCTGCCGGATTTCAGCAAGGCAACGATTCGCGAAATTGTTACTGTATCACATTTGATCGAAGCAAAGACCGGTGAGAAATTTGTTCACATGGAGATGGGAGTACCCGGACTTCCTCCGGAAGCAATAGGAGTGAATGCCGAAATAGAAGCCTTGGAAAAAGGCGTCGCAGCTAAATATCCTCCATTGCAAGGTGTTGAAGCACTAAAGCAAGAAACGGCCCGCTTCGTGAAAGCTTTTATTAATACTGAAGTAAATCCCGCTTGTTGCATTCCTACCTCAGGTTCCATGCAGGGTACATTTGCAAGTTTTCTGGTTTCGGGACAATCCGATCCTCAAAAAAATACGGTGCTTTTCATTGATCCGGGTTTCCCTGTTCAGAAAGATCAACTCAAGGTTCTTGGCATGAAGTATGAATCTTTCGATATGTTCAGTTATCGGGGAGACAAACTGCTGGAAAAACTAGAAAGCTATCTTGAAAAGGGAAATATCTGCAACATCGTTTATTCGAATCCGAACAATCCTTCGTGGGTTTGCCTCACTGATAAAGAATTGCAGGGTATAGGACATCTGGCAACTAAGTACGACGCAATTGTCATGGAAGACTTAGCATATTTCGGTATGGATTTCCGTAAAGATCTGAGCAAACCGTTTGAGCCGCCTTATCAACCTAGCGTTTCCCATTACACAGACAATTACATACTGCTTATTTCCGGCAGCAAAGCATTCAGTTATGCAGGACAGAGGATAGGAATGAGCGTGATTTCCGAAAAACTTTACCATCGCAGTTATGAAGCATTGAAAGAAAGATATACAATCGGTGAATTCGGTAATATTTTCGTAAACAGAGTGCTTTACACGTTATCGTCGGGAACTGCTCATTCGGCACAGTGTGCATTGGCTGCCATGTTCAAGGCTGCATGTGACGGAAAGTATAACTTTCTGGAGGCTGTTCATGAATACGGCAGACGTGCAGAACGATTAAAAAAAATATTCTGTGAGAATGGCTTTCATATTGTTTATGATAACGATATGGGTGAAGAAATCGGAAACGGATTCTATTTTACTGTAGGTTATCCCGGATTTACCGGAGGACAGCTTATGACGGAATTACTTTTCTATGGAGTTAGTGCCATCGCTTTGGATACAACAGGCAGCGGACAACAAGGGATACGGGTATGTACTTCGTTTATCGAAGACAATCAGTATGATATTTTCGAGCAAAGAATGAAAGCATTCCGCGATGCCCATCCTGAAAAATGATTATATACAATACAAAGTTACAAAATACAAAATAGGATGATTTGGAATATTAACAAAGAAACGATGAGCCGTGATGAAATGCGTGAACTGCAAGGCAAACGACTTCAGAAACTGGTTTCATACGTTTATCACAACCTTCCGTTTTATCGGAACAAAATGCAGGAGATGTCCATTACGCCGGATGATATACGGACTATTGATGACATTGTAAAACTGCCGTTCACAACCAAACAGGATTTACGCGACAACTATCCTTATGGTTTGGTATCTGCTCCTCGCAGTCAAATAGTACGTATTCATGCCTCTAGCGGCACTACAGGGAATCCAACTATTTGCTGTTACACCCGTCATGATTTGACTGTATGGCAGGAATCCGTATCCCGATGTTTGGGAGCTTACGGACTTACCCGAGACGACACTATGTCTGTAGCTTACGGATACGGATTGTTTACAGGCGGACTGGGATTACATTACGGTGTTGAAAATTTTGGTGCGTCTGTGGTCCCGGCATCAACCGGAAACACGGAAAAGCATATTCGTTTGATTCGTGATCTGGGTATCACGGGCATTGCCTGTACACCATCATACGCACTTTATCTGAGCGAAACAATGCGCAAGTTGGGTATTGACCGTACACATCTGAGTCTGCGGATTGCTGCACTCGGAGCCGAACCTTGGACAGAAAATATGCGTCAGGAAATCCAGGAACAACTGGGCGTGAAAGCATATAATATTTATGGGCTAAGCGAAATTTGTGGACCGGGTGTAAGCTATGAGTGTGAATGTCAGTGCGGTTCACACATTGTGGAAGATCATTTTTATCCTGAAATAATTGATCCGGTAACCTGCCAATCACTTGGATATGGTGAGAATGGTGAATTGGTATTCACTACACTGACCAAAGACGGCATGCCATTACTGCGTTATCGTACAAAGGATTTGACTTCACTGATTGGTGAACCTTGTTCCTGCGGACGTACTTCCGTGAGAATGACTCCGATTATGGGACGAAGTGACGACATGCTTATCATCCGTGGTATCAATGTCTTCCCATCACAAGTTGAAAGTGTAATTCTCAGTATGAAGGAATTTGAACCGTATTACATGATAACTGTGGACCGCGTGAATAATCTTGATACGATGGAAGTACAAGTGGAAGTGAGAGAAGGTTTCTACAGCGATGATATCAATCAGATGCTGGGCTTGAAGAAAAAGTTGCAAGACCATTTGAAGAGTGTGCTCTCTATCAAGGCAGATATCAAACTAGTTGAGCCTAACAGCATCGAACGTGCCCAAGGTAAGGCAAAACATGTGACAGATAAACGTAAACTATAAAATAGAGGAGGTAACTATGACTATCAAACAAGTTTCTGTTTTTTTGGAAAACAAAGCAGGAAGAACTCAACAAGTAACACAATTGCTTGCAGATAATGGCATTGATATATTGGCCTTCAGTTTGGCCGACAGTTCTGAATTCGGTATTCTCCGTCTTATTGTGAATGATACGGAGAAAGCGGTAAAGGTCTTGAAGGAAGCACGTATCGCTGTGATTCTAACAGATGTTATTCGTATTGATGTGACTAATACTATGGGCTCTTTGGCTCAAATTCTTAAATATCTTCAAGAAAAGAATGTCTCCATCGAATACATGTATGCTCTGCAAGGTGAAGGATTGTGCAGCACCATTATTCGTCCTTATCACTTTGAAGAGTGCAAGGATATTGTTAATGATTTTCATTGAGTGAAACATAGAAAAGGAGAGGGGGCTGTGATTCTTATGATTACAGCCCCCTCTTTTTTATTTCATCTTTATATAAAAGACTCTTTTGCTTAAAGTTATTTTTTGATTATAAACTCATAAGATCCTGATTTCAATTCACACTTGATTTTCCCATTATAAGGTTTGGTGGATACTACGCCTTCTTTACCTTTCAAGACTGACATGTTTTTCACATTGTTGATATCGAGGACAAGTGATGCAGTTGTGTTGGCCGGGATTGTTACCATATATCGATAACCTTCCGGATTCTTTTCCCAATTGCTTTGGATGGGGCCATACATACTTTCAAAACCACCTTTGGCATAGTTTAGCTCCTGATTGAATTCCGGTTGCAGAAGAATACGCTTGTATCCCGGATTCGTTTCATCCCTTTGTATTCCCAAGCTATGTGCCATTATCCATTCTTCTATGGCACCATAGGAATAGTGATTAAATGAATTCATGCTTACAGGACCGAAACCATTTTTTACAGTGTAGGAATTCCAACGTTCCCACATGGTAGTTGCGCCTTGTTTTACAGGGAACAGCCACGAAGGGTATTCTGTTTGCAAGAAAAGTTTGTACGCTATATCTGATTTGCCGTTTTCGGAAAGTATTGTACAGATATATGGAGTACCCAAGAATCCTGTCGTCAGCTTTGTTCCGCTGGCTTCAATGGTTTCCAGGAAATGTTTCCAAGCCATCGGTCGTACTTCATCAGTGAATAATCCGAACTGCAGAGGCAATATATAAGAAGTCTGTGTATTTATACGTTGACTGCCGGTTTTACCTTGTGCAAATGTATAGCCTTCTGCATCTACAAATGTTTTATTGAAAGCATTCTTGATGTTGTCATAGAATTTGGCAAAACGTTGTGCATCCTCTTTCTTACCGAGAGCCAAAGCCATTTTTTCCATTAATTGTGCGTCATAGGCACTAAATGCGGTATTGATGAGTGACATGTCGGTAGGGACGGGTGCAACCCAGTCTCCGAATCCTCCTCCAGGTTGAATATATTGAGTTGCATTTCTTTCCAGAAAATTCATGTAGTGACACATGGATTCATATTGAGATTCTACCATTCCCAAATCACCATATTGTTGATATACTTGCCAGGGAACAATGATTCCCACATCGGACCAACCACCAGAGCGTGCTGTTGCCTTTCTTATTGAACCGTAAGGAGGAATGCCAAGTTGAGGATAGTACCCTCCAAAATCACCATTGTCGGCTTGATTATCACGGACAGTAAAGAACCATCGGGTGTAGAATGGATCCACATTCATATTGTATGTTGCCGAACGACTGAATATCTGTGCGTCACCTGTCCAGCCAAGTCGTTCGTCGCGTTGTGGGCAATCGGTAGGAACGGAAAGAAAGTTACCTCTTTGACCCCAGACAATGTTATTGAATAATTTGTTAATATCAGCATTGGAGGTCTCGTATGAGCTTGTTTGTTTGCCAATGGATTCAGTTACAAGACCTTGTACGGAAGCCAATGGAAGCGGTTCATCCAAGCCTTCAATCGAAAGATATCTGAATCCGTGTGAAGTGAATCGAGGTTCGAACGTTTCACCAGCTTCATCACCTTTCATTATATAATGGTCTGTAGAAAGCGCGGATCTGTAGTTATCCATATATAGTTGTCCTTTCTTGGCGATGTATTCTTCTTTTGTATATGGGGGAACAGGTATCTCGGGAATGATATCAGGATATAGCATTTCTGCATAATGTACTGTGACCTGTTGCCCGGCTTTACCTTTCATTCCTGACAGACGAGGTATTCCTACCATATTTTGACCCATGTCATAGACAAAGGATTTTCCGACTTTATTTACCGTACATGCTGTAAGGGTAAGATTATTTTGAATAGTTGAACCAACATATGCTTGTAGATTCACAGTCTGAGCAGGAGGGGCGATGATTGTAGCATTCTGCCAATTGTTGTCGTTGAAATCGGCAATGCACCAATTTGTAATTTCTTTTGTTGCATTGTAATCTTCACCTTGATACAGACTGTTGGAAACGACAGGACCGTTATCATAACACTTCCATGTTCCATCGCTGACGATTGTTTGTTTAGTGCCATCTGTAAATTCAAGAACAATTTTGGCAAGCAAGGATTGGCGAATGCCATATTGATTATTCCATTCTCCGCCCCAGCCAATGTCACCACTAAACCAGCCTTCACCGAGAATAGCTCCTAAAGCGTTGTTCCCTTCTGTCATCAATGAAGTAACATCGTAGGTGTTGTACATGATGCGATATCTGTAATCTGTCCAACCGGGATTAAGAAAATCATTGCCGACACGTTGCCCGTTGATGTAAAAATCATATAATCCTCTTGCAGTGGAGTAGAGGCGTGCCTGTTTTAAAGGTTTGTCTATTCTGACAGTCTTTCTCAACATTGGAGCGGATGCATCGGAACCCGGTTGCCAGAACGTAAGCTCTTGTCCGGGTGTGCTATGATTCATTCCAGAATCAGTATATAGGGGATCGTTCCATCTATTATCCGATATAAGAATGTTGGAAAAAACAGCTTCGTTTTCTTTAGACTGAACAAAACCGATATTATATAGGCGGCAATCTTGTATTACCGTATTGTCAGAGAATGCGGCTATATGGAACTTATAAGCATCTTTTGTGTCTGGTTTAGTCGAACACTGAATGTTTTGTCCATCGATATTAAAATGTAGATTGTATGATGCCGGCCCGTTTACAATTACTTTCATGTGATGAACTTTTTCTTTAGCATCAAATGGAATGACGGATGATATGTCTTCAGTGAAATCGGTTGTAGGCACATTTTTCCATCTGTGTCCAATAATAAGTTTAGAACCTTTTTTCTTGTCGATACTCACACTGAAAAATAAATAATCAGCCTGGTTTTTAGCTCCTGTTATAAACGTGGCCGTATTGCCTTTCTTGCTGATTTGAAAGTCATAATCAAGAACGTAAGAAGCTTTATACTTTGATAATTGGTATTTTGAGGATCCTATCCATTGAGCATCGCTCCAGTCTTCACCTAACAGTCCGGTTTCGAACCATTCCGGATCAGATTCTATTTCTTGCCCCTTTTCATTCCACACTATAACTTTCCAGAAATAGCGTGTGGATGGTCGCAATGCTTCCCCATTGTATCTGATTCCTACAGAAATGGATGAAAGGACCTTTCCCGTATCGAACAAATAGCTACTTTTTTTTAATTGTTCGAGAGATGATGACACAACCAACCTATAAGCCGTTTGTCCTGCACCATAATTATCGTCACTCATAGCCCAGCTAAATCTGGGTTTGGGAACATCTATTCCCATAGGATTACTCATATACTCCGTCTGGAGCTTCGTTAAAGTCGCAGTTGCATTCATGGATATACACAGAAAAGACAATCCGACCATGAGCATGCAGCTCCTTAACATAGAAAAATTCTTTATTTTCATAATAATAAAATTAGTTCTACAAATTTATGAATTATCCGGCAACTACATGCATAAAAACCTTAAAAATTGAATTTGTCACAATGAACTGTATTTCTGTTTATTTCGCCTGATTCAGAACATAATATAAAAAATTAGATAAAATATTTGCAAGTTGTCAGTAAATATATATCTTTGCCCTTTATATTAAATAATATTTGTAACAAAATGTAACCTTAAAACAACTTATATGAATAATAGCGAAGTAATTATGAATGCCAATCAGGTAGTTGCATATTTGCAAAAGCCTGCAGAGAGTTTCATGAAAGAGGATATAATCCGTTTCATACAGGAAAATGGAATCCGCATGATCAATTTTATGTACCCAGGAGGCGACGGACGGTTAAAAACATTGAATTTTGTAGTAACCAACAAAGCATATTTGGAAACAATTCTGACTTGCGGTGAAAGAGTAGACGGGTCAAGTCTATTTTCGTTCATCGAAGCGAGCAGTAGCGACTTGTACGTTTTGCCTCGTTTTTGTACAGCTTTTGTAGATCCTTTCGCTGAAATACCCACTCTTTCCATGCTTTGTTCATTCTATAATAAAGACGGAGAACCTTTACAGAGTGCACCTGAATATACTTTGGCAAAAGCTTGTAAATCATTTACAGACGTTACCGGAATGGAATTTCATGCTATGGGCGAATTGGAATATTACGTGATAATTCCTCAGACTGACTTTTTCCCGGCAACCGACCAGCACGGATATCATGAATCTTCACCTTATGCCAAGACAAATGAATTCCGTACACAGTGCATGTCTTTCATAGCCCAGACAGGAGGGCAGATTAAGTACGGTCATTCTGAAGTGGGTAATTTTACTCTCGATAATTATATTTATGAACAGAATGAGATAGAGTTCCTTCCCGTAAAAGCTGAAAACGCTGCCGACCAGTTAATGCTAGCCAAATGGGTGATTCGTAATCTGGCTTACAAGACCGGACTGAATGTTACTTTTACTCCTAAAATCAGTGCAAACAAAGCCGGTTCAGGACTTCACATCCACATGCGCTTTATGAAAAACGGAAAGAATATGATGCTCGAAAACGGAGCCATTTCTGATACCGCACACAAGGCAATTGCCGGAATGATGGAATTGGCTCAGGCAATCACGGCTTTCGGAAACAAAAACCCTTCGTCTTATTTTCGGTTGGTTCCGCATCAGGAAGCGCCAACCAATGTATGTTGGGGCGATTGCAATCGTTCCGTGCTTGTGAGAGTACCATTGGGATGGACCACAAAAGCGGATATGTGTCGGTCTGCCAATCCTCTTGAAAATCCAAGTGACTTTGACACGACTGTGAAACAGACTGTAGAGATGCGTTCTCCTGACGGATCTGCCGACCTGTATCAACTGCTTGCCGGATTGTGCGTAGCATGTCGTCATGGCTTTGAAATAGATAATGCTTTGCAAATAGCCAAACGTACATATGTGAATGTAGATATTCACAAGCCACAATTCTCCGATAAACTGAAAGAACTTGCCCAACTGCCTGATTCTTGTTCTGCATCGGCTGATTGTCTGCAGTCAAAGCGCAGCGTTTTTGAGAAATACAATGTTTTCAGTCCTTCCATGATTGATGGAATAATCAAGGATCTGAAATCTTACCATGATGAGACGTTGCGCTCTGAAATGAAAGACAATAAAGAAGAAATGCATGCTCTTGTATTCCGCTATTTTCATTGCGGCTAACACGTATAGTGATTTAACTTTTAGATAACTGCATTCTTTGCCAAATTAATATGCTTATTCAAGAGAATAAACTATATTTGCAATACAAAATAATCCTTGTTATCTGAAGTTAATGAAAATCTATAATACAGCTAAAATGAAAAAGTTTTTATTGTTTGTTTTGTTTGCAGGATTTTTCTGCACGGTAAATGCACAGACCGATAATAGTGTGAAACCTGTCACTGATGAAGAATTTAATTCTCTGGCTGCAACGCCTCCAATGGGTTGGAACAGTTGGAATAAATTCGGTTGCAATGTAAGTGAAGATATGATTATGGGAATGGCTGATGCCATGGTATCGACAGGTATGAAAGATCTCGGGTATCAATACATTGTAATTGATGACTGCTGGCAGATTGCTCGTGACAAAGACGGTAATATCATTGCCGATCCAAAACGCTTTCCTCATGGAATCAAGCACGTTGCCGATTACATTCATAGTAAAGGACTCAAGTTCGGAATCTATTCATGCGCCGGATCTCTCACATGTGCCGGTCGTCCCGGCGGGCGCGGTTATCAGTTTCAAGATGCTCGTCAGTATGCAGCTTGGGGTGTTGATTATCTGAAATATGATTGGTGCAATAATGAATATCAGAATTCAAAGGCGGCATATAAAACCATGAGTGATGCATTGAAGGCAAGTGGTCGTCCCATCGTGTTTAGCTTGTGCGAATGGGGCTCAACCCAGCCATGGTTGTGGGCAAAAGGTATCGGTCAGCTTTGGAGAGCTACCGGTGACATCATGGATCACTTCGAATGCAAAGCCGATTGGGGAGGAAATGGTGTCTTGAATATCATAGACTTGATGGCTCCTCTTGATCAATACGCAGGACCCGGTCATTGGAATGATGCCGATATGCTGGAAGTAGGCAACGGGGGTATGACTAACACAGAGTATATAACCCACATGTCCATGTGGTGCATGTTCGCCACTCCACTGATGAGCGGCAATGATTTGCGCGTCATGGATGCCGAAACGAAAGCGATACTGACAAACAAGGAAGTTATAGATATCAATCAGGATCCTAAAGGAATTCAGGCTCATTTATATCTTACTTTAGGAGATCAGCAGGTTTGGGCAAAGAAACTTGCTAATGGAGATGTAGCCGTTTGCTTTTTGAACAGATCTGAATCTCCGGTAAATTTTAATTTTGCTTGGAATCATTTGTCAGCATTGGATCATTCCGTTACTTACAAAATTCGTGATTTATGGAAACATAAAGAAATCGGAACAACTGCACAACCGATAAAGAACCTTATTCCAGGCCATGGAGTATTGATGGTCCGCCTTATAAAATAAGGTTTCAATCAAATATACAAAGTAGCGGATTGCATTGTAATGGTAATGCAATCCGCTACTTTTTTGACATTATGCATAAAATATTTTTATTTTAATATCCCTTTGCTTAAAATTTGTGTAATAATAAGAATGATTCCCAATATTTAATCTTATTAACGGGAACTTTGTTCTATATGGATTTTTTTGTGTTTATTTTTGCCGTGAACGAGTAGAGAAAACTATGATTATTCATTATTATTGAAAAACTATCTATCTATTAATTAACTTACTGTAAAAACTAATCAATCCAATAATTATCTGTTGTTCTTATTTCAAAACATTAATTAATAAATAAATGGATATGAAGAAAATTGTAGTTCTACTTATGCTGTTTGCTTTAGGTATTACACAAGCAATGGCTTGTCACATTGAAATTACTTCACAGAGTGACACAAAAAAATGTAAACCCGGAGATGAGTTGATTCTCGCAATCAAATTGACATTAACTCACCGGAATTGTAAGGTATCTGTACAGGACACCAAGTTTAAGTATGATGGCATCCAAATCCTGGGAGCAACCGAATGGAAACAAGAATCACAAGGCGTTTATGAACGACAGGTAAAAGTGAAAGTTTTGAATGACAATAAGAAAAAAATCATATTGTCGGCGACGCGTTCTTGTGATAAAGATGGAGGCTACGGGGTATTCACACTCGATAAAAACTGATTATGCCATTCAAAATCATCTATTTGAAAACGGTCATTATCTTTTTTTTCTTATTAGCAGTCAAGACTGAATGTGATGCACGTGTACCACAGGCAGTTGCCGATAGTATTGCCCGACTTATAAATCAAGCTCCGGAATCATGTGACAGATCATGCGTTCTGTATGACCAAGAGCACCCTGGAGTGAGTCTCACAAATACTGTTTTTATTTCACTGTTATTAGTAATAGGTTCTTTTTGGCTGTATTACACCTATAAGAAAAAATATATCGTTGTATCGGGAATAGTTTTAGCAGTTTTGGTCATGGGTAGCTATTTTGCCCGACCATTACTCACATCCGGCAAAGTGCCGGACAATTGTCCGATTGTAGAAAGCAAAAGCAAGACGGACAAGCTAAATACGGTTTTTGTTAAGCCAGGCAGTGAGTTTGTATCAGCAGACACATCACAAAATTCGGACTCTTTGATTAAAGTGAACGAAAAAGATGAATTCTCACCCATTTCGACCAATGAATTTTCCACCTTGCAAGATAGGACACATTCGCCTTCAAAAGTTTTAAAAGAAAGAATGTCACCTGATGTTTATGAGCCTATAATTATCTTTATATTACTTGGATTGATAGGTTTTTTCATCCGTTATGCATGGTTTCGAAAAATGAGAGGTGTAGTGCTGCTGGCAGGATTGATCTATTTGGGGTTCTTCAGAAGTGCTTGTCCCTGTATGATAAGTGGCTTCGAGAATTCTGTTTTAGCTTTGTTCGGAGCAAATATTAAATGGACTTCGCTGCTATGGTTCCTTGTACTGATTCCAGCGACTTATCTGTTTGGCAAAGTTTGGTGTGGATGGCTATGCCACTTGGGTGCTTTACAGGAATTTTTGTATAAATCACCTAAATTGAAATGGCTGATGACATTACGGGCACAGCGGACGCTTAAAATCATTCAATATTCAGTGTTCATCATTTGGATAATCCAGATGTTGTTCACAGGTACAAATTTATTTTGTAAATATGATCCGTTCAAGAGTGCATTCAATCTCATCGCAGCAGATGTGACAGGATATGTTTTGCTAGGTATTCTGCTTGTCAGTTCAGTTTTAATTTATAGGCCTTTTTGCAGAATGATTTGTCCGGTAGGATTAGTTCTCGGATGGATTACACTTCTGCCTGGTGCCCGTAGACTTCATAAAAACAAACAATGTATTGATTGTACTAGTTGCAGTAAAGAATGTAAACAAAAAGCTATGATTAATGAAAATAAAAAGACTGTTCTTAGAGAACAGGATTGCATAATGTGTGGCGAATGCATTTCTTCTTGCCACAAAGATGCTTTGAAGATAAAAAGAAATGGATTCAAATCCAAAACAATAACCATAGTCATTATCCTATTGAGCATTCCTTCTCTTACGAGAGCACAATGGGAATGTCCAAGTCGATTAGGAGGGAGTTTGAAACCTTTCGGAAGTTCAAATCTAAATTGGGCCGGAGAATTGACTACATCCGCCGGTTTCATCGGCAGTGACGGACTAGCAAATGCCATGTTTTACGGGGGACTGGATTATAGTGTAAATAACCATACTTTGTATGTGGAAGGAGGAGTGAAGTCATGGTACCGGTGGGGTAATGACATCAACAGCAATAATTCCGTCAGGTTTGGACTCCGGGAAGCATATTATAGAAATACAGGGAATAATTATTCGCTTACTCTCGGATTACAATCTGTAAAAAGCGACGATTATTTTATGATTAATGAAAGAATGGCCGGAATAAACTATCAGTTATCTTCAGGTAATTTTCATTTTAATCTCCTTGGCGGGTCTGTGATGAAAGAATTTGCCCGAAACGGAACATTTTGTACTTTAGGGTATCTATATAATATCATACCTGGAAGAGACAGAACCATTTTGGGAAAAGATTTCGGACAAACCAATCTCTCTATGCTTTCTGTTACATGGAAACCTAAGGCCAAAGACAATCTGGGTGATTTTTCAACAGGAGACGGACTCGAACAGAAAAGCAAATCAAAAGTTTTTAATGTAAACTCTGCTGGAGCATTTATTTATCATGAATTCGGAAACTGGGTACTCTATAAGACATTCCATTCCGGTGTTTATGCGGATTTTAGTTTGTTGGATATTAACTTGAAACCGGAAATCATATTACAATCAGGAAGCAATAATAATGCCTTGATTTATTCCTTCACGGCTGAAAAACAGTTTACATGGAATAATGGACAGCAATCCAAATTCTTTGGAAGATATATCACCCAGTCCAAAATAGACGAAAATGCAATGGCCATTCCCTCGTTTACAAATATTTTTGCAGGTGAGGTACTAAGACTGGATGCACTTGATATGCCGTTTGTACAGGCTGGCTTCAAACATTCCTTTCCTGCCGCCAAAGCATCAATTAAGTTACAAGGAGCCTTACAGACAGGAATCATTGACGGGTTTACCGCTGATGACTACAATTCGACGCCTACAAAAATGAAGGAATTGGATTTGACCCTAAGCAAAAATTTCGGTAAATATGTTTTAGTCAATGCAATGGCAGGATATCTGAGTTATCCGAAATTAACCACAGATGACCAAGCCTATCTCAAATATACACAAAAGAATTCTTTGTGGGGAAAAATAGAAATGAGAATTACTTTCTAACTCAATTATTAGGATTTATGACAACAAGAAAGAAAATAACAGGAATCTTATTTTTGATTACCCTGACTGTCATGGTTATAACAAATGCATGCAGCGAAACGACCAAGACTTATAAAATAGTTCAAAGCAACTGTATAGGTTGCAGAGAATGCGTAAAAGTATGCGGTTACAACGCCATAAGCTATACAGCTACAGCAAACGGAAGTACTAACCCATATTATGTTCTGATTGACCCTACCAAGTGTGTGGGCTGCGGAGAATGCATAAAAGCATGTGATTATAGTGCAATTGCAATGGGATGGGATGAAGATGGGACTACATCCGGGAGCAGCAGTACCGGAACATCAACAGGAACCAGTGGTAGCGGAACAACTACCGGTACAGGAACAACTACCGGCACAGGAACAACTACCGGCACAGGAACAACTACCGGCACAGGAACAGATTCCGGTTCAGGCAGCTCTACGGGAGGAAGTACGACCACCTCTGTGGTATACACGGTAAATTCATCAAAATGTACCGGATGCGGACATTGCAGAAATTCATGCGCATATGGGGCACTGACCTTTTCTGGCGGGAAAGCGACGATTAATGCCAGCAAATGCACAGGATGTGGTAAATGTGCCTCTGCATGCCCCAGAAGTGCCATCTCAAAAAAGTAATCATGAAATACATTCTGACAGCAATGTTTATCTGTTCTAGCCTGATAGCTTTTTCACAGATCCGATTCAATTATAGAAATGAGAAAAAGGATGCTTATCAAATAGGCGATGAAATAGACCTGGTCATTCAGCTTCAGTCACAACCTCAAACATGCAAGGATGGCATGCGTCAGGCAAAAGTGTTTGTAAGCGGATTGTCAATAGAGACACAAGGTGATTGGGTTTCCCCATCCAAAGGCTTATGGCTAAAACAGATAACATTGCGCGTAACCGGAAATGACAAGGGAAAAGCCAAATTAACCGTAATGCGAAAAGTGGATAAGGAATCACTTTTCCATCAGGAAACATTCGTCATTAAAGAATCCCATTAAACAAGAATAACAATAAAAAATGGAAGAGGTATTAGCAAAAAACCAATACGAAAGGACAAAGAAAATATCGCGAATCATTGTTGTTTCAGCAGTCCTATTTACCGTAATCGATATGATTTACATGAACTTGATGGGGATTAATGTCCTTAATCATGATGCTTGTGTGATATACTCCAGCTTGCCCAAATGGTTATTTTATATCTACGAAAATATTTTTGAATTACTCATAGTCGTTCTTCTCGGTGTTTTCGCCGGGGTAATCATGGAGCAATATTTTTATAAAATAAAAAGATTTTATCCAAAGAATCAATTGCTTGCTTTCGCATATGCGTCCATTTTGCCGGTTTGCTCATGCGGAGTAATCCCATTGATTGATTCAATGCAGCGTAGAACATCTTTGAAAGTGATAACGACTTTTGTAGTTGCAGCGCCTCTTTTAAATCCTTATATTATCTTTATTTCCTTCACCGTTCTTGGACTGAAATATACAATATTGAGAATTTGCGCCTCATTCTTCTTAGCCATTCTTTCTGGATGGTTATTGGAATTTATTTCGAAATATTTCAAAAGTCTGAATTGGGGGACATATAAAGCATGTAAGTCGGATTGCAATGTTGTACCCGATAGGGATCCTTTTGTGAAGGCGGTGAAAATAACCCGAAAACTTTTGCCCTATGTATTTATTGCGGGTCTCATTAGTTTTATCTTTGCCATCTGGAATCCGCGTCAGTATCTGGAAAGTATGAGTTTCAGTCATGAGCCATGGGCTACGTTGATTATGACAATTATTGGAATACCTATTTATGTGTGCAATGGTACGGACGTTCTCTTTCTCAAACCACTCATGCAATATACCGACCTTACTTTAGGAAGTGCCATGGCTTTTTCTCTGGCCTCTTCGGCTGTGTGTACATCATCAATCATTATGCTTGTGAAATTTATCGGTCGTAATTTGGCTATTGCATTGGTGTCTATTATCGTTCTTCTTACCATCACTTCTTCCATACTTATCAATTTATTGTTTGCCTGACAGGAAAAATTCTCATAATAAAAACACCTTATTTAACGTAAATTTGAATAATAATATGCACAAATAGGACAAATGGGGGCAAAATATATGTATCTTTGCTGGTATAATTATTGAAAAATTAATCGTAAGATGCTATCGCAACAAAATTTCTGTAGGTTCATTTTTATATGGATATCTATGCTCTTAATTACTGTTGATATTCACTCACAAACTTGTAACGACACTATAAAAGTGCAGTGTGCAGGTGATACTATATCTTTTTTTGCTTCCAGATATCGTCCGGCGAAAGCCAATTTGATTGAAGCGGAAATCATATCATTTCCAATTATGGTTGGTGCACTTTGTGTGGAAGGAGATAAAGATGAATTCAGCAACCTCAGAAGCAATTATCTTCCCAAATTCCAGTCAACCATCGATAACTATTCGCAGTTTCTGCCTGCAGCCGTAATGCTCGGCTTGAAAATCGGCGGGGTTAAAGGGCAATCTTCATGGGGCAGAATGCTTACGGCAGATGCCTTTTCAATAGCTTTAATGGCAGGAACAGTGAATGCATTGAAATATTCTGTAAAAAGCAGACGACCGGACGGCTCCACACGAAATTCATTTCCTTCCGGTCATACTGCCACAGCCTTTATGACGGCAACCATGCTTGCCAATGAATATGGATGGCGAAATCCGCTTATCAGTATTGGAGCCTATACTTCGGCAACTTTTACCGGAGCATTCAGAATGGCCAACAATCGCCATTGGCTCAGTGATGTCCTTTTCGGAGCCGGAGTTGGTGTTCTATCCACTCAGCTGGGTTATTTCCTTACTGATCTTATTTACAAAGACAGGGGCCTCAATAAGGACTCTTTTCATTCTTCAAACCTTTCCAAAGAAGATTCTCCTTCATTTTTCGGCATTTATTTAGGGTATGATTTTCCTATCGGAAAGTATGGTAGCAGTGTTGGGAAAATACCACAACATGTGAGCGGTGGAGTAACAGGTTTGGAAGGCGCATACTTTTTCAATTCCAGATGGGGTATAGGTGGACGCTTTACTGCCGGAACCATTACATTCAATGAAGATGTGGATGATGAGACGATTGATAATGTCGCTTTCATGCCGGGAGTCTATTATTCCTTACCTTTGAGCAAGCATTTGTCGATAGAAACCAAATTGCTGGCAGGTTGGAATTTATATACCAAGACAATCTTTGATGGCATCAGATACAAGGCATCAAACGGTATGAGCGTTGGAACCGGTATCAATATTAAATTCCGTTTGAATAAGAGTTATGACATGCGCCTTTTTTGTGATTATAACATAAATTCTCCTTACAAGCCTCTTTTCTCAAATTATATGAATCATGTGGCAGTTGGTGGATCCACATCAATTTCTTTCTGATTTTCTTTTGCTTTTCTCAAAATGTATAAATAACTTTGTGAGGTTATTGAAAAACATGTATAATTTCATTTCAACTTAAAAATGTAAAGATATGAAAACAAAAAATTTCTGTGTACTGACAACTTTTTTGGCATGTACCCAATTTATGTGTGCCCAAATACCTGTGATGGAAACGGGTGGAAAAGAAATGCCCAACCAATGGATCGATAAAGATACAGGACATGAAATCATTAAGCTTACCCGTCGGGATGGTGTGAATATGAGTTTTTATTTCCATAATAACCCTTTTGTGGACGGTAAAATGATTTTTGTCGGAGGCAATCGTGATAACAAGAAGAGTGATGTAACCAAACAGGAAATCTACAACATGAGAGATAATAATCTGCAGATGTATGATGTTGACCTTAAAACATTTGCCATTGAACAGCTCACTCATGAAGATTTCCCCATGCATTCTGAAATAGTTTGTCACAAGACCAAAGAAATCTTTTATCAGAAGAAAGACAGTGTATTCAGTCTGAATATCAACACGAAGCACAAAAAACTCATCTGTTTGCTTCCTGCTGATAAAAACGGTGGCATTGTAACAGTAAATATGAATGCTACCTTGATTGCCGGTACATATTCAGATCCCACTGAAAAAGATGTCTACAAGAACAATCCCGGAAAAAGTTCTTTTGAGGCCATTTGGGCTGCAAAAAAGCTCCATACTATATTTCTGATAGATGTAAAGACGGGTAAGGTCAGCGATTTGTTTTCCGATCATGCTTGGCTCAATCATCTCCAGTTTTCACCCACAGATCCTAATCTTTTGATGTTCTGCCATGAAGGTCCGTGGCATAAAGTAGATCGTATATGGACTATTGATGTTGTAAAGAAAGGTGAACCAAGGCTTATCCACAAGCGTACAATGGATATGGAAATAGCCGGTCATGAATGGTTTGGCAATGATGGCAAGCATATATACTTTGACTTGCAGAAACCGCGTGGAGAAACGTTCTATGTCGGCAAAGTGGATTTGAAGACTTATAAAGAGGAAGACTTTGAACTCACAAGAAACGAATGGTCCATTCATTTTACGACATCATGGGGTAAGGAAAATATTCTTGCCGGTGATGGAGGAGATGATTCACAAGTGGCACATGCCAAAGACGGCAGATGGTTATATCTATTCAATATCGACGGGAACAAACTGAAATCCACCAAACTGGTAAATATGAAGAATCACAATTACCATCTGGAGCCCAATGTCCATTTTTCTCCAGACAACAAATGGATAATATTCAGAGCAAACTTTGAAGGCTATGAAAATGTATATGCAGTGAAAATATAAACAATACAGATTGCTAAAAAAATAAGGATGGTTCATTTTATTGTTCCATCCTTATTTCTTATATTGGAAGTTTGTTATTTCTTGAACAATCTAGGGGCAAAGTCATTAAATGCTCTGCGCCATGTGAGCCATTCGTGGGCAGTTCCTTCCGATTCATGATAAACTACATTCTTGATTCCATACGCTTGTAGTGCATCTACTGCTTTTTTAGCATTGGGGCCTTCTACGGAACCGGTGCTGATGAAAGTAAGATTCATCTGTTTGTTGTAGGCTGCAGCATCCTTGTATATTCCATTGAATGCTGTTTCTACATTACCGTCTCTAAATCCCATGAAACCACTGAATGTTCCCATCCAAGCAAACTTGTCCATATTGTGATAAACGGTCTGTGTAGTTTGCATGCCACCTCTTGAAAGGCCTGCCATAGCACGGTGTTGTCTGTCAGGAATAGTGCGGAAAGTATTGTCGATGAATGGCATTAAATCCTTTACGTAAATCTGTGTCACATCATTGGTTGAAGCCTGGCGGACATCGGAATTTGTTTTGATATCACCGCTATCCATAACAATCAGCATAGGAACGGCTTTTTTCTCGGCTATCAATCCGTCGATGATATTGCCTACATGACCTTGAATAGACCATCCGTTTTCATCTTCTCCCCAACCATGGAGCAAATAAAGAACCGGATATTTCTTGTTAGGGTTCTTTTCATATTCGGCAGGAACATATACATTAATATGGCGTTCCAATCCATTTATATCGGACCAGTAGTAGATAGAACGAATTTGTCCATGAGGAATGGCTTTGTTAAACCGATAATAATTGCCTTCCGTTCCTTCCGGGATTTCCACGCCTGACGATTTCCAATTGCTGCCGAAAAAAGCATCTGTATTGCGGTCCATGACTGCCACACCATCGATAAGAACGGCATAGTAATGAAATCCTACAACCTGAGGATCGGAAGTACAAGTCCAGATTCCTTTTTCATCTTTAGTCATATCATATTTCTTGTTACACAAATCTACCTGTACTTTCTGGGCAGAAGGAGCAACTACACGAAACATCACTTGGTGAGTTTGTGTATTCACTGCCGGATACTGTGCAAGGAAAATATTCGTAGAACTTGGTTTGTAACCTTCGGGCAGCGGTTCCTGTTGCTGTCCGCGCATGATACCCGCAAATTGGGCAGATGCTGCACCGCACATCAATGTGGCGGCAAGTAAAAGCATAATCTTTTTCATATTATTGATTTAATATTTGATAATATAAGTATGTTATAATATTCTTTTGCCTAATACAAGACGATCGCCCGAATCATCAATTTCCCAAATTTGAGGTTTCCTAGGGCCATCACCCTCAGCATGATGTACAATGAAAAGACGCTTTCCATCAAAGCTGGTGAACATCATTCCGTGTCCGGAGTTATTACCTATCAGAGGTTTGTCTGCCTGTATCCATGGGCCATCAATTGTGCTCGATTCAGAATAAGCTACACATTCCAAATATCGGTTTTTCCCCCATGAGGCCCAAAGCATGCCTAGTTTTCCGGTTTTGGTGCGAAACATTTCAGGTCCGTCTGTTACCCATCCCGGAATTCGCAATCCGTAAGTCATTTCGCCGTTACCTACCATCTCGAGCGGTAAGGGTGATTCCGTCGCCCTGAACAGCATTTTAGGTTCGGAAATGGATTTACTCAAGTCGGGCGAAAGTTTTACGTATTCCATGGTACCATCAAACGTCTGCATCCATTCATGTACGAACACCATATAAGGTTGTCCATTCTCCACATAGATTGTTCCGTCAATGATGTCCCAATTATGAGGCAAGTAATCATAGTTCGGATCCGGATTCTTCAATTTGAAAGGTCCGTCAGGTGTGTCTGCTTCCAGAATCATCGTCTGATGACGATAAATATTATACCTTCTCGGCACGACATCTACAAGTTCCCGACTTCCAAAAGATGCTGCATAGTAATATTTTCCATTTACTTCATGTATTTCTGCGGCAGCAACAAATTTTGTATTCTCCATCCACGTACCTCTTGTATCATAAGCACCATATGGACCGGTCCAGTTCTTCAAGTCTTTGCTCTTGTAAATGACGCCTCCACTGCCAGTAAGATAATACGTTTTAGTTTTTGAGTCGGCAAAAATATATGGATCACTCATGCTCATTTTATCAAGCGTGGTGGTCGTTACTTGATGTTCATCTAGAACACTTGCACTCATCATGACCCTGGGTGGGAGTGCGGGATGTATACTCTTGCCATCTTTATTTGTCTGTGGCATTCCAAATCCTTTTGATCCGGGAGGTGCCTGCATGGTTATCGTTGGGACCAACTCTTTTTTTGATGTAGTTTGCTCGTTGTTTTGCGCTGACATAGACGTCGACAACAAAACTGAGACAGAAAAGATAAAAATTTTTCTCATGACATATAAGATTTAAAATTGTAGCTCAAAATTAGACAGTTTCATCATTACGGACAATTCTTTTTGTTACACAAAGCTCGTGCTGTTGTAACGGATATTGCAGAAAAGTCCGTATTTTTATCAAAAAAGTAAATCAAGTAATATGAACGTTTACTTATTTCTCATAGAATAGAGTTTCCTGATTTCTTTTTGTGAAAGTATTCTATTATAAATTCTGAAATCATCCATATATCCATTGTAATAAGGATCAGGAGCAAAGCGACTTCTGCCTAACCAATTACAAAGGGTTGGAACATCTTGTGGCTTTAGACAGAATGTGTTTGTTCCTGTTTTTTCCCCGTTAACATAAAGGGTAACGATACCTTCCAGAGGAACTTCTTCTCCTTTACGATTTTTCTTTATACCATTCGGATTCTTTGATTTTGAATTATAAACAATTACATAATGTGCCCATTGGTTAGGAATAATATCGTATTGCAGATACGCATTTGCCGGATTCTGTTGCATAATATCGGGAATACTTTCAACAGGTATACCTTTATAGGTAACCCATTGGTCAAACCACATATCGTGTGTACCAGCTTTGTGTGAACGTCCTATGAGCCACGTTACGGAATTACCTGCTTGAGGCTTATCCTGATTAAAGTCCAGTATTCTTTCCCATAAGCTGGCCGTAATCATTTTGCACCATATACTGATAGAATAATCTCCATTAAAATAGACCTTATTCCTGGGATATTCCACATAATTATCCTTTCCATTAAAATATACACAACCTTTTCCAACAATGCTTTCCTTGTTGATAGAGGCTCCATTCAGTATGCCGTTGAAGTGATTTTTACTCATATCTGCAGCATCTTTATCAAATGTAGAATGTAGCACTAAACCCTTGTTTAAATTTTGTGCAGTTAATATTCCACTTGTCAACAATAAAACACTCAGTAATCCAAAAATCTTTTTCATTTTCATAATTATCAAAATTTATTTGTCTTCTTTTTTTTGTTGTTTAATAAAATCCGTTGGTGACATATTGAACTGTTTCTGAAAGCTTGTTGCAAAATAAGATTGAGTGGAGAAGCCTACAATATAAGCTATTTCATTTATCTTGTAATTGCCTTCTACTAACATTTCAGCAGCTTTCTTAAGACGGTACAGCCGAACGTATTCATTAGGGCTGAGCTCTGTAATAGCCTTTACTTTTCTGAAAAGAGTTGAAACACTCATATTCATCATTCCCGCAAGTTTTTCAACTTTAAAATCAGAGTCAGACATATTTGAAAGAATAGTTGCATGAAGCCTTTTCATAAAATCCTCATCCATTTTATTCACTGCAATTGTACGATAATTAGATAAAGGAGATGTTATAAAATTCTTGCATGCCAGTTCCTTGTTGCGGAATATATTGTCTATTTGTCCGATAAGCAGTTCCATCGTAAAGGGTTTTTCTATATACCCATCAGCACCAGACTCCAGTCCGGCTATTCTGGAATTGAGAGCAACAGATGCAGTAAGCAGAATAACCGGTATATGGCAATATTCAGGGGTAGACTTAATGTAGTTGCAAAGTGCATATCCATCCATTACCGGCATGAGTACATCACTTACAATCAGGTGTATTTGCTCTTTTTGTAAGACTTCCACAGCTTGTTTTCCATCATACGCAATCAATGTATTGTATTTTGGCGATAATTCGTTGGCAATGAATTGAGTCATTTCTTTTTCGTCATCAACAATCAGTATAGTAGAGCGTGAATCATCTATTTCAGTGCTTAAACAGGAGGCTTCTTCTATGTTTGTTTCAGCATGATTCACCTTAACGTTTTCTTCTTGAATATTTGATAGAGACAGTACAAATGAATTCATTTCGGTAACTGTAGAATCAACATATAATTTGCCATGATGTAATTCAGCCAAAGATCTGGCCAATGACAATCCCAATCCGGAGCCTTTTTGTGTATGAATCGCTGGATTCTGTTCAATCTGGTAAAACGGTTCAAAAATCTTTTCTTGCAGATTTTCAGGAATATGTTGCCCGTTACTATTGATTCGAATATAAGTAGAATCTTTATCATTTACATGCATTTCTATATAGACCTCAATGCTGTCAGAAGAATATTTAAGTGCATTAGTAAGAAGATTGCTTAAAATTTTTGTAATAATTTCCTTGTCAATGGCTAGGACATTAGGTCTTTCAGGTTGGTGATAATTCAGTTTTTTTCCACATTCCTGTGCACTTGGGATAAAACGATCCACCGTGTCCTTTACCAATTCATTAATATCTGTTTTTATAAAATTAAGTCGCAGCATCTCCATTTCTGTCTTTCTAAAGTCCAATAATTGATTAATCAAATCGAGCAATCTATCAACGTTTCTTTTCATAATGGATAGATTATCTTTAACAAAATCAGAAAGATTTTCGGAATGAATCAATTTGTCCAGTGGTATCTTTATTAATGATACAGGGGTTCGGACTTCATGTGTGATATTCGTAAAGAACTGTATTTTGGCATTATATAGTTCTTTTTCTTTTTGCATTTCGAGTTCATGGATTATCTGCTTGTGTTCTCTGTTCTTCTTTATTGAATAGCTTTTATATATACAAAACAGAATCGTTATGATCAGGATAAAATAAAATGTATATGCCGTAACAGAATTCCAGAAAGGAGGAGTTACTATTATCTTAATGCTAGTACTATGTGAAGTCCACTTTTGATTCTGGTCCATAACCTCGACTTTTAATGTGTATTTTCCAGGAGAAACGTTTGTATAATAAATTTTTCTGAAATCTGTGATGTAATTCCACTTATCATCAAATCCATCAAGAATGTAACGATACTTGATTAATTGTGGATTGGTATATGATGGAGCTATGAAATCGACACTGAATGAAGACATATCATATGGAAGTTTGATAGTTTTAGTTTCAATAATTGATTTTCCATTTTCCGAAAGGGTCATATTACTTCCGTTTGTATAAAAACCCGTAATATAGACGGAGGGAGTGAAGCTCCCTTCTTTCATATCGTCTGGATTGAAAGCAATCATTCCTTTTATTGTGCCGAAATACATTTTCCCTTTGGTATCTGTATATCGTGAATTATAGCTGAAATGGTTATCTACGAGACCATTTTCTTTTCTGAATGTTGTACTTTTACATGTATATGGATTAAATCTGCTAAGTCCTACCGTTGAAGAAATCCAAAGAATTCCTTTCCGATCTTCACAAATTCCACATGTTATACTAGGAGAATCAGCCCCTATAAAATAACGTGTAAATGTTTTTTCGTCATTATTCAGTTTACAGAAACCATTACCTTCAGTTGTAAACCACATTTGTCCTTTTGAATCTTTAAAAATGGAAGTAACGAAATTGGAACTTATCGTTTTGTTGTTCGTATCCTTACAAATATAATGTTTATAAACGTTATTGTATTTGTTATAGGAAAAAATTCCATTACCATAGGTCCCAATCCATATCACTCCCTTATTATCTTCATTAATGCAATGAATAAAACAGTTCAGGGAAAATGGAGCCAATTTTATCATCGTATTTTTCTCTGAATCATAATGATATATTCCCGAAGTGGTTCCTACATAAATATTTTTATCTTTCGTGAGTAAAAAAGATACTATAGATTTGCTGTTGAATCCTTTGAATTGAGGATGGGATATTGATTTATTATTTAAATTCATTATGTATATTCCATTTACATAAGATCCAATCCATAATTGGTTTTTGTAAACTAAAATACTTTGGATATTCTGGTGAAATGGATAGTTCGTAAAAATATCATTTAACGGATTATAACTACAGAGACCATTGTCTTCCGAACCTATCCATACATTCCCTTTTTCATCTCCACAGATTGCACGTATCACACTCCCTTGTATGTGTGATGGTAAAGAAGAGGGTACAAATTTTTCGAAAGGTGTTGTTTCCTTTGGCAAATAATTTACTCCCCCATAAAAAGTACAAACCCATAATCCACCTTCACGATCTTCCCACAAAGCTCTTATTCCATTATCTGAAATGGAGTATGGATTATCTATTATGTTTCGGATTGGCTGTGACAACCCGCTATTGAAATTATATTGATATAGTCCATTATCAGCTCCAATCCAAATATCTTTTCTTTTGGTAACTAGAATGTCATTGATTACCATTTCTTCATTATTCTTGTTCTTTTCGAACAACACTTTTAGTGTACCATAATAAGTATCGAAAAGACGAATACCTTCTTTGTCTGTTGATATAAGCAAATAACGTTCGTCATACTCACAGATTTTCCGTATTGACACGCAATCTTTCAATTCTTGTTTCGTAAGAACAGTATAGCCTTGCAATTTATTTGTCTGTTCAAGATACTTATATATTTTCCCGTCATGTGAACTAAACCAAATTTCTCCTTGCGAAGTAACGAAAACATTATTAGGAATAAAATGTTTGTTGCTTGGCATGAACAGTAAAGAACATTTCTTTTTATTAAATTTATAGGCTCCATTCCCGGTGGTAAACCACACATTATCTTTCAAATCTACATTGATATCACTTATTATCCCTTTTATCGCACATCCATTAATATATAATGTATTAAAATGGTCTGTTCTGTAATCAAAACTGCAAATTCCATTGAATGTTCCTATCCAAATTAGGCCTTTATAATCTTCTTTAATGGATGTAATCACATTATTGGGAATACATTTTGGTGGATACTGGTTTCTGAAAATTTTAAATCTCATACCATCAAATCTATTCAGGCCGTCTTTGGTCCCAAACCACATAAAACCACGTTTGTCTTGCATGCAGGAAGTAACGGTGTTATGAGAAAGACCGTTTTCATTCTCATAATGCCTAAAATAATACTTTTTGGCTTGTATGGTTTGTCCAGCCAATAGCAATAATAATATGTAGATGATTTTTTTCATATTCTGATTTTTCTTTTCAGTTTCAAATATAGACTTAATTATTTTACATTTTTAAAAAATTTAGTTCAATAATTTTAAAAAATCGTGCATCTATTAATTATAGCTCTTTATGAAAATGAATTTGAAAAAAAAGTGAAAATTATTGGTAGTTTTGAGAAAAAGCAAATGATTGGAATGACATACATTTGTTTCGTTTAATAAATGAATAAATATATTATTCCTAAATTTAATTTGTATGAAACACATTTCAATGAATTCTTTGCGTAATGACAGTTTTCTGAAAAAGCTTTCATTTGCATGCAATGAAAAGGTGATAACCTTTTTTCTGCTTTTACTGTTGTGCGTTCCTTATTGTAGTGCACAAAACATTACAATTAAAGGGAAAGTAACAGATTCTTCTAAAGAACCTGTGATAGGTGCCGCTGTCCAAGTTTCGGGCACTACAAATGGAACCATCACTGATACTGATGGAAATTATACTCTGAGTAATGTTTCATCCAATGGTACATTGGTCTTTTCTTATGTCGGCATGGTACCACAAAAAATATCAGTTGCCGGAAAAAGAGTTATCAATGTCGTGATGAAAGAAGACAATGTTGTTCTGGAAGAAACAGTCGTAATCGGTTATCAAACGGTCAAGAAGAAAGACCTTACAGGGGCTGTATCTGTAGTGAAAACAGACGATTTCAAGAACAAGAATAATCTCTCAATAGGTGATGCCTTGCAAGGCACAGCTTCAGGAGTGTCCGTCAGATCAAGTGGGGAAATTGGCAGTACGCCGACCATACAAATTAGAGGAACAGCTAATCTTACCAACAATGATCCATTATATGTCATTGATGGAATGCCAACATCCAATGATGTGAATTTTAATGTCAATGATATTGAATCCATTCAAGTTTTGAAAGACGCATCTGCCGCTGCCATATATGGATCAAGAGCTGCCAATGGCGTGGTTATCATTACTACTAAGCAAGGTAGAGAAGGTAAAACAAAATATGAATTTGACTCCCAGTTGTCAGCCAATTGGCTGCCAAGACTGGACATGGCCAGAGCAACAGAATGGAAAAAGTATTATGATGATGCTTTTGACAATGCCATTGCATTAGGAGTTGAAGGTGTTACCAAAAGACTCAATCATTGGGATAATGATACAGATTGGCAATCTGAATTTTTCAAGACAGGTGTAACCCAAAACTATGACTTCAGTTTTTCAGGTGGAGGAAAGGGGGGTGCATATCGCTCTTCCTTTAATTATCTGGACAATTCAGGAACAACGATTGGACGTCATTTGAATCGTTTGACAGCCCGACTGAATAGTAACGGAAAATTAGGAATCTTCAATATTGGAGAATCACTGCAAGTAGGTCAAACAAATGTAAAGAATATTGGCGGAAGCATGACTAGCGTCATTCGTATGATTCCAACTGTGCCTGTTTATGATACAAGTTCTTTTGGAACTACAAATGGATATGGCCGTGGAAGTCTGACTAATGCCAGAACATTGGGTTCCAACCCGATAGCAGATGCCAATAACGGTGACAATAGAACGCAAAGTCTTTTTATAAGAGGAACGGCTTTTGCTGAAGCCCAAATTTTCAGTTTCTTGAAATATAAATTGAATTTGGGTGCTGATATTTCAGATAATGAAACCAATACCTGGAGAACCGGTTATGCAACGGCTTTAAACGGTTCCGACAGTAATTCATCGGCGACTGATAGTGGAACGAGAAATATTACGTATTTGGTAGAAAATACATTCACTTTTGATAAAAAGATAAACAAGCATACAATTAATGCTGTTATCGGAAATTCATATCAAAACACTATGTATAAGACATATTCAGCTTCAAAACAGAAACTGATTCAAACTGCTGACGGACACTTCCTGACTACAGTATCCAGCGGCACTACCGAGCCAACGGCATCCGGTGAAAAATATTGTGCCACTTTGATTTCATATCTCGGTAGATTAAATTATGATTTTGACGGCAAGTATTTGCTAAGTCTGACCGGACGTATCGATGGATCTTCACGTTTCGCAAAAGGAAAACGCTGGGGTGTGTTTCCTTCTGCTTCTATTGGATGGAGAGTTAGCAAAGAGAAGTTTTTCAAAGTAGATTGGATAGATGATTTGAAGTTACGTGCCAACTACGGAAATCTAGGTAGTCAGAATGTCGGTTATTATGATTATCAAATGTATGTTAACAGTAATCCGCAATATTTATTTAATGGAACAACTGCTACACAAGGACAAATTGTATCGAAACTTTCCAATACAGACTTGTCATGGGAGACTCTCGAACAAACGAATATAGGTATGGATATTGCATTTTTGAAAAGCAGACTTCAGTTTTCAGCCGAATATTATTTGTCAAAATCTCACGATGTTCTCACGGCACTTCCTATCTTGATGACCACAGGAAACTCAGGAGGAAATCCTTATGTGAATGCAGCTTCAATCCAGAATAAAGGCTTTGAAATAACTGGAACATGGAGAGACCAAATATCAAAAGATTTTTCTTATTCAGTATCAGCAAATATATCACACTCAAAGAACAAACTCATTAAATTCGGTTATGGTAAAAACAGTGAATATACTGACAGATGTGTTACCAAGGTAGGAAATCCCATAGGTATGTTCTATCTGATACAAACCGATGGCATCTTTAAGAGTGACGAAGAAGCTAATGCTTATGTAAATTCAAAAGGCGAAAAAATTCAGCCAATAGCTGGAGGGGGCGATGTAAAGTATATTGATGCAAATGGTGATGGCAAGATTACTACAGATGACAGAGTCGTTTGCGGAAGTCCATGGCCCGATTTTGAATACGGAATCAATGTTTCTGCTAAATATAAAAATATTGAATTAGCTATTTCCGGTTATGGAAAACAAGGAGGTAAAATCTATGATGATACAAGAAGATATATGAGTATATTCCAAGATTGCGCTGCAGCTTATTCAGGCTATGATTATTGGACACCAACAAATACCGGTTCAGTAAATCCTCGTCCGATCTATGGCGATAGCAGAAACACGCTCAATTATATGGACAGATGGTTGGAAAGTGCATCGTTTTTCCGCTTCAGTACTATATCGGCTGCTTACAATTGGAAGCCGTCATTCCTTCGTGGTATTGTTGAAGACATCAGATTTTCAGTGACAGCACAGAATCTGTTGACTCTTACGTCATATAAAGGATATGATCCTGACTTTCAAGGTTCTTTGTTCGAACCGGGAGTAGATTACTCATCCTATGCTTCTCCTAAGTCAGTTATTTTCTCTCTAAATCTTAAATTCTAAAGAATATGAAAAAATATATTATAGCTTCAATGATTATGGCTTCAGCTTTTGCAGCCTGCAGTGAAAGCGATTTGGAGCAAACTAATCCGAATGCTTTGGTTTCGGAAAATTCCTGGAGTACAGAGAAAGATATCAATGCAGGTCTTACGGCATGTTACCACACTTTATATAATTCTTATTATAATTGTATAAACACTACGCTCATTGATGGACAGTCAGACGAATTCTATTCACAATCGCCAGATAGCCGTGTGGTTAACTTTGTCAATCTTACGTATCCCGATTACAACCAAAATTGGAACAAGTTAGGTTGGCAATATTTATATCAGGCAGTATTTCGTGCCAATCAGGTCATAATAAATGCAGACAAAGTTCAGTTTGCCAATGAAGCAGACAAGGTGAGTCTAGTTGCTCAAGCAAGAGCACTACGCGGTATGGATTATTATTATCTTGCCATGCTTTGGAAAAAAGCTCCTTTAGTAGATTGGATTTCCTCTCCTTCCGATCAGGCAAAGGAATCTACATTCGATAATTTGGTAAGTTTTATAGAGGCTGATTTAAAGTATGCCGCAGAAAATCTTCCTGAATCTTACAATGAAGTAGGACGTGTAAACAAATATTTTGCTTACAGTTTCTTAGGCAAACTTTATATGAATTCCGGACTGTGGGCAAAGGCTAAAGAAGCCTTGGCTGTGGTCGTAAAAAGTAACAAATATTCATTAGTTGCAGATTACAAAGATAATTTTAAACATACCACAGAGAATAATTCCGAATCAATTTTCGAAATTCAGAATTCTGATGCAAACCAGGTTATCAACGGATTCTATGGTATAGCCAATGATAGTTCTCCATGCAGTTATTCTTCCTATCGTGAAAAATTCCTTTCTCCTTCACCATATGGATTTGGCGATTATTCTGTTTATGACTGGTTGGTCAGTATGTATAAAGATGAAAAGGACCGGAATGGTAATTATGATGTACGTTTGAAAGATAATATAGTCTATCCTGATATTTTTAAAGATTTTCCTGGAGAGAAAATATATCTAACGAAAGATTCTTGGAATTCAGCTAATTGGGGAACTTATGATTGGTGTAGGAAATATTCAACAGATTATTACAGATCTTCTACCACTTTCTACAATCCCATTAATATTCGTATTCTGCGTTATGGCGAAATATTGCTTAGCTATGCAGAATCATTGGTAATGGCGGATGGTGCTTCTTCAATAACAGAAGCTGCAAAATATGTTGATATGGTAAGAGAGCGTGCAAATCTGTATAAACTGTCACAAAGTGTACATTCTGATTGTCTAAACAGTAAAGATGCTTTTATTGCAAGATTGAGAATAGAACGTGAAAAAGAAATCTGCTTTGAATACGATCGTTTCTTTGACTTGCGCCGTTGGGGATTAGGAACTGATGATACCTTCACAAATGAAGTTAAGGCTCGTTGCGTGAAATATGCTAATAACTTCAAGAGTGGAAAGCAATGGCTGCCCATTCCACAGAGTGAAGTGGACAATAATCCGAATCTGACACAAAATGACAATTACTGATTATATATGAAGAAAACATCTTTATTTATAGCTTTGCTGCTGACTGGGGGGATGGCATTCTCCCAGTCGACAGTGACTGTTCCTACAGCTGAACCCGGCAATGAATACCCTAAAGTAGATGCAGACTGTTGCGCATATTTTAGCTTGCGGGCTCCTGATGCCCAAAAAGTACAAGTAGATTGTGGCGGCAAAAAATATGATATGCAAAAAGATGATACGGGAATTTGGACAACAAAGACAAATCCGTTGATGGTAGGTTTTCACTATTATTCGTTGATTGTCGACGGGGTTTCTTTTGCTGATCCTGCCAGTGAATCCTTCTTCGGATGTTGCAGAATGTCTAGCGGAATAGAAATACCTGAGGGAAAGGATGGTGATTACTATCGTCCTCAACAAGTTGCTCATGGACAAGTTCGGTCCTGCATTTATTATTCCACAATTACAGGGAAGTATCGTCGTTGTATGGTCTATACGCCAGCTGAATATGATAATAAGACCTCCAGACGCTATCCGGTTTTATATCTTCAACATGGTATGGGTGAAGATGAAACAGGATGGAGCACACAAGGCTTCATGTATAACATTATGGATAATCTTATAGCTGCTGATAAGTGTGTACCAATGATCGTTGTTATGGACAACGGAGATGTAAAGGCACCTTTTATCCCGGCAAAAGGACAAAGTCGTGAGGATGCTATGGCACAATACGGGGCATCTTTCGAAAAGGTTATTATAAAGGATTTGATTCCTATGATTGATAAGCAGTTTCGTACGTTGACTGATCGTGACAATCGGGCTATGGCCGGACTGTCCTGGGGAGGTCATCAAACTTTTGATGTGACACTCACCAATCTCGACAAATTTGCCTATATAGGAGGCTTCAGTCCGGCTATATTTGCTCTTGACGTAAAAACTTGCTATGATGGAGTGTTTAAGAATGCAGCTGATTTCAACAAAAAAATCCATTATCTTTTTCTTGGGGCTGGTTCCGAGGAAAATATGGGAACTAAAGCGGTTGTCAATTCCTTGAAAGGAGCTGGTATCAAAGTGAATTATTATGAATCTCCCGGAACACTTCATGAATGGCTCACATGGCGCAGATGCCTGAAAGAATTCGTACCTAATATTTTTAAAACATCAAAACAATGAAAAAGAAACAATATTGGTTTATATTTCTAGTGGCATACCTATTTATCATAAATACTACGTACGCCCAATTTCCCGGTCAACGCAAAATCGTGATACGTACACTTCCTATGGATTCGATTAGTATGAGTGATCCGTTTGTCATTGCAGATCCAGTCACCAGAATGTATTATATGACTGGAACAGGTGGGATGATGTGGAAAAGTCCTGATCTGAAAATGTGGACAGGGCCATATAAAGTAGTTGATATAGAAACAAATACATGGATGGGAGACCATCCCATGATATGGGCTGCTGAGATATATTTCTATAAAGGTAAATATTATTATTTTGCTACATTTACAAATTCCAAAACAATTATTGAAAAGATACCCAATCGGTGTGACATTCAGCGCAGAGCATCACATATTCTGGTTTCTGATCATGTAGAAGGACCTTATAAGCTGATGAACAATAATTTGTATCTTCCTGCCGATCAGTCCACACTCGACGCAACATTTTGGGTAGAGAACGGAATTCCTTATATGGTTTATTGCCATGAATGGATGCAGATTACTGACGGAAATATGGATATGATACGCCTATCCGATGATATGACAGCCGCAGCCGGAGAACATAAAGTATTGTTCAAGGCATCTGAAGCTTACTGGGCACGGGAAATGAATTCAATAGGAGAGGTAACCTTCGGAATGAAGCTAGGAGGCTATGTTACAGATGGCCCATTCCTGTTTCGCACACAAACAGGAAAATTGGGTATGCTTTGGTCCAGCTGGGGTTCTACCCGCTATTCCCAAGGCGTAGCCTATTCCGCATCGGGTAAGATAACTGGCCCGTGGATTCAAGAACATGATGCTCTGGTTCCCAATAATTCAGGTCATGGAATGCTTTTCAGAACATTTGATGGTAAATTGCTTATGAGCCTTCATCATCAAAGTTTCAGAGAAGCAAATGCTCCTCGTCGCCCATTTTTGCTGGAAGTGGATGACTCCGGAGATAAGTTGATGATTAGAGGAAGATTTAATCCATAAAATTTAAATGATATGAAATTAAAAAAAATTCTCATTTTAGGAGTCGTCATTCTGTTTATACAAACGGCAATGGCAACCAAACCACTCAAAGATTACAGTTTTGTTCGCGGAGCATGTTATACGGCTGGAGGAATGGGGGTAAAACAAGACGTGCTTGAACGCAATCTCGGATACGCGCAGAGGTTGCAACTGAACAGTACCCGAATATGGCTGGGCTATCAGTTTTACGACAGGAATCCTAAGGCTTTTATAGATAACCTTCGTAACTATGTAAAGACTGCCTATAAGTTTGGAATTACAACAATGCCTATTCTTTTCAATGGGAACATGGTCGATCCAGCCATTCTTGAAGATAGTTTTAACTCGAAAGGCGAAGCTTATGTAAAGGCAATAGTAGATGCTTTAAAGGATGAACCTGGTCTGTTGATCTGGGATGTAATGAACGAACCATTGTGCAACGATTACATAGGCGATGCACCAAATGCAGATGAAAAAGCAGCTAGAGAGGCCAAAATCTGGAAATTTGTACGCCATTATTGTGAGTATGTAAAAAAAATTGATGGGAAAAATGCCATTACAGTAGGAGTTACTTATCCCAGCAGATTGGAAAATGTAGCTGACGTTGTGGATGTCCTTTCTTTTCATGATTACCTGGAAACTCACCAAAGAGTAGAAGAATCATATGCGACTGCTCAGAAATTCGCCGATAAATATAACAAACCTCTTATCAATAGTGAAATGGTATGTATAGGCAGAGCCAATCCGGCTGATATGGCCTTGGAAATCTGTCGTGAACACAAAGCTGGCTTTTATGTATTTGAACTGATGTGTGGAGGTTATTGGGGGGATGTTCACGGATTGGTCTATCCTGATGGAACTGTTCGGGATCCTTCCATCATTGCCGCTCTGATGGGATTTTATCGCAATAGAGATATTAATACACGTATCTTGCCTAATCCTAATAAGGAGGGCTATGCTTATCGTGCTTTAAAAATGATAGAAGATTCCATGAAACAGGAAACAAAAGTTTTCCGTAACAAACGCAACTCTACAGATGATATGCTGGAAGCAGCTGAATATTGCGCCAATCTTCTGGAGGCCAGTGAAATGGTGCCCATGTGCGATCCTCCTACGGCAAGAATAAAGGCTTGGCGAGCACAAAAAGAAAGTGAAAGAGATGTTCAGGCTATCCGTAAATTTACTTATGAATTGGGACAGACATTAAAAGAAAAATGTCAGATATATTAATGCTAATCGAATATACTATAAATCCATATAAGATATAGGGTATATTTGATGCGTATATAGTATAGATTTTTTAGGGGTGAGAAGATTTCAGGCTGACTGCATTTGAAGAAAAAGAGAGCACCAATGAATCATTGATGCTCTCTTTTATTATTAATTGTGCTTTGCGCTTATTCCTGGAATCCTCTGGCTGCTTCTTGAACTACTTCACCCAAAGTGGGATGAGCATGAATCATATTCTGCAAATCATCTACTGTTGCATTTAGATTCATCAGTGCTGTGATTTCTTGAATAAGATCGGCAGAGTGGGGGCCAAACATGTGGCAACCCAAAATTTTTCCATCTTCTGCTGCAATGATTTTACACATTCCATCAGTTTCATTCATACTTAAGGCTTTGCCATTGGCTCGGAACATGGCTTTCTTTGCTTTGTAAGAAAGACCTTGTGCCTTGCATTGTTCTTCAGTAAGGCCAACCATAGATGCTTCGGGAACTGTGAACACAGCTGCAGGGACAATATCCAAGCGAATTTTATCCGTTTTGCCAAGAATATGATTGATGACGCGGCGTCCTTGAAAGGATGCTGCATGTGCCAGCAAGCATTTTCCGTTGATATCTCCGATGGCATATATGCCCGGAACATTCGTCTGCAAATTCTCATCTGTAATTATGCCTTTGGGAGTGAACTCGATACCTGCATCTGCCAGATTAAGCGAATCCAAATTCGGAGTTCTTCCCACAGCCAGCAATACAGTATCGGCCGCTTCTTCAGCTGGTGAACCTTTCAGATCATAGTGGACTGACAGCTTACCGTAAGCTTCAGTAACGCCAGTTACCGCAGCCTGATTCACTATATTAATGCCTTTAGCCTTAAGTGATGCTTTAAGTCGTTTGCTTATATCTGAATCGAAGTTAGGCAGTACTTCCTTAAAGAATTCGAGTACTGTGACCTCACAGCCGAAACTGTTGAAGATGGAAGCAAATTCCAATCCAATGACACCACCGCCAATCACGCAAAGACGCTTTGGCAAATGGTCAATATCGAGTATCTCTGTTGAAGTCAGCACACCCGGCAAATGCAGTCCTTCACACGGCAAATATTTCGTTACCGAACCTGTCGCTATGATGACATTCTTCGCTGAGTATGTTTCCTCACCAACTTTCACGGTTTGTGCATCAACAAGAATCGCCTTTCCCTGAACATAAGTAATGAGCTTGTTCTTGAGCAGAAATTCAACTCCACCCACCAATGTATTCACTACATCATTTTTACGCTGCATCACGGTGTTCCAGTCGAGTTTATATTCGGCCGGGCATCCGTATGTTGCCCCTTCCTTAATCAGGGAATAAACTTCAGCATTTCGGCAAAGGGCCTTAGTAGGAATACAACCTTCATTCAGGCAGGTTCCACCAGGCTTGCGATCCTCAATGATAATCGTCTTCAATCCTTTTTGAGCAGCTAGCACGGCGGTTTCGTAACCACCCGGACCTGCTCCAATAATGATTAAGTCATCCATATATTGTCAGGCTTTGAAGTTATCGTCGGCCAACATGTCTGTATAGGTCAGGACCGGTTTGCGCGCAGCCGTTGTCTCGTCCAGACGACGGACCGGCGTATTGTGCGGTGCCGTCTTCACCATATCAGGATTTTCTGTGGCCTCCTTAGCTATCTTGCGCATGATGGCGATAAAATCATCCAGCGTATCCTTGCTTTCCGTTTCAGTAGGCTCTATCATAATTGCCTGATGGAACAGGAGAGGGAAGTAGATGGTCGGCGCATGGAAACCATAGTCGAGCAAACGTTTGGCAACATCCAGAGTTGTCACTCCGGTTGATTTATCCTTCAATCCGTCATATACAAATTCATGTTTGCATACACCACCAATAGGCAGTTCGAAACAATCCTTCAGACTTTCCTTGATGTAGTTGGCATTCAGCGTAGCCATCGGACCCACTTTCTTTATATTCTCCTTTCCCAAAGTTAGGATATAGGTATAGGCGCGGACCATAACGGCAAAGTTACCGATGAATCCGGAGATGGAGCCTAAAGAATCTTTATCGAAGTCAATAAAGAATTTGCCTTCTGCATTCTTGCGTACGTGTGGATTAGGCAAATAGTTTTCCAATCCCTTGCGTACTCCCACAGGGCCGGATCCCGGACCACCACCTCCGTGAGGTGTGGAAAAAGTCTTGTGAAGATTGATGTGCATGATGTCGAATCCCATATCACCTGGACGGCATTTGCCAAGCATCGGATTCAGATTGGCTCCATCGTAATACAGAAGTCCTCCGCATGCGTGAACCAATTTGGCTATTTCCATAATATCCTTTTCAAAGATACCCAAAGTGTTCGGATTGGTCATCATGATTCCGGCAATGGTATCATCCAACAGAGGTTTCAAGTCCTCTACATCAATGGTACCTTGTGCATTGGATTTCACCTCTACCACCTGCAATCCGCACACGGCTGCACTGGCAGGGTTCGTGCCGTGAGCACTATCCGGAACAATCACTTTCGTACGTTTGTCATCTCCACGCATCATGTGATACTGACGCATCACCATCAGTCCGGTGAGTTCTCCGTGGGCTCCTGCAAAAGGATTGATAGTGAATTCAGACAGACCTGTAAGTTCCGCCAACAATCCATTCAGGTTGTAATATAATTCGAGGGCACCTTGTGCACTTTCGGCAGGCTGCAAAGGATGCAGTCCAGTGAAACCATTCAAGGCACACATTTCTTCGTTTATTTTCGGATTGTACTTCATAGTACAACTTCCCAGCGGATAAAAACCTGTATCCAAACCGAAGTTCTTATTGGACAGATTTGTATAATGGCGGACTACATCGAATTCGCCGACTTCGGGCAATCCTAAAGCTGCCTTACGTGTGGCACAAGAGGGAATGCTATCGAGCGAATACTCTTTGTGAGCGTTTCGTGGCAGGCTATATCCCTGTCTGCCTTCTTTTGATAATTCAAATATCAGTTTATCATATTGTCTCATAGCATACTCTTTATCACGTTCAACAATTTTTCAATTTCTTCTTGAGTGCGGCTTTCGGTCACGCAGAACAGAAGTTCGCCCGGACGAAGTTCGATGCCTCCGAAGATATTGTTTTCGAGCAGAGTCTTCTGTAGTTTTTCTACACAAAGATCTGTCTTTACAAGGAATTCCTTCAGGAATGGCTGGTTATAGACAAGAGAGAAATGACCTGTCTTGCACAATTCGTCACATACATAGTGTGAATTGGAATAACTCAATTCATTCACTTCCTTCATGCCTTTCGGTCCCATGAGCGACAGGTAGATAGTGACATATAATGCCATGAGCGACTGGTTACTGCAGATATTTGAATTGGCTTTTTCGCGGCGGATATGCTGCTCGCGAGCCTGAAGTGTCAACACATAAGCGCGTTTGCCGTCTATGTCGTGGGTTGCACCAACAATACGTCCCGGTAACTTGCGTTCCAATTCCTTTTTGCTACCCATGAAGCCTACGTATGGGCCACCGTAACTCAAAGGAATACCCAGAGGCTGACCGTCTCCGCAAACCACATCGGCATCCCACTCACCTGGAGTCTTTAGAACAGCCAGTGAGGATGGATCTGTGTACATCACAAAAATGGCCTTCTGAGCGTGAATGCTTTCGGCAAATCCCGTGAAGTCTTCTATGATACCATATACATTAGGCTGCGAAACAATAACTCCGGCAACATCACCTGCTGCCAGAAAAGCATCCATAGCAGCTTTGTCCGTTACGCCGTCTTTTTCGGGAATCTCTACCAGATTCACTCCATGGAATTTTGCATAGGTAGCTATCACTCTGCGAACATGAACGGGGAGGGTAGCGGCAAAAAGCACTTTATTCTTTTTCTTGGCTGCAGCCACACACATCATCATGGATTCGGCACAAGCCGTAGGACCGTCATACATGGAAGCATTGCAGCAAGGCATTCCGGTCAGTTCGGACATCATGCTCTGGAATTCGAAAATATATTGCAGTGTTCCTTGCGATATCTCTGCCTGATACGGAGTGTATGCAGTGAGGAACTCGGAACGACTGATAATCTGACTGATTACGGAAGGTGAATAGTGATCGTATGCACCGGCGCCTGCAAAGACGGAACAAACTTTGTTCTTCTGGCTCAGTCCGCCGATGAACTGACGAATCTCCACCTCACTCATTTCCGAAGGGATGTCATAATCCCTTTTCAGAATGACTTGTTCCGGAATATCCTGATAAAGATCGTCAATAGTCTTAACACCGGAGACTTTCAGCATTTCGCGGATATCGTCTTCGGTGTGTGGTATATATTTGTTACTCATAAATTTTCTTCGGTTTTATTCGCAAGCTTTTTCGTAAGCTGCTGCATCCATCAACTCGTCAAGTTCAGCCTTATCGCTCAATTCAACCTTGATAATCCAGTTTCCGAAAGCGTCTTCGTTTACCAGTTCAGGATTGTCATTTAAAGCTTCGTTCACCTCAACAACCTTGCCCGAAACGGGAGAAATCAAATCACTGGCTGCCTTTACACTTTCTACAGCTCCGAATTCTTCATCTTTGACTACTTCATCATCTACATCCGGCATATCCACGTAAACGATGTTTCCCAGCTGCTGCTGTGCATAGTCTGTGATTCCAACAAAAGCGACGTTGCCTTCCACTTTCACAAATTCGTGTGAGTCTGAATAATACAGACCTTCTATAATCTTGCTCATATTATTTATGTATTAAATTGTTGTTATTTTTTGTAATTCTTTTCGTAGAAACGTTTTTTCACTACCGTACCGTCAAACAATTTCTTGCGAATGCGGATTTGTACGGGAGTCCCTAGTTTTGCATATTTGCTGTCGATGAGTGCCATGCAAACACTGCGATCATTACTGATGGTGTGATAACCGGTTGTCACCGTACCGATGACGGCTCCGTCGGCTTCCACTTCGTAACCGTTGCGTGGAATGGCACGGTCTGTCAATTCAATACCTACAACTTTCTTGGAGATACCTTCCATCTTTTGGCGAAGTATCATGTCTCTTCCGATAAATTCAGGTTTTTCGGTCTTCACAAACATGCCAAGTCCGGCTTCAATAGGAGTGATGTCGGCACTCAATTCGTGTCCGTAGAGCGGCAGTGCCACTTCAAAACGAAGAGTATCACGACAACCTAGTCCGCAAGGTGTTACCTCGCCGCTGCCTACCAATACATCCCATGCCTTGTTCACGAATTCATGAGATCCGTAGAGTTCAAAACCGTCCTCGCCGGTGTAGCCTGTGCGGCTCACGAGAACTTTTTCTCCCTGATATTCCGTTTCCTTGAATGTGTAGAACTCAAGGTCGGCAATTTTCAGTCCCATCAGTTTTTCTATGAGAGTTTCTGCTTCAGGTCCCTGAACTGCAACTTCACCATATTCTTCACTTTGGTTTTCAAGCTTGATGTTGAATCCTGCTACATGCTGCTGCATCCAGTCATAGTCTTTATCAATATTGGCAGCATTGATTACAAGAAAGAATTCATTGATATTTTTCTTGTAAACTAACAGATCATCTACTGTTCCGCCATTAGGATACAGCATCATTCCATAAAATATCTTACCGTCGGGAGCTCCGGTCACATCATTCGTAAAAATGTGATTTACGTACTTTTCGGCTTCTTCTCCGCTCACCAGAACTTCGCCCATGTGGCTAACATCGAAGATTCCGCAATGATGGCGTACAGCCTGATGCTCGTCTACAATGGAAGTGTATTCAATGGGCATGATGAATCCGCCGAACGGGCTCATCTTGGCACCTAGTGCAATGTGTTTGTCGTACAGACAAGTCTTTTTATCGTCCATATTAATTAGAGGTTTTAAATAATAAGTCTATAAATTGTTGATTACTTAAATTCATAATATGGTTTTCGATGTTCACATCCGATAGAGCAGCCTCTACGGCCTCGGGGGTAAACTGCACATTTCTGAGATGCGACAATACTCCCTGGTCAAGGTCACCCACCAGAAAATAATCACCCAGCATATTGATGGATCTTATAATATTATTCTTCAGTTCAATCCGGATATCAAATTCTCCCACATCATTTATCTTCTTTTTTCGGGAGAGTGTGTAGTGGGGATTGTTTCCATAGATAAATTCATCTGTCAGATATTCGGCTTCGATAGCTTCTATTTTCTTTACGTCTTCTTCGGTCAACACAAGCCGTTCGTCTCCACAAAGATTGTTGCGCACGTAACGCTTGAAGTCTTCTATGTCCAGATTAACATATTCAGAAAGGTTGGTTACACGTTGTCTTACACTCTGAACACCCTTGCTCACCAGCTTTTCATCCGATGGAGTAATGGCCCTCACGAGGTGCTCCATGTTTGTATCGAACAACATGGTCCCATGTACGATACTTTTTCCGGGAACATGATAAAAGGCGTTTCCGCTGACTTTCTTACCGTTTATTGTGATGTCATTACGTCCGCTTGCTTCTGCCTTGATGCCCAGATCCTGCAGAACATGTGCAACCATACGTAGATATTTGTCGAAAGTGAAGCGTACGGCAGTATCATGAGTAATGTATGCGAACATTATATTACTCATATCGGCAAAAACGCATCCTCCACCGCTCTTGCGGCGATAAGTCTGTATCCCATGTTCATGACAATAATCCAGATTCACCTCATTTTCAATCAACTGATTTCTTCCGAAAATAACGGTCGGATTCACTTGCCACATGAAGAAACATTCCGGTTCATCGAAATTTCGAGCTACATATTCTTCTGTCGCCAAATAGAACGGGAGGCGGCGAACCGGCATTTCGGGCAAGTCAACATACTTCATCATAATAAGTAATTATAGGTATTGAATTATGTTTCAAAGATAGGGAAAGTTTTTCATGCGATAAAGAAACAACGAGTAATTTTACATAAAAAATACAATTCATCGTAAAAAAATATTGAAGCGTTTTTCGTTGCCTATCGTTGTTTTCTCTCCGTGCCCTGTCAGTACCACAGTTTCATCGGGCAAAGTGAGCAGTTTTTCCTTGACGGAGCGAATCAGCAGACTCTCGTCGCCATCGATAAAATCGGCTCTTCCTATGGATCCGGCAAAAAGTGCATCGCCGGTGAACACAACCTTTTCTTCTTCACAGTAGAAAGCCAGACTTCCCGGTGAATGCCCCGGAACGGCCAGTGCTTTGAGTGTGTGGGTGCCAAAGGTAACTTCATCTCCTTCCTCGAGTTCCCTGCCCAGTGGAACAGGGTCGTCACATGTGGAAAGTCCGAAAATGGATATACGCTGCTTGATATTGGCCATCCAAGGCATATCTTTTGGGTTGGCTTCAGCCTTAATGCCAAAGGTTCTCAGCACAAAGGGATTGCCAAAAATATGGTCGAAGTGCAGATGGGTGCAAATAAGATGTTTCAGTGTGAGCCCGTTGCTTTCTATATAATTTTTCAGAGCCTGCTGCTCGTCGGTATAATAGCATCCGGCATCAATGATAACCGCCTCTTTTGTTTCGTCCGAAAGGACATAGCAATTCACTGGCAGCATGTTGAATTCGAATTTTTTTATTGTCATCATTTTTTCTCGTTTTATAATGCTACAAATACGACTTTCTTTGTTTCGAAATATTCTTCTTTGAAATAATCGCTCAGGTCCGTCACGAACATACGGCTCTTGTATGGACCCGATTCTTTCTCGAGTTCACCGCCTTTCAGACAGATAAGTCCGTTGGGAATGGCATTGTGCTGCTCTTTGAGAATGTTCTTTTTTATAATGTTGATGAGGTCGGGTAGGGGCATCACGGCACGGCTCACCACATAGTCGAACTTCCGTTTTTCATCTTCTGCCCGACATTGACAGAAGGTCACGTTCTTCAGCCCGATTCCTTCAGCCACAGCCGCAGCCACTTTCAATTTTTTGCCGACACTGTCCATCAAAAGAAATTCTGTTTCAGGGAAAAGAATAGCAAGTGGAATGCCGGGGAATCCGCCTCCCGTACCGAGATCCATCACTTTGGTACCCGGTTTGAAATGAATAAATTTGGCAATGCCCAGCGAATGCAACACGTGATGTTCGTAAAGATTGTCAATATCCTTTCGTGATATCACATTGATTTTGGCATTCCAATCCCTGTAAAGGGCTTCGAGTCCCACGAGTTGCTCAATCTGTTTGTCCGTCAATTCCGGAAAATAGGAGAGTATTTGTTTCATATTCTATAGCTACGTAAGTAATTTTTTAAAGACAGTGCAAATTTAGCTATAAATATCGATTAATATGACGGTGAAACAAATAACTTTTGAATTTGAACTTTATTTATTTCGGCAAATGGTATCTTACTTTTTTGAGGACTTTCGTTTTGATAATCTTCACGTCATTCACGGGACGGTCGTTCTCATCGGTTTCCACATTCTGAATCTTATCCACAATATCCAGTCCTTCCACCACTTCGCCGAACACAGTATATTGACCATCCAAATGGGGTGTTCCGCCCAGTGTCTTGTACACTTCGGCATTGGCCGGATCAATCTTGACAGTGCCATTAGTCGTTTTGTCCAAACGGTTCTGTTGCTTAGCCAGACCGGCATCATCAAACGTTTTCCCCCACACGATGTAGAACTGCCACGAAGATGATTTGCGCTCCGGATTTACTTTGTCGCTTTCTCGTGCCATGGCAATGGACCCTCTCTTATGGAAAATTTTCGGCAATCGGAATTCGGCAGGAAGAAGTTCCTCATCGGGCAAACCTTCGCCCAGTCTTTTTCCTTGAGGAGCATCCTTGCTGGTAGGGTCGCCACCCTGAATCATGAAGTCTTTGATAACGCGATGGAAGAGGAGACCATTGAAAGAACCGTCTTTCACTTTCTTCAGAAAGTTTGCACTGTGCACCGGAGTTTCATTATACAATTCGATGCGGATATTTCCCATGGATGTTTCCAACAATACCTGCGCGCGTTTCTCTTTCCTTGCAGCATAGCACGATGCGGCAACGAGAAGAGCCAAAAGCAGAATGATTCTTTTCATAATAGTTCCTTTTGAATTTTATGCAACAAATGTAGCAAAAAGAGATGATACGACAAAAAAGAAACATAGCTAAAAAACATAACCAACCGTCCTGTCTCCGCTGGTTACGTTTTTCTGACGGCTGGTTACGTTTTTATTCTCCGATACTTACAGTTTCTGCTTCTCTGTTTTACTCCTTTTATAATATAGTTTTTTCATGTTATAAACACATAAGTATTATTTAACTAATAAATTTCGTTCATCAACTTGCTCGTTTTAGTTATTTTGTTTTTCTTTGCAGACAAAGTTTTAAAACAGATAAGAAAATGAAAAAATTGATAGGTGTGTTTCTGTGCCTTTGGGCTTTGTATTCATCGGCACAAAATGCTGACATACAAAGAGAAATCAATCTGATGAACTACGAAAAAGCCTTGACACTTATGGGGAAGGATAGCAAGGAAGCAACAATCATTCCATTCAAAATACAGGCATTGAAAGGACTCAATCGGTACAGTGAAGCCATATCTTTGCTGAAAGGACTGAAAAAGAATGAACCCGACAATGAGCAATGGAACATCCTTCTGGCAGAATGCTACAAGTCGAGCGGAAATCTCTATGAAGCATGCAAAGCCTACAATGACGTGCTGAAAAAAGATCCTGAACATAGTTACGCGCGTTTACAACTCATCAATTGTCTTCATTCGGTAGAAAATTATCCTGAAATGGTCAACGTCTGTCACGATTTCATCAAAAGAGATTCCTGCGCCTTGGCCTTCCGACTTCTGGGGCAGGCCTATGAAGGCAAACAGGATTTCGTGAATGCCTTCGGGTGTTACAACAAGGCCTACAGGAAGGATTCCACTGATTATTTGTCATTGGCTTTGGCTACCAATATCATGAACAACAACAAGCAGTATAAGGACGTGGTGGATGTAACAGAGAAATATCGCCGCCGTGACAGTACCAATGTCTACGTGAACCAACAGAATGCCAAAGCGCATTATTTCAGTCAGAATTATCCTACAGCCATCCGTCGTTATGAACAACTGAAGAAACTCGGTGATCACTCTTTCGTGACTTATTGTTATCTGGGCATCAGCAACTACATCACACAGGATTTCTATGCTGCGAAAGAAAACCTCGATACAGCTAATATTCTGAAACCCGATGACATGTATGTACTTTATTATCTGGCACATTCCTGCGTTCGTACCTCCTGGAAGAAACAAGGGCTGAAGTATATGGAGCAGGCCATTGAGCTCACTTCGGTACCCGATACTACTATGATTTGGCTTTATGACGGACTAGTGGATTGCTATAGTCACGGGGGTTCTAGCCAACAACAAATATCTGCCTTGAAAAAACTGTACAGTTATCAGCCCTATCCCATTTATCTTTACAAAATAGGCTGTCTGTGCTATTATTTGAAGGATATCAAGGAATATTCTTCTTATCTGAACAGATATCTGGCTACCGAACCCAAGAACAGAAAACCGAAGATCATCAATGGAAAGGAAGTTTTCACCACCTATGATGATGCGCGAAAACGATTGAACGACCTTAAAGAAGATGAATTTTTCAAAGGTAACTTGAGTTGGGAGGAATTCATAAAACTCAAATTGAAGAACGAACAAAAGAAAACACAAAAGGAGTAGGAGCGAGTTATGTACTATTAACTTCGTTACAACTATATTGATTCTTCTTCAGAGTGTGAAATTCATGCAATAAAAAGTTAGCTTAAAATAAGATTAACCTACAATTCAATTGTTAATTGAACAAAAGTTAAGGTTTATATGCACAAGGCATTATTTAACTTAACTTTGTTCCATAAACAAATGATATGGTTGTACAGAAAATCATTGTAATCATCTTTTTGTTTCTATTCAGCGGAAGTGTGGTGGCGCAAGAACTGAAGGATTCTATTCGTTACGAACTGAAACCGGGCGTTCTGGATGCCATTCATAAAGCTTTTGGAGAACCACTGACTCCTCCTCAAAAGAAATTCGACTTCATCCGTAAAATCCCTGGACTGATGACCGACAGCACAGATATCCGCCGCCGACTGACACTGAAACCCTATCGGTTTGACACACGTATGGACGAGGACCCTATATATGACCACATGAGCCAGGAAATAAGGATGGCAGATGGCAAGGGACTGAGCAAGTTCAATTATAAATTTCCCGATATCGGAAAGGGGAAAAGCTACGATTTTAATAACTTCCTAAGTATTATTTTTTCGGAAAAAGACAGAAAGAAAAGAAAAAATCAAAAATTTATCAAAGAAGTGCTGCTCCCTGCTTTCAATAAAGAAAGCGTGAAATTCTACGAAAAATCACCTTCAGCAAAATAAAAAAGGTCCGATTCTTCACGAACCAGACCTTTTGCTTTTTTTGTTTCAATTATTTTAAAGAGAATTTTTTTAATTGTTGTCTTTCAAAATTGTTCTAGCCAAATCGCTATCCAAAGCGAATGTCTGAGTAGTCACAAATTTGTTCTGTTTCTTAACCCAAACAGCGTAGGAACAATTTTTGGTTGAATTATCAACTGTAAGCAAGAAACGATTTTCCCATACCTTTGCAGTTTCATTCCAATGCAAGCCTTTCTTGCTGGCAATAGCAGAACCATCATAAGTGAACTCATATTTGTTCACCGGAGTGAGATGCTGTTCATTGTCCATAGCGTAAACCATTTTACCGGTAACTTTGCCATTTTCAACTACATCGTTGTAAACCAATTGAGGTTCAGCAGCGTTCAAGTTCAAAGAACATACCATTGCAAATGCGCAGATTGCGAAAAATTTAATTGCTTTCATAATTATAAATTTTTTAAGTTTTACTTCTATCTTGGCTTTCACCTTTCTATTGTATTAGACGAGTGAAATGTTGTTTTCGTTGCATTTCGATGCAAAAATATCAAAAAGATTTTTATGCAACAAATATTCGTAATAAATTGATGTATAATAAACATTATTTAACTATATAGACATATATTTTGCTTACACTTTGCAATGTAATAAATAAAAAACATACGTAAAAACGATACGAAATGCCCAAAATTACCTTATTGTACTTGCAAATTGATAGCATAATCCTCATTACTGACAATTTTGTTCAATAAAGGCACATATATGAGCACAGAGATAAAAAAAAGTCGGCCAAACGTAAGTTTGCCGACTTTTCTATGACATAAAGATATTTTATAAGGTTACACCATTTTTGAATATTGATATCTCCCGATAACCTTTCTTTTCATTATTGACAAATTCTCCGCTTGCTACTTTGATGACATATTGGATGAAGCGTTTACAGGTTTCGGCTATAGGTTCATTTTCAACGATTACTCCGGCATTGAAATCAATCCAATTAGGCTTGTTTTCGGCTAATGCCGAATTGGTAGAGATTTTCATTGTAGGTACGTAAGTTCCAAAAGGAGTGCCACGACCCGTTGTGAAAAGAACCAAATGACATCCGCAAGATGCCAGTGCTGTGGAAGCAACCAAGTCATTGCCGGGTGCCGAAAGCAGGTTTAGGCCTTTCACTTTGAGACGGTCACCATAATCCATGACTCCGCACACAGCACTCTTTCCGCATTTCTGCGTGCACCCCAAGGCTTTTTCTTCCAGAGTAGAAATACCTCCGGCTTTGTTTCCCGGGGAAGGATTCTCACCAACCGGTTCGTTATGGGAAAGGAAATAGGATTTGAAATCATTTATCAGTTTCACTGTTTCATCAAATAATTGCGGAGTTTTGCAGCGGTTCATCAGAATGGTTTCAGCGCCAAACATCTCGGGAACTTCTGTCAAGACTGTCGTTCCACCTTGGGCAACAAGAAAATCCGAGAACAATCCGAGCAGTGGATTAGCGGTAATGCCGGAAAAGCCATCAGATCCGCCACATTTTAATCCTACTTTCAGTTCACTTAAAGGTATATCTTCGCGCACATCCTCTTTGGCAATATCATAAAGTTCATGAAGAATCTCCATTCCGGTTTCAATTTCATCGTGCACTTTCTGAGTGGTCATGAAGCGTACCCGTCGAGGATCAAAATCCCCGATAAACTCCTTGAATACATCAGGCTGATTATTCTCACATCCCAAGCTCACCACTAATACAGCACCGGCATTGGGATGCAGAACCATGTCGCGAAGAATTTTCTTGGTGTTTTCGTGGTCATCGCCCAATTGTGAGCAGCCATAATTGTGAGTGAAACCCACAATAGCATCAACACCTTTTCCTCCTGTTTCTTTCAAAAGATTGTGTGTCAGTTGATTCACGATGCCATTCACACAGCCCACAGTTGGAATAATCCAGATTTCATTTCTCACACCTACGTCACCGTTCTTTCTTCTGTAGCCTTTGAAAGTAAGTTCTTCCTTAGGAATATCAAGGGACGCATCCACCGGGTTATAGCTATAGTCCAGCAAACCGGCCAAATTGGTTTTGATGTGCTGCTCATTCATGAAAGACCCTTGTCGGACAGCCATTTTCGTATGCCCTATAGGATATCCATACTTAATTACATTTTCTCCTTCAGAAAAATTCTTCAATGCAATCTTGTGTCCGGCAGGAATATCATCAACAGTAGTGATAGTCTGTCCGTCAACAGTTATTTGTTCTCCTTTACTGATTTCGTGAATAGCCACGGCTACATTGTCTGCCGTGTTAATTTTCAGATACTTTGCATTCATTCGTTTGATTATTATAATGGTTTATTGTTCAGCTTTCAGATAGAAATCTACATTGTCAGCCGAAAGAAGATCAATCGGCATATAATTCATCTGTGTGATATTCTTCTTCAAAATAAGATGTTCACACAAGGACTTAATTCCATAATATCCCTGCAGATAGGGCTGTTGGGCTATCAAAAAAGATATGTGATTTTTCTTCAGGCACAAAGTGTTCCGCTCGAGCAAGTCATAACCTACCAATTTGAAACTCCTTCCGGGATGGCTTTCCAGATATTCACCTATTATATATGCTTTCGAATTAAAAGTAATTCCGCAATCCACATCCGGATTTTCAGCAAAAAAATTATCGAGGAGTGACTCGTCCATTTCAGGATATTTTGCCCTTAGATTCAGTTCGACAATTTCACAGTGCGGATACTTTTCTTTCATATATTCACGGAAACCTATTTCCCTGTTTTCCTGTTGGTTGGAACCAACTTTACCTTCCTTAAGCTGACGAATGACTGCTACCTTTTTCTTTCCTTCCGAAAGAAGCATCAGAATGCTGGCTGCAAAATATCCGCTCTGAATGGATTTCTGTCCATAAAATGCCAAGGGTTCCACTTCATCTATAATGGAATCCACAAAAATAAATGGAATTTCCGCCTTTTGCAGTTTGCCCGTAAATATCTTTGTAATGGCAGCGGCAGTAGGGGCCATCATTACACCATCAGGAGTTTCACTGAGTATGGAAGTTCCTTCATCGGTAAATGAATTGCTTTCGTACTGGTCATAATATCTGAAATCCAGCGAAAGATGGAAATCACTGAATGCAGTCACAGCCGCCTTGATGCCTTTCTCCACATCACACCAATAGTCACCAGGTGAATGAAGAGGCAAAAGACAGATAAAATGATATTTTTTATTGGATGCCAAGGCACTGGCATACATATTGGGATGATAATCGAGTTTATTGAGCACTTCTTCCACCCTCTGACGGCTGCTTTCCGATACTCCGGGACGGTCGTGAAGAACTCTGTCCACTGTGCCTACAGATACGTTTGCCAACTCGGCAATGTCCTTGATTCTGATTCTTTCCGGTAATATAACCTCACTCATATTATTCTTATCATTGTTTTAAGAGCACGAATATACAAATATTTTTGACAACAAACGTGTGCGAACACAAAAAAATAACTTTTTTACTACAAATCTTTTGATTTTATTTGTAGATATAGAATTTTGTTGTACTTTTGTGTGCGCACACATAAAAATGTGTCAGGTATAATATAAGGTATATAATAAAACAAAAAGAACTAATTAATTCAGTCGTATGGGAAAAATTGTAACATTAGGCGAGATTATGCTTAGATTGTCAACCCCGGGAAACACCCGCTTTGTACAGTCAGACGCTTTTGATGTAGTTTACGGAGGCGGAGAGGCCAATGTAGCTGTCAGTTGTGCCAATTATGGTCACGAAGCTTATTTTGTAACCAAACTGCCAAAACATGAAATAGGCCAGTCGGCTGTCAATGCGCTGCGCAAATATGGTGTTAAGACCGACTATATAGTACGCGGTGGTGATCGTGTGGGCATCTATTATCTGGAAAGCGGAGCATCCATGCGTCCAAGCAAGGTGATTTATGACCGTGCACATTCCTCCATATCCGAAGCTGATCCTCAGGATTTTGATTTCGATGCAATCATGGAAGGAAAAGACTGGTTCCATTGGACCGGTATCACTCCGGCAATATCCGACAAGGCTGCCGAACTTACAAGACTCGCTTGTGAAGCTGCCAAACGTCACGGACTTACGGTTTCCGTTGACTTAAACTTCCGTAAGAAACTATGGACCAGCGAGAAAGCACAATCAATCATGAGGCCGCTGATGAAGTACGTGGATGTCTGCATAGGCAATGAAGAAGATGCTCAGCTCTGTTTGGGCTTCAAGCCAGATTCCGATGTGGAATCCGGTAACACAGATGCAGAAGGCTATAAAGGCATATTCGAACAAATGGCAAAGACTTTCGGATTCAAATATGTGATTTCCACTCTTCGCGAATCATTCTCTGCAAGTCACAACGGCTGGAAGGCAATGATATATAATGGTAAAGAATTCTATACATCCAAGCGCTATGACATTACTCCAATCATCGACAGAGTAGGAGGTGGAGACTCATTCGCCGGAGGTATTATTCATGGTCTGCTCACCAAAGAAACTCAAGGAGAGGCTCTTGAATTTGCTGTAGCAGCATCCGCTTTAAAGCATACCATCAATGGTGACTTCAATCTTGTTTCAGCTTCTGAAGTGGAAAGTCTGGCAGGAGGAAATGCTAACGGACGAGTTCAAAGATAAAAGATATCAGAATAACAAAAAATGTTTAGTAAAAAATAAATTATGGCTAGATTCAATAAGATTCAAGTAATCAGCGCGATGAAAGCGACAGGAATGGTACCTGTTTTCTATAACAAGGATATCGAAATTGCCAAGAACATCGTAAAGGCATGTTATGAAGGCGGTGTCCGGGCATTCGAATTTACAAACCGCGGAGACTTTGCTCAGGAAGTGTTTGCCGAACTCAACAAATGGGCGGCAAAAGAATGTCCTGAAATGATTATGGGTGTTGGTTCCGTAGTAGATCCTGCAACAGCTGCACTTTACATCCAGTTAGGTGCCAACTTTGTAGTCGGTCCGTTATTTAACCCTGAAATTGCTAAGGTTTGCAACCGACGTTTGATTCCTTACACTCCCGGATGTGGTTCTGTATCTGAAATCGGATTTGCCCAGGAAGTAGGATGTGACCTTTGCAAGGTATTTCCTGCAGGTAATGTAGGAGGACCCTCTTTTGTAAAAAACATCAGCGGCCCAATGCCATGGTCCATGATTATGGTAACAGGTGGTGTAGAACCGACTGAGGAAAACCTGACAGCATGGATTAAAGCCGGCGTAACCTGCGTGGGTATGGGATCCAATTTATTTCCTAAAAACGTTGTAGCAGAAAAAGATTGGACTTGGATAACCAACAAGTGCAAAGAAGCTCTCGGATACATTCAAGCAGCAAGAAAATAAGCAATTATATCATTTTGTTTAAAGGTGTTTGTTCATGTTGAGCCATCGGAAAGTCCATTTCGATGGCTCAATTATTTATTTTTTTCGTTTAAGTGAACGTTTTTTATCAGTTAAAAGAGCCGAAAATAAATATTAATCTTTATTTTTGCATGAATTTACAAGAAAGGAGGACAGCCTATGATGAATTTGTGGAGAACCAAGATGCAAATAGTAGCCATTGATAAATGGGAGCCGAACTGTTGGGTACAAATAACCTGTCCGAGCGATGAAGATGCAAACTTCCTGCTCAATGAACTAAAAATACCCGATTATTTTCTGGCTGATATATCCGATACGGACGAGCGTGCCCGTGTAGAGATGGAAGAGGGATGGACTATGATCATCCTTAGAATCCCTTATATCAAAGAAGATGAAGAGACACGATCGCCGTTCACCACAGTCCCGCTGGGTATTATCCTTAAAAAAGATGTCTGTATCACTGTTTGCCATTATGTTACGAACATGATGGACGATTTTCTTACGCATTACCGTCGCAAGAACAAAGGATTCACTGATGCCGTCGACATGATATTCCGTCTGTTCCTTTCATCATCTGTATGGTATCTGAAACTTTTGAAACAGATGCATTTCCAGATTGAACGAGCCAAGCATGACCTTGACAAATCCATAGATAACAAGGATCTTATCAGTTTGTCTCATCTGCAGAACAGTTTGACATACTTCATCACATCCATACGTGGCAACAGTACATTGTTATCTCAGGTGAAATTCAAGCTTCCGGTAGATGAACTTGATGCCGATCTCATCGAAGATGTGAATATCGAGATGCGCCAGGCCAGTGAAACGGCCTCCATTTATAATAATATCCTCGACAGCATGATGGATACGTACGCCAATGTCATCAATAACAATATGAGTAGCGTCATGAAACTGCTTACGTCCATCTCCATCATCCTCATGTTTCCAACGCTTATCGCCAGTATCTATGGAATGAACGTTTCAAACGGATTGGAAAGAAGTGCATGGGGCATGCCTTTCATTTTGGTTCTTTCTGCCGTCATTACCGGACTTTTCGTATGGTATTTCCACAAACAGCGCTGGATATGATGACATGAACAAGCATAAGGTCTTTTCGATAGTGAGTCTGCTATTGATATCGGCAGTCTTCTTTTCCTGTGAAAGAACAGGGAAAACGAAAAGATTATGCTATGTGGACTCTCTCAATGCCCTTTCATACAAAAGCCATTACAAAAATCTGGATTCCACATTTTACTATGCCGAACAGGCATTGAGGGCTAGTGGCGGCTATCCTTCCGGTGAAGCAGAAGCTATGAACAACAGGGCTTTCTATCTTTTCATGAAAATGGACTTCCATGGAGCACGTAATCAACTGCTTAAAATATACTCCGCAACCGATAACGAACTCGAATTACTCATAGCCGACATAGGCATGATGAAAATTTGCCAGCGAACTTCGGACAACAAAGAATTCTATGACTACCGCAACCGTGCCATACGCCGTCTGAGGAGAATAGGTGAGGAAAAAGAAAATCTCGATGAAAAGGACAAAAAAAGGCTCATCTATGCAGAATCTGAATTTCATATAGTTTCCTCCGTCTATTATTATTACCTCCAGCAAGAGCGTCAATCAATGGACGAAATCAAGAAGGTGGATCCCAATGGCGTGATTCGTAAGGATACAGCCCAACTATTGCAGCTTTATTACATGAAAGGTTCCGGAGGTATGTGTGAAGGAGATAGTACCACACAAATTACATTGCGAGAATTCGACTATCTTAATTCATGCATACATCTCAGCAAATCAACGGGTTATTCCTATTTTGAAGCAAATTCACTTCAAGCATTGGCAGAGATGCTTTTAGAACCATCATCAGCGAAAGTACTATATGGAAGCCGCCCCAAAGATATTCAGTCCTATAACACCAACAACCTTCCTGACAGTCTGCTTCCGCTTGATCTTAGCAGAAAAGCTCTTACTCTCTTCAAGCACTATGATGATTTTTATCAGATAGCAGGCACATATCGAACCGTTGCTGCCTGCTTGTTCAGTCTTGGGAAATACCACGATGCTCTTGATTCTTTGCAAGTGGCACTTAACTATGTAAACCGTCACCACATCAAATATTATCATTGCACGGATTCCACTCATCTTCTTACCCTATATCGGCCCGGTGAAAAGGTGTCAATTGAAATGCAGTGGCTCAAAGGGGGAAAAATAAAAACAGTATCCGAATGGATTGCCCGTTTGAGGGAACAAATCAGCCTTACCTATTCGGCATTGGGTATGAAACCTCAATCGGATTACAACCGCAACATATATCTTGATATTCTTGATGTTACCCGTCAGGACAAGGAGTGGGAGAGCCGCTATGATACACTTGAGATTGAAGGACAGCAGATGAATATCCTTATCAGTGTAGTTTTGCTCGCACTCATTCTCATAGTCATGATACTCGTTGTTGCCTATAGAATATGGAAAAAAAGAAACGCCATCCATATAGCGAAAATCAGACAGGCATTGGACCTCTGCCAAAAGGTCACAAGTTATATTCCGGATGCAGATGACAGCCTCTTGCAGATTTCTTCCCATCTCACCGAAAATATCCGTACTGACTTCTGTCAGTTATTCGCTTGTTCCGACTTCACAATATGGGTACAAGAAGAGGATGATTCAGAGGAAATTATCGGAGATGAGTCCTTTGAAATAAAAGATTATAACTATTGTTTTGCATTGCCGCTCGCAGATTCCGGAATCAAAGCTGAAATTCGAATGCAAAGAGTCAAAAAGCTTTCCAAGGACGAAAAAGCTCTGCTCAAAGTCATCAATCCATACATTGCATGGACTTTGGAAAATGCCAGCACATTCCTCTTGTTAGGAGATCGCCGCAAACAGCTTGAGAAAGAACGTTACGTTTACGAGCAGCACATCATCGACAACAAACGCCAAAACCTCAATAAGAAAGCATGCATGGCCTTGGTAAACAACATAACGCCGTTTCTGGACCGCATCATTAACGAGGTGAACAAACTTGAATCCACCACCGATGAAAAGATAAAAAGGGATAGATACCAATATATTACTGAGCTCATCGACCGCATAAACGAATACAATGAAATTCTATCTCTTTGGATTAAAATGAGACAGGGGATACTCAGTCTGCATATTGAAAACTTCCCGCTTTCGGAACTTTTTTCAATTGTCGAAAAAGGCCGGATGAGTTTCGAGATGAAGAAACAGACTCTCAGCATACAACCGACATCTGCGCAAGTCAAAGCCGATAAAGCTTTGACACTGTTTATGCTGAACACTCTCATGGAAAATGCACGCAAATATACTCCCGAAGGAGGACATATTACGGTAGAAGCAACTGAAAGCACCGATTTCATCGAAATATCTGTTGCCGATGATGGCCCGGGTCTCAGTGATGATGATGTAAAAAGAATACTTGGAGAAAAGGTCTATGATTCCAGTCAGATAGGTATTCAACACAAAAAAAGCGATGAAGTCATACGTAACAATAAAGGATATGGGTTCGGACTTATCAATTGCAAGGGAATTATTGATAAATACAAGAAAAGCGGTTCGATTTTCAATGTATGCGATTTCCGCATCCACAGTACTCTAGGCAAAGGCAGCCGTTTCAGCTTCCGTCTGCCAAAGTCAGTCATGCAAATCATAACCGTACTGGTAGCAGTTCTGTTATTTGCATCCTGCTATCACAAGCCGGAGACTTATACTCCCGCACAAAAGAAAGCTTTAGCTGCAAGCCACAGAGATTCAGATCTGCAAAAAGCCTCCTGTTACGCTGATTCCGCCTATTACAGCAATGTCTATGGATATTATCAAGATGCACTCATGTACGCCGATTCCGCCCTCCACCGGTTGAATGCTCATGCATGTGGCATCAAAAGAAACAGCAGACTTGCCACCATTACCGGAGAAGGTGAGTCGGCCGAAATAAAATGGTTCCGCCATCATTATGATACGGATTATTACATTTTACTCGATGTGCGAAATGAAGCAGCCGTAGCAGCACTGGCCCTGCGTAAATGGGATGTCTACAAATATAACAACGATGCTTATACCACGCTCTACAAGATGGTGGGTGAAGATCACGATATAGAAACTTTCTGTAAACGCATGCTGGCATCATCAAATAACAAGATGGTAGGCCTGGTAGTCTGCATCCTGCTGTTTATGGCCCTTGTAATTTCCTACTATATCATATATTTCCGCCAGCGGATGCTATACCGGCTTAATCTGGAACAAGTGCTTGAAATCAATCGTGAAGTATTTGCCTGCACCACAAAGGAAAAGCCGGATACGGATGAAGCTTTGCAGCAAATTCCTCAGATAATCATCGACCGTATTTTTATGAATGTCGATGCCTTGCGTCCCGTGAAAGCACTCAGTATGGCAGTATATAATGACAACACTCACCAGTTCAACATGGCCCTTCGACAAATTTCAGAAATAGACAGTTCGCGGCTTGAGGACCTCCTGCACCAAAGTTACGAAAAACAAACAACTATTGCATCTTCCGATAAACAGTACGTTTGTTATCCTTTGATCGTAGATATTGGGGATATGTCATACTGTATCGGATCATTGGGAGTCATACTAAACAGATATACCGAAGAAGGAGATTCCTTGCTCGGGCAACTCATTACCCGTTATATCAGTATTGCCGTGTTCAATACGACCGTGCGAATGCAACATTCCCTTCAGGAAATAGATGAAGCCCAGAACGACAAACAAAGAGCCATCTTTGAAGAAACTCAGTTACATATTCAAAATCAAGTCCTCGACAACTGCTTTTCTACCTTGAAGCACGAAACCCTCTATTATCCCACACGTATCCGCCAAGTCGTAGGGAAGCTCACGGAATCCTGTTCGAAAGATGTTGAACGAGAACAACAAGACACACTTTCACAATTGGTGAACTACTATAAGGAAATCTTTACATTGCTCAGTTCCTGCGCTTCCCGTCAATTACAAGAAGTTACTTTCAAACGAACCGCAATTAATGTGAAAATCCTCGATGAATGCGCAAAAAAATATGTAGACAGGATGAACAGAAGAAAAAACACTCACGTAGTTCTTCATACTGACATGAACCCTTGCACAGCTATCGGTGATTTGGAGCTCCTGCAATTTCTAATAGAATATTTAATAGAAGAGGCGACCGATACTGATGCATCCGTTACAGATCTCTTCCTAAAAGCATATCCTCAAGATCGTTTCATTCGCTTCGAATTTACCAATCCCCATCGAGAGATGGATTCTAAAGACCTTGAAGAGTTATTTTATCCTCGTTTCGACAAGATGTGCAATTCGGATGGAACTCTTCATGGAACGGAGTTTCTGCTTTGCAAACAAATTATTCGCGATCACGATGAATATACCGGCCATTGCGGTTGTCGAATTATTGCCCAGAAAGAGCATTCCGGAGGAACAACCATTTGGTGGACTATTTTAGCAAAATAATGTTTTTATTTTTTAATGCGGAGAACAGATTGCCGACTCAAAATTATAATAAATATTAAAATTCATAGCCGATATCCCTTTATCTTTTATTCCCAATTGTAATATTCAAGCAAAGAGGTAATTCTCGCTACATCCATAGAAAATGAAATGGCTTGTAATAACGTAATTACAATTAACCTTATTATAAATGAAATGAAAAAGAATTTATTTTTTCTGCTATTCGCTTTTATTGCAGTATCGCAGCTGCATGCAGCACCCGAGGCGCTGTCTAAACTGGTAGGTCGTTTACTTCCCGGTTACGAAAAACAATTTGTCTTTGTTGAAGAACCAACCTCTGATAACAAAGATTTTTTCGAAATTTCAGCCTTTAAAGGTAAAGTCCTCATTAAAGGAAACAAAGCGGTAAGTTTGGCCAGTGGTTTCAATTGGTATCTCAAGTACACCTGCCATGCGTCAACATCCTGGTGCGGCAATCAGCTCCAGCTACCCAAGAAATTACCTTTGCCAAAATCAACAATCCGAAAGGAAACACCTCTCACCATCGGCACTTATTTCAATTACTGCACATTCAGTTATTCCATGCCTTTTTGGGGATGGGAACAATGGGAAAAAGAAATTGACCGTATGGCCATGAATGGTATCACTGCACCGCTTGCAGTGGTAGGAGTGGAAAGCGTATGGCGCAATACGTTACGCCGCTTTAACTTTTCTGATGAAGAAATTGGCAAATTCATTCCAAACCCTGCCTATTTAGGATGGTTCCTCATGGATAATTTGGAAGGGGCGGGAGGTCCTGTACCCGAAGAGTGGTACGTTCGTCAGGAAGAACTTCAGAAAAAGATTGTTGCCCGTATGAGAGAGTATGGCATGGAACCCGAATTTCAAGGATTCTACGGTATGGTTCCAGCTTCATTGCCTAACAAATATCCCGAAACTGATATCGTAGGACAAGGGCAATGGTGTGATTATGAACGGCCGCCTATGTTAAACCCTCTGGATCCTTTGTTTGATAAAATGGCCGAAGCGTGGTATGAAGAATATGAGAAACTCTACGGAAAAACAAAATATTATGGTGGCGATCTTTTTTATGAAGGAGGACGGACCGGTAATATAGATGTTCCTGAAGCTGCACGTCGCATTGAGAGAGCCATGCAGAAAGCTGTTCCTGGAAGTGTGTGGATCTTGCAGTCGTGGGGCGGTAATCCTACCGACAAACTACTTTCGGGTATTTCGAAAGACAAAGTACTGGTACTTGACCTATGTGCAGAATATTGGGATCGCTGGAACGAGCGCAAGGCTTTCAATGGGAGTCCCTGGATCTGGTGTAACATTACCAATTGGGGTGGAAACATCGCGTTACACGGCCGTCTGGATGCTGTTGCAAAAGAGCCGGTAAAAGCCCGTCATACAGATTTCGCCTCACCCTATCTCAAAGGAATAGGAAATGTCATCGAAGGCATCGGCACTAATCCTGTGGTGTTCGATATGGCATGCGAGATGCGTTGGCGTGATTCCATTCCGTCTGTCGATAACTGGTTGCACGACTATGCAGCTTACCGGTACGGAAAAACAGACAACGTTCTAAATCAAGCATGGGATTTGCTTCACCGCACAGCCTATGGAACATATCCCGGATCCCGCAGACCTATGGAAAGTGTTCTGTGCGCAGTACCGTCCTTGGACGTAAAATTTGTATCACCTTGGGGAAGCACACATATTTATTATGATAACAAAGAATACAGAAAGGCTGTAACCTTGTTTTATTCCGCCAAGGATCGCTTTAAAGGATGTGATGCTTATGAATATGACTTGGTCGATTTCACCCGTCAGCTTGTAGCCAATAACGGGCGCGAATGCTATCAACATGCCATGGATGCTTACAAAAACAAGAATGCTGATTCTTTAAGTTACTACGCAAACAAGTTTTTGCAACTGATTCTTTTGCAGGATCGTCTTCTTTCCTGTCGCCCGGAATTATGCGTATCCAACTGGATAGCTCAGGCCCGCAATTGTGTTTCCGCTCCGGCCGATAAGGATTTGTACGAACAGAATGCTCGTGCTCTCATTACCATCTGGGGTGTCGACACCAAATCTCTTCTTGACTACGGCCACCGTGAATGGAATGGTCTCATGCGTGAATACTACTATCCGCGTTGGAAAACTTTCTTCGATTGGGCCGGTCAGTCATTAAAGGATTCTTCTCTGAAAGAGCCCGATTATCGTGACATAGAAATGGCATGGGTGAAGTCAAGAAAAAGTACTGTCTCACCTAAAGAGGATTTGTACAAAATGATCGATGAATGCTTGAATTTCAAATGATACGATACGACAAGCCACAAAAAAACCGGTTATCTTAAAAGATAATCGGTTTTTTTGTGATTCCGAAGCGATTCGAACGCTTGACCCACGCCTTAGAAGGGCGTTGCTCTATCCAGCTGAGCTACGGAACCAGCTTTAATTGCGAGTGCAAAAGTACTATAAATTCCTTAAATCACAAAGCTTATAAGATGTTTTTTATAAAAAAAGTGATAACTGATTGTCAGTTATCACTTTGCGGATATTTATTTTACATTGTAACCCCACACAATGAAAGCATTATTGTTTATTCTTTCAATAAAGCTTTTCGCTAATTTCTTCAATAAATCTTTTCTCATACCTTAATACCTTTACTTAAAACTTGTTATCCTTATTATTCTAGTAACTCGTTGCAAATATAATATCACAGCAATCGCTTTTTACCAATAAATAAATATTTTTTAATATCTATACATATTTTATTGATTTATATCATGAAAACTAAGCTTTTTTAGAGAAAAAAGCTGATAAAGGAAGCAAATATACGAGATAGGAAATCACTTTCACAATTACATCCGTCATTCTCATCCAATCTGTGAGCTGGGCATACTTGATAAAGGCAACAAGTTGTGAAGCAAGGAATAACACAACCAGATAGGGGGCTATATGGGCTATGAGGTAACTCAATCCGGAGAGCACATCTTTCAAACTGCGTATTTGTCCTGAAGCTATGCCATATACTAATCCCGTGATTCCACAACCCAATGACAGGATAAAAACCAGACCTTCTGTAAAGGGAGAACGAAGAACGGATCCTGTGGCACTCAATAAAATAGCGTGAGGATAAGCAATGGTTGCAACTATAGCCAACAGATAGGCTAGTGCGGTCAAAGCTACAATCACAAGTGCGCGTCTTTGTTTTACGGAACGATAGGTCATGAGTAAGTCCTTCCGCAAGCCGCCGTATTGCATCAGCCCGAGACCCATGCACAGGCAAAGTATGTCCGCTACCGGAGACGTTACGAAGTTTGCCGTCACATTACGAACCTCCCAACGGATACTTTCCTGGGTTAGAAGACTCTTTACAGGCAATCCGTAAATATTTCCCACCCATGATATTGCAGTAACCAGAACTATGAGCAGGACATAAAAACACCCCCAATATTCAAGTTTATTCTTCATCAGGAATCAAATGGTCCAAATCAAGTATATGTAGTTCAAGGGCTTTTACGACCAGCCGGGTCGCGTTTATTCCTGAACGCTCCGAAGAAGGAAACAATCTGTTGACGAGATCCACCTGGCGTTTTTCAATACTTTTCACGCTGAATGGCATAAACTTCAGATTCGTAATCATTTCCTTGGTATAGCCGAGAGCCAGATGGCGGAGCAACCGCTCGTCATATTCGTCTATATCATAATTGATGATGGCTTCCTGTCGGCGGTTATCATTGAGTACGGAATCTTTGAACCGGGCCACAATCTTTTCCAGAATAGGCTGGTTGAATACCAGTTGCTTTCCGTTCATCACGCTGCGCACATCATTCGCCGTAAGCAGTTCACCTGTTTTCAGAATGATACCCTGTGCACCAGCATCGAGCACGTCCACCCATAGTTTCTCATTCAGAATTTCTCCGGTGAATATCAGAACCCTCACATGAGGATAACGTTCACGAACCTCCCGGCAAATTTCCACACCGATGGTCGTACTGCCGCCTAACCCCAGGTCAAGCAACAACAAATCCGGTTCCTGTTTGGCTATCAAAGACCAGAAATCAGCTTCGTTCATAGCCGTTCCAATCACTTCGGCATTCGGAATTTCATTACGGAAGATTTCCTCGGTTCCTTTTAATTCCAGTTTCACATCTTCCACGATGATCACCGTAAATTTATCTGTTTCCATTCAATTACGTTTAAAAGAATCTATTCTCTGCAAAAATAATGTTTTTCAGAACTTCATTTCGATAAACGCTCAATTTTATTCCTAAAATATTCAACTTTTCTTTATATTTGCAAAATTAAATAAGAAAAGAACTAAGATGTCTCTTGAAAACGAAACTGAAATTTGGTATGCCGTCAGGACATTTAATCAGAAAGAAATGCTAATCTCCGATTTCTTACAAAAGAAAAATATACCTCATTTCATTCCTATGATATACAAAGAAAAGATGACGGAAGGGAAAAAACGTGAACGCATATTGGTACCTGTAGTACATAATTTGCTTTTTTTCCGTCACTTTGCCGAATATGCCGAAATGAGAACTGTTTTGGCAGAATGTACCATACCCATGAACGTTATGAAATGGGCGGATTCAACTGAATGGTGTCCCATTTCAGCACGGGAGATGAATGAGTTCAGACTCTTTTGTGATCCGGAATATAAAGGCACGCGTTATGTTTCTGAAGAAGAAGTGGAAGCCAAAGTAGGTAAATCCATTTGTGTCATTACCGGCCAGTTCAAAGGAATGACGGGAAAACTCGTTCGCTACGGAAATCAGTATTTTGTTGTAAAGACGCTTGCCGGTTTGGGTGTGTTGCTCCGCATTCCGCGCTGGTATTGCAAAGTTGTGGACGATGATAATACAAAAGATGCTAAACATTAGCAAAAACTTTTTTACCCTGCAAAAAACGATTAACTTTGCCTGCAAATGAAAAAGAACTCATTACATAGAGTCCGTTTGCGTTTCACCCGCTGGAGCCGAAAGAACTATGCCGCCTTTTGCAGCATAGGATGTTGTGTCAGCATCGGCCATCTCCATAATAATATTATCGAAAAGGCTTTGCTCAAACAAGCGAAAAGATTACTTCCGGAATCCGTATTCTGTACAGAATCAACGGTAGGATCCGAAGAAACAGATGAATGGGAAAGCCCCAAAGAACTCTCAAATGGATTATTGTGCCCGTGTATCATAACGGCAGTGCATTCTTCCGACTGTCCTGCCGCGTTCTTTGCCAAACATTATATCAATCATATCAAAGTGTATTCTTCTTTTCAAGAGGAATGCACTTTTTTTATACCCATACTCTTATGAATCAAGAAAATTTGTCAGTAAACTTTCTAAAGGAAAAAGTGCAGGGAGGTGAAAACCTTTCCTTTCACGAAGCCCAATGGCTCTCCACAGATGCTCTCAAGGAAGAGCTTTATGAAGCTGCCCATGAAATTACAACCACCTGTGCCAACAAGCATTTTGACATGTGCAGCATCATCAATGCCAAGTCGGGACATTGCAGCGAAGACTGCAAGTGGTGCGCACAGTCCGCTCATTATCACACAAAGACCGACATCTATGGTCTGGTATCTCAGGAAGAATGTCTCCGTCACGCTCTATACAATGAACAGCAGGGAGTAAATCGTTTTGCAATGGTCACAAGCGGGAAGAAACCGGCGTCTTCCGAATTGAAACAAATATGCAGTCATTTCAGTTATCTGAGGCGACACACGGACATCCGCCTGTGCGCTTCTCTCGGACTTTGTGACGAAGAACAGCTGCGTCTGTTGCATGATGCCGGTGTGAGCCGTTATCACTGCAATCTGGAGACTGCCCCTTCTTTTTTCCCTGTCCTCTGCAGCACTCATTCACAGAGCCAGAAGATAGAGACTCTTCGGGCTGCACGCAGAGCCGGTCTGGAAGTGTGCAGCGGTGGCATCATCGGAATGGGGGAGACCATGGAGCAACGCATCGAATTCGCTTTTACACTCAAGGAACTCGAAGTGATGTCCATTCCGCTGAATCTGCTTCAACCCATCCCGGGAACACCTCTGGAGAAACAAAAGAAACTGACGGAAGAAGAAGTTCTCACTTCCATAGCCATTTTCCGTTTTATTCATCCCACAGCTTTTCTCCGTTTCGCCGGCGGACGGTCACAATTATCAAGTGACACAGTGGAAAAAGCTCTTTATATCGGAATTAATTCGGCTATTGTCGGAGATTTATTAACCACACTTGGCTCCAAAGTGAGCGAAGACAAAGAACTCATTCAGCATGCAGGATATAGAATTTGACCGTAAACATTTGTGGCATCCCTATACTTCAGCCACCAATCCGCTCCCTGTCTATGAAGTAAAAAGAGGCGAGGGGGCAACCATCGAATTGACCGACGGACGAGTGCTCATCGAAGGTATGTCGTCCTGGTGGTGTGCCGTCCACGGATATAACAATCCTGTGCTCAATCAGGCGGCCGAGGATCAACTCAAGAAGATAAGTCATGTCATGTTTGGCGGGCTCACTCATGAACCGGCCATCGATCTGGGTCGTTTGCTTCTTCCATTGGTGCCGCCTTCCATGCAAAAGATTTTTTATGCTGACAGCGGTTCGGTGGCCGTCGAAGTGGCATTGAAGATGGCTGTCCAGTATTGGTATGCAAAGGGCTTGTCTCAGAAAAACAATTTCGTCACCATTCGTTCCGGATATCATGGCGATACGTGGAATGCAATGTCCGTGTGCGATCCGGTTACAGGCATGCACGGCATCTTCGGTTGCGCACTGCCCGTTCGTCATTTTGTACCGTCACCCTCATCGCGTTTCGGGGAGGAATGGAATCCCAATGACATGCTTCCTTTGGAAGAGACTTTGAAGAAACATCACGATACTCTTGCCGCACTCATTCTCGAACCCATCGTGCAAGGAGCGGGTGGCATGAGATTCTATCATCCCGAATACCTGCGCCAAGCGGCAAGACTATGCAGGAAATACAAGGTACTGCTCATTTTCGATGAAATTGCTACAGGCTTCGGGCGTACCGGAAAATTGTTTGCCTGGGAATGGGCCGGGGTGGAACCCGATATCATGTGTATCGGGAAATCACTTACCGGAGGATATATGACTCTTTCAGCAGTGCTCACCACCGATGATATTGCCGTTACAATATCAGAGAATGAACCTTTCGCTTTCATGCACGGCCCCACCTTCATGGGTAATCCCTTGGCTACAGCCGTGGCTTGTGCATCAGTGAAACTGCTTTTGCAAAACAATTGGCAACAAAAGGTCCTGGCCATCGAACAGCAGATGAAGAGTGAACTCTCTCCCGCACGCAAATTCCCCCAGGTAGCCGACGTAAGGGTACTCGGTGCCATCGGAGTGATAGAGACCAGGGAACCTGTCGATATGGCTTTCATGCAGCGCCGTTTCGTAGAAGAAGGTATCTGGGTACGTCCGTTCGGCCGTCTGGTCTACATTATGCCGCCGTTCATGGTTATTTCATCCGGACAGCTTTCCAAACTGACGTCTTCCTTGCTGAAGATTGTCAGCGAAATATAAATATGAACGATATGGAAACAAACGAAAACAGATATCAATATTGGGCCGATGAGCTTGACGCTCTGAGAGCTACAGGAAACCTCCGTTCTCTGCCGGCCGTACGCCACGATGGAAAATGGATCATACCCGAAGGTCAACCGCGCATGCTCAATCTCTCATCCAATGATTACCTCGGATTGGCCGGCGACAAAAGCCTGAGACAAGAGTTCATTGAAACATTGTCGGCCGACAATCTGCTCATGTCATCCTCTTCATCACGCTTGCTCACCGGGAATTTCCGTATTTTCGAAGAAATGGAAAGTCTGTTGGCACATCTGTTCGGAACGGAAAGCGCTTTGGTGTTCAATTGTGGATATCATGCAAACACCGGAATCCTCCCTGCGGTTGCAGATGAACATACCTTGATTCTGGCCGACAAGCTTGTACATGCCAGTCTCATTGATGGCATCCGTCTGTGTACTGCCAAGTGCATTCGCTATCGCCATAATAATTATGAACAGCTGGAGAGGCTGGTCGATAGCAACCATTCCCAATACCACACTCTGATTATTGCGGTTGAAAGCATATATAGCATGGATGGAGACATCACCGACTTGCGCCGGCTGGTTGACATCAAGAGAAAATACCCCAACGTGATGCTTTATGTGGACGAGGCCCATGCCATAGGTGTGAGAGGTGAACAAGGTCTGGGACTGGCCGAAGAACAGCATTGCATCGCCGAAATAGATTTTCTTGTTGGAACATTCGGCAAGGCCATTGCATCTGCAGGAGCCTATATAGCCTGTCGCAAAGTCTTGCGCGACTATCTGGTGAACCGCATGCGTCCGTTCATCTTCACCACGGCATTGCCCCCTCTCTGCATGGAATGGACCCTGTTCATCTTCCGTCGTCTGCCTGAATGGAAAGAACGCAGGAAACATCTTCTTTCCATAAGCACCGACGTTCAACAAGCCATAGCCCGGAAAACAGGTATTGCCCCGGCTTCGCCGCCGTCTCAAATCATTCCCTTGCAGGCGGGTGAAAGCCTTGCAGCAGTCGCGTTGGCACAGCATTTCCGCCGGGAAGGGTTCTATGTGCTTCCGGTTCGTCCGCCTACCGTACCGGCCGGTACTTCGCGCCTGCGTTTCTCGTTGACATCGGCTGCAACGAAAGAAGAAATCCAACATCTAGTATCCGTCATCCAACATATTTAGATATCAATGAAACATATCTTTCTACAAAAAAACGGGAGTCCCGCTCTCACCCTTTTCTTTGCAGGGTGGGGCATGGATGCCACTCCTTTCCAAGAAATCCATCCCTCAAGCAGTGACATACTTCTCTGTTATGATTATACCCGGACCGACGATTTTGATATTTCCCTCATAGCGGGATATGAAAAAATCCGGATAGTAGCCTGGTCGTTCGGGGTATGGACGGCAAGCCGTTTCTTGCTGAAACATGGCAGACATTTGTCCGTAAGTGAATCTGTAGCCATTAACGGGACTCCTTTTCCCATTGATTCCACACGGGGCATCCCTCCCCAAATATTCCAGGGAACTCTCAGCGGGTTCAATGACAAGACTCTCAACAAGTTCCGGTATCGCATGTGCGGCAAGCAATACGCCGACTTCATGGAAAAAGTTCCAGACAGGACAACGGACGATTTAAAGTCGGAACTCGAATCACTTGGACAATCCGTCCTGAAAGCACCGTTGGAAAAAGAGTGGCCCCTTCGGATGAAAGAGATCTGGACGCATGCCGTCATTGGTTCGGACGATAAGATATTTCCCGCTGCCAACCAGCAAAATGCATGGCAGGAATGCGGTGTATCCTTCCATAGTATAAATGCCGAGCACTATGATGCCCATACACTATCACTTCAGCTCGAACGCTGTACATTATCCAAACCTCTCATGGCACGCCGTTTCGGTAAATCCATTCAAGGATATGACCGCGAAGCATTTGTGCAACACCAGATTGCCGACCACATGATATCCTTGCTCAAAGCATATTGTCCCGCTATGGATGCATCCGATTCTTCAAGACCGGATATATTCGAGTTCGGATGTGGAACCGGATTCTATAGCAAATTATTGCTTGATAATTTTAACCCCAATCACTTATGGCTCAATGATATTTGCCCTGAACTTATTCCTCATTTCGAGAAATGGAACGAGCCGCGCATCAGCTTCCATGCAGGTGATGCCGAATCCGAAACCATACCCTCACATCCTGCGCTTGTCACCGGATGTTCGGCCATACAATGGTTTGAAGATCCTTCCGCATTCTTCCGTAAGTGTGCCCATTCACTTTCTCCCGGCGGATGGCTGGCTTTCAGCAGCTTCAACAAACTGACATTTTCCGAGGTGCGTCATCTCACGGGGCAAGGGCTTGGATATCTCTCGGCCGATGAGTACGCCGGCTTGTTGAATCCCTGGTTCCAGATAATCCACATGGAAGAAAGCACCCTTCGTCCTGCATTTGCAAATCCCATGGAAGTACTGCGCCATCTCAAGCAGACAGGCGTCACGGGAACAGGCAGCTACCGGTGGACCCGTTCCAAACTTGATGTCTTTTGTGAACAATATAAACAACTGTACAGCGATGAAGCAGGAGTACGGCTCACATACCAACCCATCTACATCGTTGCAAAATTAAAAACAAGATAAGTCATGGAAAATGTATTTTTTGTAAGCGGCATAGATACCGATGCCGGAAAAAGTTATGCCACCGCATTTTTAGCAAGAGAATGGAACAAACAAGGATTGAGAACCATCACGCAGAAATTCATCCAGACCGGTAATGTAGGTCATAGTGAAGACATCGACCTTCACCGTCGCATCATGGGTACCGGCATGCTGCCCGAGGATTTGGAGCAACTCACCTTTCCCGAGGTCTTCAGCTATCCGGCTTCGCCGCTGCTGGCATCACGGATAGACAAGCGTGAAATAAATTTCGGGAAGATGGAATCGGCCACTCGGGAGTTGAGCCTTCGTTATGACCGTGTCCTGCTGGAAGGTGCCGGCGGACTGATGGTACCCCTCACCGAAGATCTTCTCACGATAGATTATATTGCCCGGCACAATTACCCCCTTGTTTTCGTCACCTCCGGGAAACTGGGCAGTGTAAACCATACGCTGCTTAGCCTGGAAGCCATCGAAAGGAGAGGAATTCACCTGCACATGCTGGCTTATAATCTTTTTCCTGTAGTTACCGACAAGACAATTCAGGAAGATACCCGGAGCTATATACAAAATTATCTTCACAAGCATTTCCCTGAAACTGTTTTCGTTGATATTCCTTGTTTGAATGAATAAAAAAAACTTTCCGCTTGAATCATGACAAGCGGAAAGTTTCTTTTTTCTATTCAAAATTAATATCAGTTCGGCGCAACCGTCGGCAAAACTTCGCCGCTACCGGCCACGAAATGATATCCGTAAGTTGATGATTCACCATTGAGAAAACCAATTGTCGTGGCACCGTTCAGTAATGATATCGAAGCTACATTGCCTACATTGACAGGAGTGGTCGTCGGCGTTCCAGTGTAAGCTACAGTCGGAACACTGTATCCTGATGCGTTCACATAATAGCTATTTTTTAGAGTCGATGTTGATGCATCACCAATAATTCCGCCTTTTATATTTGCTGTAATTGTTTTGCAATTGCTCACGCATCCCGAAATAATATCGTTCTCACTGTAAGGTCCGGCTCCTGCTATACCGCCTGTACCAAGGCTCGAAGTGCCCCCCTCTAATGTTCCACAGTTACTTATGCAGAATGCTATAGTATTTGAACCAGAAAACGCACCCACAATTCCTCCTACACAGCTTTGTTTTGTAATATTTGAAATCGTGGTAATATTGCTCACACAATTCACTATCTTACTGTTACCAGATGTACCGGCAATACCTCCTACATTAGAG
>DAIRSI010000013.1:90611-101146 GCA_036804505.1 Bacteroidaceae bacterium
ACAATTCACTATCTTACTGTTACCAGATGTACCGGCAATACCTCCTACATTAGAGTTTGTAGATGTTAAATTTGTCATGTTGACCGTACAATTATAAATATATGCATTCGTGGCATACCCCGTCACACCTCCAATATTATATGCATCTTGAACTTTATTTGTTTCTCCGGTTAAAGTCAAGTCATGTATTTTGCGAAGAACTGCTCCTTCATCTCCTTTTCCTACTACACCAAAGAATCCAGAATAACTATTATAGGATCCCGGATTAAATCCACTAACTGTTTTTTTATTCCCATCAAAATCCCCATCAAATGGATTTGTAGCCATTCCAATCGGAGACCATACAACTCCCGCTATTTCTACATTTTTCATCAGTTTATAACTCTTTCCTGTAGTCAATGAAGAATTTTGCTGCAGCCATTTCAGATTCTCAGCAGTCATGATTTCATAAGTTCCATCACCATCAATATCTATCGGTTCAATACCCGTTGATGATTCCGAACCTGTAAAATTGATTTTGTTTGTTAAGTTACTCATAGTCAGTGTATGCACATTTCCTTTGTCAAAATGAACATTGGTTGCAGAGAGCTGACCGGTATATTCTTCTCCGCTTTCAGTTGTCGCCACAATAGTTACCGAGCTGAGTCCTGTCTGAGGAATGGCCGCCATATAAATATATCCCGGTGTATTTGCCTGAAAAGCCTGCGGGGTTGTCAAGGTGGCAGTCATAGAACCTTTTGTAGGAGTATCAGACCAACTTGCAGTTGTGCCGCTGTATGTCAAGGTGTTCTTGTTTACCAAGCCTATTGCCATCAGCAACACTTTTTTAATCGAAACATTTGTTGCAAAAGTAAGTTGCAGCCTCAAGATTGCCCCAGCATTGGTAAATGTCCCCAAAGATGTGCCGGAAGTCTGGTAAGTACCGCTTGCACACATCACTGCCCTTTGCTGCACATCATTCAATGTTCCCCCTTGCGAGGAATAATCCACGGTAGCTGTCGTTCCTAATATGGTAAGACCGGACGGATAAAAGGCATACAGTTGCTCATTCTCCTGCGGTGATGTCAGGCTCCCTTTGAAGGTGGCCGATTGGGATGCACCGCTTCCTCCTGTCGTAGTAAATGTAGTGGCCGCGTTGTTCTGTCCGGGTTGGATAACTTGGATAGCGTCTTCTGCCGACCAGGAAACACCGATAACGCCTTTATTTTCGGGAGTCGGATCTCTCAATACAGCACGGGTGCCAGGCATTGAAGCCTGCAAAGTCACTTCTACCTTTCCAGCTTCTTTCTTGCCGTTAATCTCTGTGATTTCTTCATTCGAAGTGCAAGCCGTAGCAAGTGCTGCTAATGCTGCCAGACTCAGAAACAATCGATTCTTCATACTCTTATTCTCCATCATTAAGCATTATTTACTTCTTGTTCTGTGACATTCGGGATGTAACTGTAATCATCACCATTCCCGTAATCGCCTACATTTCCTGTAGAACTGGCGGCAAGCAGTTGCTGTACCTCCATTTCCAAGACCTCCGTTTCAGGTCTCAGATAATCAAGTTTTCTTTTCATTGATAGTTTTAATTTTTTACTAAAATTTATAATAAGGTTACTTCATTGATAAAATCTTTTTTTTGATATTACTGTAATAGAATCAGGTCGTTATATTAGGTTAATTTTTACCGGTTAGGCATGATGTGACAGGAAGAACAAACACGAATTTGGCACCGCCTTCATAAGATGTATCCAGATAGACTCTTCCTTTCAGGATTTCAGCAATTTTCTGGCAGATACTCAATCCCAATCCTGTTCCCGATTTAAAGGAACCGATTTTTTCAAATCGGTTGAAAATAGTTTCCGCCTTTTCCTTAGGAACACCGATACCGGTGTCCGTTACGCTGAAAAGCAAATTGTTGCCATCAGTGTGATAGGTCAATTTGATAAATCCCTTGTCTGTGTATTTACACGAATTGGTAAGAAAATTTATCAAGACTTGTTGCACTCTGGCGGCATCAGTCAAAATTATGAGTCCTTGATCCCTGGGAGTAGGGTCTTCAAAGATCAAAATCACTCCCGTCCGTACCTTGCTTTGCACACTAAGCATGGTTTTTCTGCATAAGTCTGCCACTTTCACCTCTGTCGCGTTCAATTCATAGATTCCGCTTTCCAATCGTGACAAGTCAAGAATATCGTTTATCAAGGTAATCAAAATATCGGAATTCAGTTGTACGATATCAAGAAATTCAGCCCTCTCTTTTTCAGAGAAATCCGTTTCCTTACTGTTTAGCAGATTGGTAAAGCCAATTATGGCATTAAGAGGAGTACGTATCTCGTGACTCATGTTTTCAAGAAAAAGAGATTTCAGTCTGTCGGATGCCTCGGCTTCGGCTCTGGCCTTATCAGCTATTATTTTTCCTTCCTTCAATCGCTTGATATAACTCCGTCTGGAATATGTGTATAAAGTTATAAAAAAGATCCATGTCACGAGAATACAGAATATAAAATTAAACACGATGGTTTTATTTTTTCCCGAGAGGGTAGTGGCTTTTATATCCGCCTGCTGCCTGCTCATTTCAGCCTTTTGTCGTTTAATAATTAAGTTCTTGTTTTTTAAAATCAGGCTCTGTTGCAAGTTAATGCTCCTCATCAAACGCTTCTCATTGTCTATCTGCATGATTTTCATATGTGCATTGTCCAAAGCCAGTTTGGCATTTGCCCTTATCAGCTGGTTATTGTCAAGTCTGGAGGAATAGTCGGCAAGCATCTGCATAACCTCTCTGGAATCCATGGAATCTTTGTATTTAATCCGAAGTTTAGCCATATTGTAAGCAGCCCTCGTATCGCCAATTTCTTCAAAGACACTCTGTTTGCATGATGCCATGACAAGCGTGTCGGGAATGGAATCACAGAAAATCAAAGCCCTTGTATATTCTTTTTTCTTCGTATAAAAAGAAACCAAAGCAACATTATAGTTGGTTTTCACCGTCTTTGTCATGGGATAGGTTTTCGCAAGGACCGCCAATTTGTCAATATATTTTTCAGCTTCCTTCATGTCATTCATATAAATGGCATCCAACGCCAGTAATGTGTAGGGTGCAATCATCTGTCTTTCAGTCTTAATCAGTGGAATGGATTTTTCGAAATATTCCCTGGATTCCTTGAATTTATTTTTATTGAAACAGATGGAACCCATCGGAATATAGAACATGGTCAGGTCGGAATCAATCTTACGCTTTGTCAGCAGTTCCACACCTTTCTGATAATTCTGGAAAGCCAGATCATAGATTTTGTTTACGGCATAGATATCGCCCATCTTGCAATATGCATAAGCAATGCAATAGGGGTTGTTCATGTCAATGGCTGTCGTCTGGTATTTCTCTATTTCTTCCAAGGCAGTCGAATAATCTTTTTTTCCGATGTAATAATTGATGATTCCGTTCCATGCCAGAAAAATCATTCTGCTGTTCCGGCCCTGTCCGACAAGCTTTTTCATCCTTTCCAATTGTTTTTCCATGGCTTTCAGGTTGGCGGTCCACGAATAGTATTTACTTCTGACCAAAACCGACAGACATATTCCTTCGGGGTTTTTCTTTTTCATGCTCATAGATTCGAGAACGTCGGCCATTCCCAAAACCTTTTTGCAATTAATCTTCTCCATGCATTTCTCGTAATAATCTACGATTTGCTTGTCTGCCACATTCTCCGTCTGAGCTCCTACAAAACCCGATTGGAAAAATGAAAAGAGAAATAACAAAAGCATAAATTTCCTACAGATTATCATAATGCTGTATTTTTTTAAAACTAATTCCTATAAAATAACTTTAACAGTTTCTCATAATATTACAATAAGGTATGAGGCAAAGATAATTATTTTAAATATAAGAAACCAATAATTCGTTAATTTTTTTGTCAAATATATATCTTTATATCACAATCGGGAAGTATTGTAAAGTATTGAATTACATTATTCTATAGAAAATATTTGTTTGGTGAAACATTATTCGGATAAAAATAATATTCAAGACACGTAATTCATAAATAATAAACTAAATATAGGTACAATAAGTAAACCGTTTCGCAAGAGATGTGGTTATATGGGCAATGGCAGCCGGAACACAAATCTGGCACCATCCCGATAGGTGTTGTCAACATAGATTTTGCCATTCAGGAGTTCCGCTATGTGCTTGCAGATATGAAGTCCGAGTCCTGTACCTTGTTTAAAACTATTCAGTTTTTCAAAACGCTCGAAGATAATTTCCGACATTTCCAAAGGAATGCCCGAACCTGTATCGGCCACTGAAAATTCCAGCACTTTTTCTTTCCGTCCTTTATCGCTTTCATTAAGCTCAACTATGTGACATGCCATAGTGATACTGCCCCTTTCGGTATATTTGCATGCATTGGAAACCAGATTGGAAAGCAACTGCTGAATCCGTTGCTGGTCTGAGTCAATCCAAATCTTATCCTTAGCAAGGTCCAGATGAGTCACAACTCCTTCATTCACCTTGGACTTGAGACTGGCCATGACAATTTCACACACATCCTGAGCACAAAAATGAGTAACGCTCATCTGATACGTTCCGCTTTCCAACTTGCTCAAGTCCAGTATGTCGTTTACCAACGTAATCAGCAAGTCGGAATTGGAACGGATAAGTCCTACGAACTGTTTCCTTTCTTCTCCAGAAATTATCACGTCGGAATCTCCATTGAGCACATCGTTGAACCCCACAATGGCATTCAGCGGCGTTCTTATCTCATGACTCATGTTCTGCAGGAACAAAGACTTCAGACTATCGGCCCGTTCCGCTTTCTTCCTTTGTTCATCGGCATAGGCTTGTGCTCTTTCAGCCAGATCCTTTTCTTTCTTCAACTGTTCGTTTTGCTTATAACGTATGTAAATGTAAATGATGGAAAACGACACAACGGCAATAAGGAAAAGAAATGAAATGAGAAGCAGATGTTTCTTTACCGTATTTTCTTTTTCCAGAAAATGTTCCCGGTCCTTTTGGCGCATCAGCAGTGATTCTTCAAATTTGTTTTTGGCTTTTGCCTTGCTTATTTCAGACGTATTCCTGTCGATTATGGCCTTTTGCTTTTCCAAAGCCAGTTGTCTGTTATCCAGTTCCAACTTGTTCTGCAACTGCAGCATGTGCATGATTTTTTCGTGAGAGAGGGACTGTTGCAGCTTCATCTGGGTATTGTTCAGCTCCAGCTGTTGTTTCTCCTTTTCCAAGATAGACTGGTTGGTCTTGGCCACAAGCTCCACCATAAGAGCCTGATTGGCACGGTCCCTGCTGGCAGTTTCAAGGTCCAGATATTCCACCATGTTTTTATAGGCATTCTTATAGTCGCCCATAGCCAGATAGACATCCCTTTTCAGAACGGCTGGAGCATTATCCATTGCGAGATTGGCATATTCCAGAGCCTTTTGATAATCCTTTTTTATGATATAATACTTTACCAGACACTCCAGATAATACTCCTTGTTGCTGGATAAAAGCTGATTCTCGGCATACTCGCGATCACATATTTTCTTGAAATATTCTATGGAGTCCGAATGAATACCTTCATCTACATAAGCACGGAACAGTCCCACACACGAAGCTTTGAACTTGTTTTTTGTGTATCCTTCATAGGCCATCTGAAAATACATTTTGGACTTCTGATAATCACCCAAAGAGTTGTAGCATCCGCCTATTCCATAATACAAATCGTTTATGTCACGCAAATCATTCATTTCCTTTCTCACTCTGATAGCATTCTTAAATTCCCCCAGAGCCAGCCGGGTATCACCCATAATGGTGTATATATCTGCCAGCTTGCGGTAACTTTGGGAGATTCCGTAGCCGTTATTCAGGCGCAAGGCTTCCTTCTGATAAGCATTGGTTTCTTCAAGGGCTTTCGTTATCTGGTTCTTTTTCAGATAATAATTGATCAGCCTGTTCCACGGATCAAAATAGTACTGTTTGTAAGGTGTTTTCAAAGCGAAATTCTGCGTCACTTTCATCGTCTCGATCAATCGGGGAAGATTGCCTTCGTAATAGTAATGCATATTTTTCATTGTCAGTGCCAGACATTGTGCTTTTTTATCGTTGCGTACGGCCGACATATTGAAAAGAGTATCGGCCATAGCCAATGAAACATCGCTGCGTATGTACTTATTCAATTTCACATAATAGGAGTAGAGATGATCGTCTATTTTGAAGGCATTAGTCTGGGCTGTTATAATAGTTGTCGGAAGCCATTGTAACAAGATAACAAGCAGGAACAGACCGGTCCATTTTCCAAATTTATAGTAATCATTCATTTTCCTTATTTTATCAACGAAATGCGAATATAAGAATAAAAAAACAAAAATCGGAAAAAGATACAAAAAAAAGAAATGTTACCTGAAGAAATATTTTTGTTACAAAAAACAGTCAAACGTACCCGTTAATACATTAAATTTGTACTAGTGAAAAACAAAATTCTAAATCATGAATACAATCAAATTTTCCCTGGCAGCAACTGCCTTGATTCTGCTGGCAGGTTGCTCCCCCAAAATTTCGGATACCATTCGTGTAAAGGACGGTTCCATCCAAGGAAAAACAGTGAATAATCTGCACATCTACAAAGGCATTCCGTTCGCTGCGCCCCCTGTAGGCAATTTGCGTTGGAAAGCACCTCAGCCTGTTGTGCAATGGAGTGGTGTGAAACTCGCTTCCGATTATGCTCCGGCACCTATGCAAGGGGGCAATCCGCCTGCAGGAAAGAGCGAAGACTGTCTTTACCTGAATGTATGGACTCCGGCTCACAAAGCCAATCAGAAGCTTCCCGTATTGGTGTGGATTTATGGAGGCGGATTCAGTTTCGGCTCCACTTCCGAAGCGTCCTATGACGGTACCCATCTGGCACAGAAAGGTGTGGTTCTGGTAAGTATTGCCTATCGTGTGAATCAATTCGGATTCCTTGCCACCTCCGAGCTTAGTGCCGAAAATCCCAATCATGTTTCGGGCAACTACGGTTTGCTGGACCAGATTGCAGGCCTTCGTTGGGTACAGGAGAATATTGCCGCATTCGGTGGTGATCCTCGAAAAGTCACCATTTTCGGAGAGTCGGCAGGAGGCATATCGGTAAGCATGTTGTGTGCTTCGCCGCTGGCAAAAGGCTTGTTCCGCGGTGCCATTTCCGAAAGCGGAGGTTCCTTTGGTCCTGCACGCCCCACCACCTATCCCGGAGAAAATATGAAACCTCTTTCCCAGGCTGAGAAAGAAGGGGATGCTTATATGCAAAAAGTCGGTGCAGCCAATCTCGCCGCTCTTCGTGCCATTCCTGCCGACAGTTTGCCCACCGGCATGGGAATGGGAGGTGGCTGGCCCATTGTCGATGGTTACGTAATTCCCGATGACCAGCACGTGCTCTACGAACAAGGTAAATATAATGATGTGAATGTGCTCATCGGCTACAATTCCGATGAAGGACTCAGCTTTCCCACAGCACGCACCCCGGAAGCTTTCAAGGAATATGTAAACCAGCGTTATGGCAAGTTTGCCGACGTTCTGCTGCAAGCCTATCCTTTGGAAGAAGGTAACACTTCGATACCCAAGACCGCCCGTGATCTATCGCGTGATACGGCCTTCGGATGGCACACCTGGAGTTGGGCGCGCCTTCAGTCGCAGACAGGCAAGTCAAAAGTGTTCTATTATTACTTCGACCGTCACCCCGAATATCCCATCGGCTCTTCCCGCTATGGATTCGGTTCGCCCCACGGCCAGGAGGTAGCCTATGTGTTCATGAACCTGGGCAAAGCCGTCAATCGTGCCGATGCAGCCACTTCGGAAGCTATGGGTACCTATTGGACCAACTTCGCCAAATACGGCAATCCCAATGGCAAAGGAATGCCCCTATGGCCTGAGTTCAAAGCCGACAAGAAAAAATCGGTAATGCTTCTGGGTGAATATCCGCGTGCCATCGATGTACCGAGTGAAAGCTCCCTGAAAGTGCTGGATTCCTATTTCCAGTGGCGCAGAACACCCGAAGGAAAAGAGTGGGCAAAATAGAAAAAGAAATCCCCGCCTGTCGTCCTCAGAACGGACATCAGGCGGGGATTTCTTGTATCACAATATCATTATCTGTTTACATTCAACTCCAGAAGAGTAGGGGGTTCCATTGGTTCCACCGTTACAACATTTGCCGCACGTGTCGTGTTCTGTACATTTCCTGCAACAGAATCAAAGTTTTTATCATTAGTCTTGAAGGTGGCATAATTGAATGTTTCTCCGGCCAAAGAAAGAATTCTTTCCACGATAAGCTGACGTGAGTATGCATTGAAATAAGGTCGGTTGTCATCCATCACACTGATTTGTTCCGGTCTGTAAACACCTTTTCCATAAACGAATCCTCCTTCAAACAACCCCTCTTTCGGAAAAGTCTCACCTTCAGCTCCGATACCTGATACCATGTGACGCCAATAGTAAGTCGATGTTACTTGAGATTCTGCAGCCGAAATGGTATTCTTCCCAAAAGGAACAGTCCATGCATGGTATCCTTCCAAATTAGTGCCGGAATATGTCAGGGCATTATCATACCAATATTCATCAGCCAGTCGCCCGAATCCATGGCCGGCAAACTCATGCAGAAATACATTTTTATAATCTCCGGAATTCGTTACTGCAGAACCATTGTTTCCTTTCCAACCCCAGTTGCCGTCAGCTGCTGTGGTTACTGCACAATCCAGTCCCACATTGGTCGATAAAGTTTTCCCGAAATAGACATCCGTGTTGGCAAGAAGTGCAACAGTCAAATTATATATGTTGGTTTTATTATTATTATAGATATCAGGACAATTTTGTTTCATAAAGCCTTGCAAGGGACCATTTGCAATGTCGATGGTATAGCTGTAGGTTTTTTTCGAATCCACGGTCGTCGTAGTACTGGTATAGCCTACATCCGAATTCTTAGTCGGAATAATGTACACATTAAAATATTCCTTATAAGTCTTGTACGGTTCCACATCAAACATATAGTCAATGCAAGCCTTGGCTTTTGTTTCGAACGTTCCGCCGGGTGCAAGAGCCGTATCATCATAATCCACGCTCGACACAACCATTGTTATGGGTTTTGTTTTTGTAGAAGTTATATACAATGTCGGACCATATACCGTTCGTGAAGCCGAATACAATTTCCCTGCTTCCAGAGTCTTGGAACTCTTCAGAATGGTGCAGGAATACTGTTTCCCTGTACTCATGGTTACTATTGCCTGCAATCCCGTTACAGCCTGCGGATACATACTGAGATATACCGTGTTGTCACCTTTCACCAAAGTCACATTGGTTGCCGATATACTAGTGGCCGTTGTTCCGGTCGTCAGTCCGCCCGTAGCTGCATCCAGAGTCACTGCACTATACAGTTTTTCCGTCGATGAAAGACTCTGCAGTTTCACGGTGGCCGTTCCCGCTTCAGGAAGGTTCAGATTCAGCTTGATGGTAGCCATCTTATGCGAGAACGAGAAGCTGAGGTCGTTACTACCCGCATACGTCGTCGAAGCCATCAGGACATCGCGGCTGGCCGCATCGGCTAGCGTTCCGGCTTGTCCGTCGAGATTCACGCTCAGCGTTCCTGCTGTTCCCGAGACCGTCACGTTGTTTTTTTTCACCAATGCATAAACCGGTGTTGTTCCACTGGTAAGAGTCCCCACCAAAGAACCTCCGCCGAATTGGGCCCTATTGTTGCCGTTTCCGCTTGTCAAAGTGAACGAAGGACTGCTTTTGGTCGTAGAAGACACACTTCCCGTATACACATCAATCACGTCCCCGCTTTCCCATTTCACGAGCAATCCCTTGGTATTCGTATCAATATCACCATAAGTATAGCTCACCCTTGTTGCCGTTGTATCCACATTGGCGGTGATGGTGAAGCCCTTGTCTTCCGAAATCATATCGTCCACACTACATGCAGACAGCAAAGAAACCATACAGGCCACTATGCAAAAAGAATTGAATATCTTCATAACAGTCATTTTTTTAGGAGTTAAACACTATTCTCGGAGCAGGACTGTTCAATTTCGACTCAAGTTCCTCTTCTTTTTCATTCGGAAGTTCATTGCTTCCGGCAATAAATGATTGTATTTCCAGTTCAATCGTAAAGCTCTTGGGAGGTTCATATTCCTTCCGGGAGCATACTTCAGAGTTTTTTACAATTTCCATAATTATTTTTTTGAAGTTATTTTGCAAAAATATAAATAAAATGGAATTTTATAAGAGAATATAATCAAATATTAATCTATTCTGTACAAAATATGTACGAATTAGTATAAATCATTTTCTCAAAGTCCTTCAATTCTTTACAATAAGAGGCAATCCGCCGTTACTGTTCGTAACATAGTGATAACCGGACACAACATTGTCACCACTCCGGCACGATAATCATTGTAATCAGATATTTATGCACAAAGCTATTTGACTATACTTTGTTATATTTTGTTATATCTTTTACTTTTGTTGCACTATTTGATAAAATAGCACTTCATTTGTAAAGATTATGAAACATTCATAACTCAGTGCGCAA